>NZ_JBNPVT010000020.1:0-115151 GCF_050434205.1 Paraburkholderia sp. GAS348
CTGGCCGCGGGCGTCGCAGCGTACGTGAAATCGGTGCGCCCGGAGATCAAGGTGATCGGCGTGCAGACCGATGACTCGTGCGCGATGGCCGCGTCGCTGAAAGCGGGGGAACGGGTCACGCTAAACGAAGTCGGGCTGTTCTCGGACGGCACCGCAGTGAAGCTGGTGGGCGAGGAAACCTTCCGCCTGTGCCGCGAATACCTTGACGATGTGCTGCTCGTGAACACCGATGCGCTGTGCGCCGCGATCAAGGACGTGTTTCAGGACACCCGCAGCGTGCT
This sequence comes from Paraburkholderia sp. GAS348, assembly GCF_050434205.1. NCBI lineage: Bacteria > Pseudomonadati > Pseudomonadota > Betaproteobacteria > Burkholderiales > Burkholderiaceae > Paraburkholderia > Paraburkholderia sp. GAS348. The sequence continues at coordinate 282 of NZ_JBNPVT010000020.1, forward strand.
GGAGCCGGCCGGCGCGCTGGCCGTGGCCGGCGCCAAACAGTATGCCGAGCGCGAAGGCCTCGAGAACCAGACGCTGATCGCGATCACGTCCGGCGCGAACATGAATTTCGACCGCATGCGTTTCGTGGCCGAGCGTGCTGAAGTGGGTGAAGCGCGTGAAGCGGTGTTTGCCGTGACGATTCCAGAAGAGCGCGGCAGCTTCCGCCGGTTCTGCGAACTGGTGGGGACGCGCAGCGTCACCGAATTCAACTACCGCATTGCGGACGCGAAATCCGCCCATATCTTTGTCGGCGTGCAGATCAGGAATCGCAGCGAATCGGCGCAGATCGCCGGCGCATTTGAAGCGCACGGTTTCGCCACCGTCGATCTGACCTTCGATGAACTGTCGAAGCAGCACATCCGCTACATGGTCGGCGGCCGCTCGCCTTTGGCGCATGACGAACGCCTGTTCCGTTTCGAGTTTCCGGAGCGGCCGGGCGCGCTGATGAAGTTCCTGTCGTCGATGGCGCCGAACTGGAATATCAGCCTGTTCCATTACCGCAACCAGGGTGCGGACTACAGTTCGATTCTGGTCGGCATCCAGGTGCCGGAGAGCGAGAACGGCGAGTTCGAGCGCTTTCTCGCGACGCTTGGCTATCCGTACTGGGAAGAGACGCAGAACCCCGTGTACCGTTTGTTCCTCGCTTGATCTTTTTGGATTGAAACGCGCAGATGGCTCTTTCGCTCGTCGACAAACTGGTGGTGGCAATCTCCTCGCGCGCACTGTTCGACTTCGAGGAAGAGAACTGCGTGTACGAGGCAGGCAATCTGCAGGCGTATGAAGCGTTGCAGCGCGAACGGCTGGCCGTGCCCGCCAAACCGGGCGTCGCGTTTCCGCTGATCCGCAAGCTGCTGGCCTTGAATGCCGGCGGCCACCGGGTCGAAGTGGTGATCCTGTCGCGCAGCGATCCGATCAGCGGCTTGCGCGCATTTCATTCGTGCAGGGAGTACGGGCTGGCGATCGAGCGTGGCGTGTTTACACGTGGGCGCGCGCCATTCGGCTATCTGAAGCCGCTGAACGCCTCGCTGTTTTTGTCCGCGAATCAGGATGACGTGCGCGACGCACTGGCCGCCGGATTTCCGGCCGCGCGCGTCTTGCCCGAATCGGCGAAAATGGCGAGTACCTATCCGGACGAGATCCGGATTGCCTTCGACGGCGACGCCGTGCTGTTTTCCGACGAAGCCGAGCGCGTGTTCCAGAAGGATGGCTTGCGGGCGTTCGTCGGCCATGAGATTCACAACAAGGATTTGCCGCTCGCGGATGGGCCTTTGAAGCCGTTGCTCGAAGCGCTGCACCGGCTGCAGAAACTCGCGGACGAAGCCGCGCCGATGCATATTCGTACGGCATTGGTGACGGCGCGCTCGGCCCCGGCGCATGAGCGCGCGATCCGCACATTGATGGCGTGGAACATCGAAATCGACGAAGCGATGTTCCTCGGCGGCCTCGACAAGAGCGCATTTTTGCGCGAGTTCGAGCCGGACTTTTTCTTCGACGACCAAATAGGCCATTGCGAATCGGCCCGCGTCGTGACGGCGACTGGGCACGTGCTGAGTGGCATCGTGAATGCATCATGACACCCGAACAATCACCGCTGGGTAAGGCTTCCACTTACACCGAACAATATGACGCTTCGTTGCTTTTTCCGATTGCCCGGAAGAATGCGCGCGAGGCGATTGGGATTGGCGCGCAGTTGCCGTTTTTCGGCACGGACATCTGGAATGCTTACGAGCTTTCCTGGCTGAATGCGCGCGGCAAGCCGCAAATTGCGGTGGCGACTTTCTTTGTGCCGGCTGATTCGCCAAATATTGTCGAGTCGAAGTCGTTCAAGCTTTATCTTGGGTCGTTTGCGCAGACAGCGTTTGAGTCGATGGAAGTTGTGCGTGACACGATCAAACGCGATGTTTCCGCTTCTTGTGGGGCGACGGTTTCTGTTCATCTGACGGCGCCGTATGAGTTTGGCAAGCTGCAGATGGAAGAGTTTGAAGGCTTGTCGCTGGATCGGTTGGATCTGGATACGGATGTTTATCATCCGGATGCTTCGTTGCTCAAGGCTGCGCTTGATGAAGCGCCGGTTGAAGAGACTTTGTTCTCTAACTTGTTGAAGTCGAATTGCCCGGTGACCGGGCAGCCTGACTGGGGCAGCGTGCAGATCCATTACGTCGGGCCGCAGATCGATCATGCGGGCTTGCTGAGGTACATCGTCTCCTATCGGAATCACACCGGGTTTCATGAGCAGTGTGTTGAGAAGATTTTTATCGATGTTCTTAAGGCCTGTCGGCCGGTGAAGCTTGCGGTTTATGCGCGGTATACCCGGCGCGGGGGGCTGGATATTAATCCGTTCCGGACGAATTTTAATTTGCCGATGCCGGATAATTTGCGGTTGGCGCGGCAATAAGGGGGCGTGTTTTTTGCCTGCGGCGGTTTTTTGTCTGCATGCCTTGGGGGGTTGGGTTTTTCTTGATTTGTTTGCCTGCTCTGCGCTTTTGTCTGTGTGCTTACGGCGGTGGCCTTTCCTTGAATTACTAACAAATCAAGGAAAGGCACCGCCATAGACACAGGGACAATCAACAAGCGCTACGAACACAACCAACCCCGCTCAGCGCCTGTGGCGAACCCCAAAAACCTACTAAGCCGAAGGCTTCTTATAAGCGACGCAGTCAACCTCAACCCGACAATCAATCACCATCGAAGAAACGACACAAGCCCGCGCCGGCGGATTCTCGCCAAAATACTCCCGAAACACCTTATTGAAAGAAGCAAAATCACGCGGATCGTCGAGCCACACGCCACAGCGGACAACATGCTCCGCCCCATACCCAGCTTCCTTCAAAATGGCAAAAACGTTCTGAATCGCCTTGTGCGATTGCTCAACGATGCCACCGTTGATCACCTCACCATTTTCCATCGGCGTCTGCCCGGAAACGAACAACCAGCCATCCGCTTCGACCGCCCGAGCAAAGGGCATATGTTGACCACCGGTACCCTTGCCGCCTTCCACGCCATATCGCTTCATCATCCAACTCCTTTAGAAGTCCGGCACGCGCCAACCAACACGCATACCGCATCAATCAGAAAACCAAAATCAAAACGCGCCGTGCGCATCACCCTTCGACACCGCACCGCGCGCCACAAAATGCCCTGCCCGTTCGCCGGTCACGGCCCCATCGCAGTAAGTCAATACGCCGTTCACCCACACCGCATCGATGCCATCGGCCGCCTGTTGAGGATTCTCGAACGTCGCCGCGTCGCGCACCCGGGCCGGGTCGAACAACACCAGATCCGCGTGATAACCGATATGCACCTCGCCCCGCTGCGCCAAACCAAACCGGTGCGCCGACAGGCTGGTCATCTTGCGCACCGCCTCTTCGAGCGGCAGCAGCTTCGCATCGCGCGCGTAGTGGCCGAGCACGCGCGGAAACGCGCCCCACAACCGCGGGTGCGGCAGCGGATCGTTCGGCAAACCATCCGAGCCGACCATCGTGGCGGGATGCGACAGAATCCGCCGCACGTCGTCCTCGGACATGTTGTGATACACCGCGCCCGCCGGCTGCAAACGCTTGCCCGCCTCCTGCTGCGTGACGCCCCACTCGGCGGCAATCTCCTTCACCAGCTTGCCCGCCATCTCGGGATGCGGCTCCGACCACGTAATCGTGATGTCGATGTCGCCCGTCACCTGCTTCAGATCGAGCGTCGACGAACTGCGGTTGTACGGATAGCAATCGCAGCCGATCGGCTGCAAACGACGCGCGCCTTCCAGCGACTTCAGCACCTCCTCACTACGCCCCCAGTTCGACGGCCCCGCACACTTCAGATGCGAAATCACCACCGGTACTTGCGCGTGACGGCCCACCCGATACGCTTCGTCCATCGCGTCGAGAATCGCGTCGAACTCGGTACGCATGTGCGTCGTGTAAAGCGCGCCGGCGGCGGCGAGCGGCTCGGCCAGCGCCATCACTTCTTCGGTCGGCGCCGAAAAAGCCGAGCTGTACGCGAGTCCCGAACTCAGACCCAAGGCCCCGTTCGACAACGCCTCTTCGAGTTGCGCGCGCATGCCGTCGATTTCCTCGGCCGTCGCCGCGCGATCGAGCCGGTCCATCTGATTGCTGCGCAACGCCGTGTGCCCAATCAGCGCGCCGACATTCACCGCGGGACGCGCCGCGTTCACCGCTTTCACATACGCAGCGAAAGTCGGGTACTGGAACGCGTCACGCTCGCCGAGCAGGTTCATCGGATCGGGCGGATCGCCCTTCAACGAAACCGGCGACGCGCTGATCCCGCAATTGCCGACGATCACCGTCGTCACGCCCTGGGTGATCTTCGGCAGCATTTGCGGCGACTGGATCACGTGCGTGTCGTCATGCGTATGAACGTCGATGAAGCCCGGCGCCAGCGCGCGGCCATTGGCCTCGATCACCTCTTCGGCGAGCCAGTTCGACAGATTGCCGATCGCGACGATGCGGCCGTCGCGGATCGCGACGTCGCGTTCAACCGGCGGCGCGCCCGTGCCGTCGTACAGTTGCGCGCCGACGATCAGCGTATCGGCGGCTTCGGGATGCGAATGCATGGATCAGTCTCCTAACGGTTGTCGATCGCCGCCGCCACGGTGCGCGTCGAGCGCGTGCTTCATGCGGCGCAGCAATTCGCGGCTCTCGTCACCCTGGCTGACGGCGAGTTCGGTGACGAGCACATCGAGCGCCATCATCATCGCGTAGCGCGACGACGACGGCTTGTAGATGAAATCGGTTTCAAAGGCGACGATCGGGATCACCCAATCGGCCAGTTTGGCCAAAGGCGAAGCCGGCGCGGTCAGCGCAATCACAATCGCACCGTAGCTGCGCGCGATCTTGCAGTTCTCGACCATCTCAGGCACGCGCCCGGTAGTGGACAGTGCGATCACGACACACTCGCGCGATACGGTGCTCGCCACCATGCGCTGCAACAACCCGTCCTGATAGGTCGCGACGGGGCGGCCAAGGCGCACGAGTCTGAAGCGCATCTCGTCGGCCAATGCGGTCGATCCGCCACCCATGCCGAATACGTAAATCATTCGCGCGGCGCGCAAGGCGGCTGCCGCTTCGGCTAAAGGCGCCTGACGAAGAAGCTGATGGTTATGCGCAAGCGCAGTTTGCAGTTCGTCGAATACGCGGGTGGCGATCGGCTCGGGGGCATCGGTGGGTCCACCCACTTGCAGGAAGCGCTGGCCCACCGCTGCAGCCTGCGCGAGCCGCAGCTTCAACTCCCGCACGTCGCGGCAACCCACCGCCTTGGCAAAACGGGTCACGGTGGCGACGCTCACCTCTGCCTGCTGGGCGAGCGCGCCAATGCTGGCGCGCGAGGCGCCAGTCAGATCATCGAGAATCAGTGCCGCAACCTTGCGTTCGGCCGAACGCAGTTCCGGCGCGCACTCGGCAATGCGCGCGACGATATCGAAAGCCAGCGGTTCGGCGGTTGAATTCATTGCAGACTGTGGGGTGTCCCGCGAAGGCTTACAAAGAGCCTCCGGCAAGTTTTGGTACTAAATAACATTTCTTCAACCATCGTACTTTCGGTAACATAGTAAAGTCAACTTTGATTCAATTTAACTGGACGATGGAGCAGGGAGACATGAAAGTTACAAACTATCATGGCGCGACGATTGATCCTTATAGCAAGGGCTTGGGCATGGTTCCGGGCACCAGTATCCAACTCACGGATGCCACGCGCCTCGAGTGGAACCTGCTGAACGAAGACGTGAGCCTGCCCGCCGCTGTGCTGTACTCGGATCGGGTGGAACACAATCTGAAGTGGATGCAGGCGTTCGTCGCGGAATACGGCGTCAAGCTCGCGCCGCACGGCAAAACCACCATGGCGCCGCAGCTGTTTCGCCGTCAGCTCGAAACCGGCGCATGGGGCATCACGCTCGCCACCGCGCATCAGGTGCGCGCGGCGTATCACGGCGGCGTATCGAGAATTCTGATGGCCAACCAGCTGGTTGGCCGCCGCAACATGATGATGGTCGCCGAGTTGCTGAGCGATCCTGATTTCGAATTCTTCTGCCTCGTCGATTCCGCCGAAGGCGTCGAGCAACTGGGTCAGTTTTTCACTTCGGTACGCAAGCCGCTGCAAGTATTGCTCGAACTCGGCGTGCCCGGCGGCCGCACCGGCGTGCGCGACGAAGCGCAGCGCAACGCAGTGCTCGAGGCAATCGCACGCTATCCGAATGTGTTGAAGCTGGCGGGCGTCGAGTTGTATGAAGGCGTGCTAAAGGAAGAGCACGAAGTGCGCGAGTTCCTGCAAAGCGCCGTCGCTGTGACGCGCGCGCTTGTCGAGGAGGGACGTTTTGCTCGCACGCCCGCCGTTTTGTCAGGCGCCGGCTCGGCCTGGTACGACGTGGTCGCGGAAGAATTCGTGAAGGCCTCGGAGACCGGCAAGGTCGAAGTCGTGCTGCGGCCCGGCTGCTATCTGACGCATGACGTCGGCATCTACCGCAAAGCGCAAACAGACATCTTCGCGCGCAATCCGGTCGCGAAGAAAATGGGCGAAGGCTTGTTGCCGGCGCTGCAACTATGGGCGTACGTGCAGTCGATTCCGGAGCCGGATCGCGCGATCATCGGCCTCGGCAAACGCGATTCCGCTTTCGATGCGGGCATGCCTGAACCGTCGCGCCACTATCGGCCGGGCACCGAAGCGCCGCGCGATATCGCGGCGAGCGAAGGCTGGGAGATTTTCGGCCTGATGGATCAGCACGCGTATCTGCGGATTCCCGCCGGCACCGATCTGAAAGTGGGCGACATGATCGCGTTCGACATCTCGCACCCATGTCTGACGTTCGACAAGTGGCGTCAGGTGCTGGTGGTCGATCCGTCCTACCGCGTCACGGAAGTGATCGAAACGTTCTTCTGATCTTGATGCAAACGGCGCGCTTCACGGTGAAGTGGCGCGCCATTCGTGACGCTCATGAGGTTCATGACCTCGATTCAGGTCGTGCCGTTCACGGAGGCTGCGGCGCTGAATCGGCTGCGCTTTCGTGTCTGAGGTCTAACCTGCCGGGACAGCGCCAGCCGTGCCAGCCGTGCCAGCCGTGCCAGCCGCGTCGGGCGCGTCGGGCGCTTGCGGCGAAGCGGCAGAGGCCGCGCCTGCAGCATTAGCCGTCGCCGCAACATCGCCGATCCGCGCTTCCAGCATCTTCAAAGCCCCCGACAGCGCACCCAGCGCATCGTCCGGCAATGCCGCCATCGTGTCGTGCAAAAACGCGTTGCGGCGCGGCAGGCTGGCTTCAGTCACCGACCGCCCCACTTCGGTCAAACGCACATTGGTCACTCGGTTATCGCGCGTATCCATGCTGCGAGCAATCCAGCCTAAACCCTCGAGCGTTTTCAACTGCCGCGTAAGCGCGCCCGGATCGACGCGCAAGCGCTCGACCAGCCGCTTCTGCGACGACTCGCCAGCCTGCTCGTGCAGCGCGAGCAGAATGCGCCAGCGCGGCAACGGCTGGCCAACGTGGGCCTCGAACGCCGACATGAACGCCCGATAAGTGCGGCCGAATTGCTGCATGACGGCGACGCGGTCCTGTTCTTCCATGATCTGTCAGTAAAACGATAAGGCTAAAAAAATCAATCCGCGTGAATCACCGGCTCGAGCTTGCGCTGGAGCTTGATCGGCGGCACACGGCGGCTTTGCCACACGGACACCACGGCGATGATCGCCGCCAGCGCGAGACCCAGATGAATCGCGGCGACGAGCGCCTCGCGCGCGCTCTCGAGCAGCATCGCACCGTTGTGGCCTGCATGCGTCAGCTGGCCAAGCAAGGTGGTTTGCGCGTCGCGATTGATCAGGATTTGCGGGTCGCCGAGATCGGAGAACCACTGCGACGCGTGATCGTTCTCCAGCGCGCGGCGCACGCCGCTCGCGTACATATGGCTAATCAGGGTGCCGGTCAGCGCCGTGCCGATCATCCCGCCGATCATCCGCAGCGACTGCAGCAACGCGGTGGCAATGCCAAGATGTTCGCGGCCGGCTGTCTGCTGCGCGAAGATCGTCAGATTCGGCATCACGAAACCGAGACCGAGGCCACCGAGCACCATGAACGACATCAGCAGCCATTGCGGCATGGAACGCGTCGCGACGACCACGCCGAGACAGGCCAGCGCCACCAGCGCGAAGCCGATGTACAGCATCAGATTCGGATTGCGCACACGCGAGACGATACGGCCGTTGGCAATACTGCCGATCGTGATGAACACGACGAGCGGCGTAATGACGAGCCCCGCTTCTTTCGGCGACATCCCGAAGCCGCCCTGGAACAGCAACGGCGCATAGAACAGCAACGAGAACATCGTGAAGCCGCCCAGCACGGCAAGCGTGAAGAGCGCCGCCAGACTGCGATTACGAAACATATCCACCGGCAGAATCGCCGTCGAGCAACGCTTTTCCCACTGCCACAACCCGTATGCCGAGGCGACGCTCAGTGCGAGCAGCGCGAAGGCGCTCAAGGTGATGCCGTGCTTCGGCAGCATCTCGACGAACAGTTGCAGCGAGCCGAGCGCTACCGCGATTAGCAGCGCACCCGGCCAATCGAGCCGCATCTTGCCCTCGTGCTCGACGTGCCGCAGATGCGGCAGGAAGCGCCAGACGAAAAACAGCGACAACAAGCCGACCGGCAGATTCACATAAAACACCGAGCGCCAGCCATAGTACTGCGTGAGAAAGCCGCCGAGCGACGGCCCCACCGCGTTCGCAATCCCGAACGCCGAACTCATCATTACCTGCCAGCGCAGTCGCACAACTGAGTCGGGGAAAAGATCAGGAATGCACGCGAAGGCGGTGCCGACCAGCATGCCGCCGCCGATGCCCTGCAAGCCGCGCGCGAGCACGAGGAACAGCATGTTGTTGGCGGCGCCGCATAACACCGAAGCCCCCGTGAACACGACGATCGATGCGATCACGAATGGCTTGCGCCCGTAGTAATCGCCGAGCCGGCCAAAGATCGGCACGGTAATCACCGAGGTCAGCAGATACGACGTGGCGACCCACGCGTAAAGCTCGAACCCCTTCAGTTCCGAAACGATAGTGGGCAATGCGGTACCGACCACCGTTTGGTCGAGGGCCACCAGCATCGTGACGAAGGAGATGCCGAGCATCGCCAGTAGCGATTCGCGGAAAGGTAAAACTTGCCCACTCGAGTGGTGGGCCGCGGTATGGACAGCCATTTTTGATAGCGCAACAGTTGACCAGTCAAACGATTGGGAATCATAGCACGCAGTGAGGCTCTAAGCTGGAACCCGCCGGTACGGTTCACTGCGCCGGCAATCGACTGAAGAATGGACCACACCTGACGCCAGGGAGGCACATGGAGCCGAGTTCGCTCGCAGCACAATCATTATCGGACGACGACGTGAGCGCGCTGCGACGCGCGAAACACGAACTGGAGAGCCCCGCGCTGGCGATGAAACTGGCCAGCATAGTCGGCGCGCCGCTCGAGAAGCTGCTCTCGCGCATGCCGGCTTTTGCTAACGAAAAGGTCACGGATGCGACGGAGCTGGCGTTGCGCAAGTGCCTCTCGATTGCGCTGCGCACGCTTGGACGGCAGGCCGGCGCCTCCCCCCTGATCGTGCCCGACAAGCCGAGCAACCTGCTGCACAAGTTCGCTGTGGCGACCACCGGCGCGGCCGGCGGTGCATTTGGTCTGTTCGCGCTGCCCGTCGAGCTGCCGGTCACGACCACGCTGATGTTTCGCTCGATCTGCGACATCGCGCGCAGCGAGGGCGAGGATCTGACGTCGATCGACACGCAGTTGCAATGCCTGACGGTGCTCGGCATGGGCGGCACTTCGAAAGCCCAGGACGACGCCGACTTCGGCTACTTCATCATGCGCGGCGCGCTGGCGCAGGCGGTGTCGAAGGCTTCATCCGAAATCGCGACCAAAGGCTTCACCGCGCATGGCTCCGCGGCCTTGCTGCGCCTGCTCAACACGATTGCCGCGCGCTTTTCGGTGCAGGTGAGCGAGCAGATCGCCGCCAAGTCGATTCCGGCGATTGGCGCGGTGCTCGGCGCGATGGTCAATACAGTGTTCATCGATCATTTCCAGCAGGTCGCGCACGGCCACTTCACCGTGCGGCGGCTGGAACGGAAATACGGCCAGGAAACGGTCGAGGCCGCCTATCAGGCGATGGACGTCACGCTGGATGGCTGAGCAGCCGTGCCGCGCCCGCTCGTTGCACTCGTCACGCGCCGCACGAATGCCGCGGCGCGATCGAGCGCGCGACCGCCTTCGGGGATGAACGGTGTGAACAATGGCCAGACGTGCGGCATGTTCTTCCACACTTCGAATTCGCAGTCGACGCCCGCCGCGCGCGCCTTGTCGGCAACGCGTTGCGAATCGTCGAGCAATACCTCGGTGCTGCCTGCCATGATGAAGAGCGGCGGCAAGCCGTGCAGATCGGCATAGACCGGCGAAGCGTAGGGGTGCGTCGCGGGCGTTTCGCCGAGATAAATCCTCGCTGCCGGCCCAATAGCGGGACCGCTGAACATGGGATCGAGTCCGTCGTTGGTACGGATGGTGGCGCCTGTCGCGGCCAGATCGGTCCACGGCGAGAACAGCAGGCAGCCCGCGGGCAACGGATCGCCGGCGTCGCGCAAGGCGACCAGCGCAGCGAGCGCAAGGCCACCGCCCGCTGAATCGCCCGCGATCACGATCGACTCTGGCGGCGTGCCATTCGCGACCAGTTGACGGTAGGCCGCGGCCGCGTCGTCGAGTGCGGCCGGAAAACGGTGCTCCGGTGCGAGCCGGTAATCGAGGGAAAAGACCGGTGCATTCGCACGTGTGGCCAAACCGAATACGACAGAACGATGTGTGCGCGGCGAACAGAAGTAGTAGCCGCCGCCATGGCAATACAGCACGGTAGAGCTGCTCGCGAAGCTCGATGCGCCATCGGCGCGCTCGATCCACTCACCCTGCATCGGCCGATCGCCCGGTCCGTACAATTCGCGCAGACGCCAGCCGCCTGGCACGCGCGGCGACCATGCACGTTTGGCCGTCAGCGCACGCGCTCTCTCGACATCGACGCCCGGCTTCAGGGTTTGCGGTCGAAACTGCCTGCGCAGATACCAGCACGCGAATGCACTTTGCCAGCTCATTGGGACGCGCTCCCTGGATAGTGTCCCGTCATGGTACGTGGGTTCGCCGCTGCGCCGGTGGACGACGGCTTCTAATCCTGAAAAAGCGCCCGCGCCACCGGGCACCGCTTTCCTCTTGCTTAGTTCGCCGGCAAAACCTGCCCGCGAATCTCGCCCGTTGGATTCTGCGCGGTATAGACATTGAAGTACCACTGCCCCGCCATGAGGTCCGTCACCTGCTGTTCGGTGAGCGCCGCCGATCCTTTGATCGGACTCGCGAGCGCGTCCTTCCCGATCGGCACCTGGATCCTGGCGTTCTGCCCGACCGGCGCGGGACCGTGGAAATGTGCGGCGGTTGCCGGGCCACTCAGCCCTTCATAGGTGATCGTCCATTGCAGGGCCTTGGTCGACGTATCGAACGTGGCGTTCAGCATGCCGTGCCCGTGACTCACGCGCGGCGGCACTTCGCTCGACGGTTCGAGATCGGCCTTCAACGCCACCCTATCCGCAAAGGCGACGCCCGACGCCAATGCCCACAGCACCACAGCGAATTTCAGTTTTCGAAGCGCGGTCATGGTCTTCTCCGGACTTTGATGCACCGCCGCACCGACATTTCGGCCACGTGCGAAGCAAGCACATACTAGTGCAAATCCTTCGAACCTGTTTGCGTCAGGGGCCATATGACAAGGGGGTCTTCGCCAGGCAGCACTCGTCGGTAGAATTCACCGTCGACTATTCTCGAAACAGCGCGGGGGCGATGCTTTCATCGAATTTTGCAAACAGTTAATTTCAAATTTTGTAATGAATCTTTTGCGCCATCCCGGTTATGCTTCGGCCTGCGAGAAGTGACTCCTTCATCGAGGGATGTCTCCAAATCTTTAACGCGGCTTCGGCCGCGTTTTTTTTCGCCCGCCCAATTCGCCGCGCAGACTCACTTTTTCGCGCGCGCCAATGCGATCGCTCAGCCGAGGCGCTGCGGCCCCACCTCGCCGACGTGCGAAGCAGCGTCATGCGAGCAATGCGGCCTGCTCCTCAATTCCATCCAGCATCGCATTACACTTGCGCGCCAACGCCAAGCCGTCGCTGCGCAAGCGTTCCGGCGTCTTGACGGTGATGTCCCGGCGGTAATCTTCCAACGCGCTGAGCAGTGGCGGATACTGCAATACGCTCACCGCCCCTGCCACGCGATGGTGCCATTCGCGCAGACGCTCGACCTCAATGCGCTCGAGTAGCGGCGACAATGCCTGCACGTCTTCGCGCACAGAAGAAACGAACGAATCGAGCAATGCCTTCACGGTCGATTCGCTCCCCCACAACCGCGTCATGTGATCCAGGTCGACCGGAACGAATGGCTCGGGGCCGCCGCCCGCATTCGGCCCGGCAATCGGCGGCGCGCTGACAGTGTCTGCGGGTACGGCTTGCCATGCGCTGTCAGTGCCAAACCAGCGGCTCAGATAGTCGCGCAGCGTGGCAAGCCGCGTCGGCTTGACAAGGCAGTCATCCATGCCCGCGTCACGACATAGCTTCAGGTCTTCCGGCGCGGTGTTCGCGGTAATCCCCAGGATCGGCAGATGGTGCGCGCCATTCTGTTCCCGCTCCCGGATACGCCGCGCCAGCTCGTAGCCGGACAGGTTCGGCATGTGGCAGTCCGTGATCAGGCATCCGTAGCTGGTTTGTTCGAGCGCGGCCAGTGCCTCCACGCCGTCGTTCGCCACGTCGCAGGCAAAACCGAGCAAGGCCAGTTGATGACGGATCAGCTCCTGATTGACCGGATGGTCTTCCGCAACCAGAATCAGCCGTCCGCTGGCAATTGCCCGTTCGCGGTCCGGCGGCACATTGGCGCCTTCAGTCATGCGCGGCATGCCGGCTGCACGCGGCGCCACCGAAGGCAGCCCCGTCATCGCCGCAGCGCACGCCGCGCCGAGGCCACGCCACGAGATGGGATTGATACTGACGCGCACCTTGTTCTCGAGGATGCGGTAGCCGGTCGGCTTCGGCTTCTCGGTCAGGCAGATGATCCGCGAACCGGGCTCGGCGCTCGCTGGCAGCGCCACATCTTCAGTCACGAAAATCATATCTACGCCCGCCAGGGCGGCTGGATCGCCAAGTTCGGCTGCATCAGGCGACACGTGGCGCAACTCGAGCCCGAGAGCCTGACCGAAATGCATCAGCGCCTGCGCGACCCGTGCGTCACCCGTCGCCACGACGCCGCGCCTCCCACGCAAGCCGCTCACGGAATAGCGCTGCGATTCCACAGGCATGGTGAGGCGCACGGTCATACGCGTACCGACCCCAGGTTCGCTACGCAATTCGAGGGTGCCGTTCATCAGATCGATCAGCTTGCGGCAGATCGTCAGGCCAAGACCGGTACCGCCGAAGCGGCGAGTGGTAGACGTCTCCGCCTGCACGAACGGCTCGAACAGCCGCGCCTGCACCTCCGGTGCGATGCCGATGCCGGTGTCCTCGACCATCATCTCGAGCGTCTGAGCGTTGCCGGTCTGATCGACGACCGCAACCTGCACGTCGACCTCGCCCTCCGGCGTGAACTTGATGGCATTGCCGAGCAAATTGAAGAGAATTTGCCGCACTCGCACGCTGTCGCCACGTAGCGTAGCCGCAACTTCGGGCGCGATGTCCACGCGTACTTTCAACCCCTTTTCGTGGGCACGACCCGCGAGCAAACCGACGGCGTTGTCGACCAGCTCGCGCATGTCGATGGGTTCGGCTTCGATAGTCAGCCGTCCCGCTTCGATCTTCGAATAGTCGAGCAGATCGTCCAGGATCTGGAGCAATGCACCCGCCGACTCGTGGATCATGCTCAGCATTTCCGCTTGATCCGCATTGAGCGGGCTCCGCTCCAGCACTTCGACGAGGCCGAGCACGCCGTTCATCGGCGTACGGATTTCGTGGCTCATCATCGCGACGAAGTCATCTTTTGCGCGCGAGGCGGCTTCGGCCGCGTCGCGCGCTCGCGCGAGCTCCTCGGACCTGGCGTGCTCAACGCTCGCGTCCACCCAATAGCCGCTCCACACAACGCTGCCATCCTTCTCGCGGCGCGGCACCAGTTCCGCGCGCGCCCACCTGAGTTCACACTCGGCTTCGAAACGAAACTCCATATTCACCGGAGCTTCGCAACCAGCCGATCGTTCCAGCTCGGCCAGCACGAAGGGTCGGTCTTCTTCGCATACGCGTCCAAAATCGATTTCTTCGCGGCTCATCGACGAGCTACGGCCGCCACCCAGCAGATGTCGAGTGTCGCCGCCGATATACGGAAACGAATACGCGCCTTCCGCGGTGCGGCGCAGTTGAAATACGACGGCCGGCAATGAGCGCGTGACGTCGAAAAGGCGCAGCTCGGTTTCGCGAGCGAGCATTTCAGCACGCCGGATATCGGTAATGTCGACCATCGTTCCGAGCACACAGCTCGGCGTGCCGTCGCTGCTGTGACAGATCCGCGTCCAGAACAGGCCGTGCCGCAGGTCGCCTGTGCCGCGTTCAAACTGAAGTTCCGCCTGTGCTGGCTCGCCGTCTATCAGCATCTTGCGTGTGAGTTCTTCCAGAACGCGGCTGTTGGCTTCGCCCCACGCCTCTACGTCCGCGGCCGTGCGCCCGATCACGGCTTCGCGGCGCAAACCACACGCTTCTTCATACGCCCGGTTAATCGCGATGTAGCGCCCATCCAGATCCTTGGCGACGAGCGGATAGGGAACCATCTCCATCATGGTTTCCTGAAAGTTCAGCTGTTGCGCCAGTTCGCGTTCAGTCTGCTTGCGCAATCTGACTTCACGTTGCAGCAGCAGATAAGCGCGCAGCGTGACCAGCAATACGATACCGATGACGATGAGCAACGGCAGAAGACGCACCGCGGTAACGCTCCATGTTCCCGACTCTCCTGCACCGCCGGTCACCCACTTTTGCCGGATGCGCTGCTTCTCGGCCGGCGGCATGGCCAGCAACGCACGGTCGATCAAACCGGCGAGCGGGCTCAGATCAGAGCGCACCGCAAAGCCGAGCGCGTCGGATTCGCCGACCGTACCGAGGATCTTGAGCACACCGGCGTAACGTTGCTTGAGGACGATATCAACGGCGGCTACGTTGCCAACCAGTACGTCTGCCTGGCCGTTCTCGACCATCTTGAGGGCGTCGTCCAGACTGGGCGCGACGGTGATGTTGGCCGCCGGAATACTGTCGATCGCGAGCGGAATCGAGCCGGCGATATGCGACGAGACCACAATCCGCCGCGAGGCGAAATCGTTGAGCGCGCGCGCGGCCGGTTCGTCTTCACGCCCGACGATCACTAGCGGATAGCTTTCGTATGCACGGGTGTGCAGCGCGTTCTTCAGACGTGGATCGTTACTGGAAGAGGTGGCCAGAATCGCCAGATCGCCGTGCTGAAACGCTTCGATGGTCGCGGGCCAGTCGGCCGTGTGGGCACGGTTGAACACGATACCCAACGCACGGCTCAGATAGTCCAGATATTCGGCGGCAATGCCGGCAGGATGGCCGGACTCGTCGACAAAACTGAAAGGCGGCCAGCCGCTATCGAAACCCACCTGCAACGGCGGCAGCGAACGGAGCCAGGCTTGCTCCTGCGGCGTCAGCACGAGGCGCCGTGCAGTGGACGCCGCCTGTGCATCGAAGCTGCCGGATAGCCAGCGCACGCGGATCGCCGTGTCGTCGGCCGGATTCATTGACGCGAGCGCGCGATCGAGCTGGTTACGCAACGCCACTCGGCTGCGCGGCACGGCAAAGCGCAAGTCAGCGAGTCTGCCGCTTTCCTCGAAGGCGACGCGCAGTCCGCGGAACTCCTCAGTGTTCAGCGCGTACTGAACGGCGGGAGTAAAGCCAAGATAGGCGTCGGCATCGCCCTGCAGGACTGCCTGGAGCGCCGCGTGCGTACTGGCGAAGGTTTGAAGCTGGGCGCGTGGGAAGCGCTCGCGCAACGAGCGTTCCAGCGCAAACCCTTTCTCTACCGCGAGGCGCGCGCCGGCAAGCTCAGCAGCGCTCGCGTACCCGTCACCGTCGCGGCGCACCGCCACCGCTGCGGACGCCCGAAAGTACGGCGCGGTGAAGCTGAAGCAGCGTTCCCGCTCGGGCGTGCGAGCGAGGCTCATGACCAGATCGACGTTGCCGGCGCAGGCCGCGGCCAGCAGTTGCGGCATGTCAGGAAACACTTTCGGCTCGATCACGACGTTCGGCCCAACCAGTGCGCGCAGATAGTCGGCACTCAAGCCGGTTAGCTGACCGTCCTGAAGCTCGTCGAAAGGCAACCACCCGCTAGCCAGAACGCCGACGGTCAACGTGGCAGGAAAGGCGCCGCCGACTGACGGATGCGATTGACCGCTGAACGGCTGGGCTACTGCCGGCTGCATCTGCATGACGACAAACACGAACATTGCAAGCAAGCACTGCACTACACGTCGCAGTAGCTGCCTCATCACGACACCGCTCGGGCGTTTCATAGAGGACACCATGAAATAAGACCAGGCGGCGCTCACGCGACCTCACCCTGCCCGTGAGCGAACGACGCAGCATGCCGGCCGGACTTGCCGCACAGAAATGAAAACAGCACACCGGCAGCGACACCGCCCAGCAATGGCGCAGCCCAGAACAGCCAGAGCTGGTCGAGCGCCCAGTCGCCGACAAACAACGCCTGACCGGTAGAACGCGCAGGATTGATCGAGCCGTTGGTAACCGGAATCGACACCATGTACGCGATCATCAGACACGCGCCGGTGACCAGAGGCGCGAACGGCCTCAACCTTCGCCGGCAAGCCGCCATCAGACTCACCATGACGAAAGCGAACGACAGTGCAAGCTCGACGACGAGCGCGGAATGAAGTTGATAGTCGGCCGGAGAATGGTCGCCGAAACCGTTCGCCGCGAATTCGCTCGCGGCCAGTTCGAAGCCGGGGCGGCCGCTCGCGACATAAGCGAGCAGTGCAGCGGCTGCGATGGCCCCGAGAATCTGGGCGGCAATATAGGGCAGCAGATCCCGAACCGGGAAACGGTGCGCGACCGTGAAGCCTATCGTGACTGCCGGATTGAAGTGCGCGCCGGAGACGGTGCCGAATGCGTAGCTCGCCGTGACGAGCGCGAGACCGAACGCAATGGACACCTCGAGCACGCCGTAGCCTTGCTGGACCGCGCCGGTGTTCAATACGATGCTGCCGCAGCCGATGAACACCACCCAGGCCGTCCCGACCCCCTCGACCAATAACCGCTTGCCTAGCGCTATCATCCCGCCTCCCAGTGTTTGTGCAAATGGCAGACGGCGCCGCACGCGAGCCGCTAACAATCCGCCTGAATGTTCCAGGCTCGGCAGTGCACTGCATGGCGAAATGACTGCTTTCGTCAAGCGGGCGTTGGAAGTCGAGCCTCAGTTAATTCAGAACTATGAAGCGGCAACGTCACCCAACCAATCAGAAGACTCCTAAAGTCCTAGGAACAATCGAATGGTCGGGATCAGTTCTCTCACACTACTGTCAGGCCAACCCTATCTGTCTCGCATAGTCGATGAGGTCGTTTTCTGTCTCGAGACCGAGCTTGCGCATCGCGCTCCGCTTCTGCGTGCTGATGGTCTTGCCGCTGCGCTGCAGACGTGCAGCAATTTCGTGGACTGCCAGACCCTGCACATACAGCTGGAAGACCTCCCATTCGCGTGCGCTCAGCACGCCCGCGCGCGGTTGCGGTGGCGCGTCGGATGTGTCTATCGCGACGCGTACCTGATCCGATAGGTAAACACGGCCGCTCACCGCCGCCTCGATCGCGTCGATCAACGACGTGGCAGTGTCGCGTTTGTCCACAATTCCGGCCACGCCGAGGTGCAACAATCCAGAAAGCATGTGCGCGTGGCAAATCATCGTCAGCACAACGACGCAGGGATGCGGCCGGGCCCGGAACAGGCGACGCAGGAACGACACGACGTTGCTGGCACCGTCAATGCCCGGCATGCCAATATCCGACACGACGACGTCGCACGCGTAGGTGTCGAGCAACTCGGCCAGCGCCCGGGTATCAGGTGCCTCGCCGACTATCTCGATATGGGGTGCCGTCCGCAGCAGGCGCATCACGCCAACACGAACGCAATCGTGATCGTCGGCCACAATGACGCGGATCTTTTGTGTCATTTTGTATTGTCTTATCGACTGGCACTCCCTGCACGCGACGTGCCTCCCCGGGATGGGCCAAGTACATCTTATGTTCGCCATGCCACCGGACCGGCATGACGTCTCGTCGGCTTAGCGCCGGTTTGGCACGCAATCTTCAGAGATCACGCCGTGCTCGACGGCGAAGCGGAACAACTCCGCGTCGCTGTGCAAGCCGAGCTTGCGCATCGCCGTACATTTCTGGGCACTGATTGTCTTGACACTACGCCCAAGACGAGCGGCGATCTCCGTTACACCAAGCCCGGAAGCGTATTGCTTGAACACCTCCAGTTCGCGGCGCGACAACATTTCCCGGACAAAATCGAGCCGCTGCGCGACGGTTGCGTCGGCAATCAGCAATCGCACCGCCGGCCCGAGATAGCACTCACGAGCCAGCGCCGTGACGACCGCCACATGAATCAGATCGATCCGGTCGCGTTTGCTGATCAACCCATCGACACCGAGCGCGATGACCCTTTTCAGCGCGGTAGCTTCGGTTTCCATGGTGAGTACGACAAGTGCGACATCGGGATAGCGGGCCTTGAACTGCCTGACGGCTTCCAGTCCGTCGCCGTAGAAGCCGCCGGGCATGTAGAGGTCCATGAGAACGAGGTCGCATGGAATACGATCCACTTCCTTGAAGAGTTCCGTGGCGTCGGCAGCACGGCCGACGATTTGCATATTCGGATAACCCGCCATCAGATTCTCGATCGCCAACAAAACCAGTGGATGATCGTCTGCGATGATGGTTCGAACAGGTGAGCTTGAGTCGGCGTTGTCGTTCATCGTTTTGTTCTCCCCCGTACCTGAATTACCTGTCGCTCTCTCCGGAGCAACTGGCCCTGTCGCGATCATTAAACACATTTCTGGAGATAGAAATAAGATCGCTCTGAAATGGCCCGATGGACCTCTCATCCAATTTGATTAGCTATACGATTTAACCTTCATAAACTCCATGCGCACGGATATAAGCAAACAGACCGGGATAGTTGGTCACGCCGAGTTTAGCCATCGCTTCGCGTTTTTGGCGGCTGACGGTTCGGCGATGACATCCGAGCGCTACCGCGATCTCGGAGATCGATTGACCACGCACGACCATTCTTATCACTTCCGCCTGCCTGCGGGACAAACGTGAAACCGGCGGCGGATCGCTCGCTTCGTCCCGGGGCCGGGCAAGCGCTTCGATGATAGAACGGCCGACGTAAACCTCGCCCCTGCCGCTCGCCTCGATCGCTTGCCAAAGCTCGTCCGTTGTTTCCATTTTGCTGAGCGCACTGACTACCACATCCGACACGATGGCGCGCAGAATCGCGGCGTTCGTCAGAGCTGTCATTACGACGATGCGCAACGATGGCCATGCACATCGGATTCGCCTGACAAGATCCAGGCCGTCTTCAACCGCGCCAGACGCCTCCGGCATCGTCAGGTCGGTGACGAGCACGTCGCATGGCGTGCTCTGCAAAAGTTTGATCAATGAACGAGGTGTAGCCGCTTCGCCGACAATGGTGACACCGGCACGCCTTTCCAGCGCAGCCCGAATGCCGAGCAGAACGAAAGGATGATCGTCCGCCAGAATGACTCGAAGTTGCACCATGATTTCTCTCGGTTAGTGTAGGTGTATTCGGCGAACAAGCAGGGGAAAATCCCACTCGCTTCACACTTGCCTTGACGGCCTCCCTGCTTGGGATGATGTGCCAAGGGTGGCATAGAACCATCGCCATAACCGGGAGAAAATCGGAGCGTTCCGAAACCGGCAGACAATTTGATAGTCCGTGCGGCACTATCAAAGTAGGAATACGTAATTATGCGAATCGAATATACGTCAGGAACAGCGTGCGAAAGACGCAGGTGTTGCCGATCGCGAGTGCGGTGCCTGCGCGGATCGTCCCTGCGAGCGTCGCCACTTTCGGCACGTGCGCGCCGGATGGCACCACGAACAATGCCAGCCCGGCCAGCGCCGCGGCAGTCGAAAGAAGTTCGAGCGGCAGCATGCGGCGGTCGCCCCAGCGGTCGGTCAGGAGTCCCCATGGCAGCTCGCTGACCGCAATGCCCAAACCGGGCATACCTGGCACCAACCCCAGCCCTTCGTTACCGAGGTGATAATCCGAACGCAAAAAGATGGCTGTGGTCGGAATCCCTGAGAAGGCAGCCGAAAAACTCGCGTTCGCCGCAAAGCCGACCCCCAGCACCTTCCACCGGTGGCTCGCTGCACGCTCACCCGCTACCGGCACGGCAGCAATCGAATCGTTTCCCACGACAGCCTCTGCAATGAATGAATTGGAGGTGTCCTACGGCTGGGGCAACCATCGGAAAATCCGGAAATTTAGATAACTTCCATCGGATATGCCGAATCGTTAGCCAACGCGAATTTGACCTGACGCAACTGCGCACCTTCGTCGCCGTCGCCGAATCGGGCAGCGTCTCGGCGGGCGCGGAGCGCGTGTTCCTGGCGCAGTCGTCGGTGAGCGAGCAGTTGAAGAAACTCGAAGAGCGCGCCGGCCAGCCGCTCTTCGTGCGCAGCAAGCAGGGGGTGTCTGCCACGCCGGCCGGCAGCCGCCTGCTTGACCACGCGCGTCGTATCATTGCAATGAGCGAGGCGGCGTTCGAAGACCTGCAAGGCCGCTCGCTCGACGGCGAACTGCGCATCGCCATTACGGACTACTATCGTCTGCTCGATATCGCGCGCATTCTCAAGACGTTTTCGGAACAGCACCCGCGCCTGAAGCTGCACGTCACCGTACTGCCGAGTGCCGTGATCGACAGCGGCGCGGGCGACGATGCGTCGTACGACATCGGCCTCTCGTTGCGGCTCGTCACCGGGAACACGCGCTCCTCCAGCCAGCGCGCCGGAGCCGGTGCGCAAAGCACGGTGGTGCGCCGAGAGAAACTTCTATGGGTCTGCGCGGCCGATGCCAGTCCGCGGCCGGTGCGCACGGCATTGATGCGTCTCTTCAGTTGATGCGCTCGGCGTCAATGCACGCTTCGCGACTCATGAATCCCGGCAGACATGTAGAGCAGTACATCGAGCGCATTCGACGAAGAAGCCCGCACTCAAACCAGACGCGGAATAAATATTGAAGGCGCGCTGATCGACGCCTATGCTAATCAAATACACCGACGATTGGCCCCTCAAATTTTATTGACGTATCGAATAAATTCCTGCAACCTGATACGCGTCTGCCAAACACATCAAGCGTTATTAGCGCAGCCCGAAAGCCCCTTCTCATCGGCGCATTCAGGCGGCCCACTGTTTTGCAAAGCAATTGCATTGCCACGTCTCTTCAATACCGCGTCTTTTTAATAAATCCGTTTCGATTCGCTGCCCATGCAGTCGTTATAAAAGAAGAATTAACAGGCCTGTCATGCATCGTTCATCGAATCCATTAGTGAATTCGTGGGCGAACGCGTGAGAAACAAATAGCGAAAATAACCGTTCCCCCAACGAGGCTTGGCGTGCATCGTAGAACTATCGGATTTTCGATCCTGTTGGTGTTTTACGTCATGTGGCGTGGTGCGGCGCTCGCAGCCACTGACGCACCAGGCGCGATGCCCTCGGCCATGGACGAGCGCGTACGCGCCTGCACCTCGTGTCATGGCGTGCAAGGTCAAGGCCTGAACAACGATTACTTCCCGCGTATCGCGGGCAAACCGGCCGACTATCTGTTTAATCAGTTAACCTCATTTCGCGACGGCGGCCGTACTTATCCGCCAATGGGCTATCTGCTCGCCTTTCTGCCCGACGACTATCTGCGCAAGATCAGCCAGTATTTCGCCGACCTGCAACCGCCCTACCCCAATTCCGATCACACCGATGTCGCACCGGCCGTGCTCGCAGCCGGACAGCGGCTCGTCACCCAAGGCGACCCGGCGCGCAAGATTCCGGCGTGCATCGCTTGTCATGGAGCACGCATGACGGGTGCGCAACCTGGCATTCCAGGCCTGCTCGGCCTGCATGCGAGCTACATCGCCGGACAGATGGGCACGTGGCGCTCGGGCACGCGTCACGCGCTCGCTCCGGACTGTATGCATTCGATTGCCGTCAGGCTGACCGACAAGGACATCACCGCGGTATCGAGCTGGCTCGCGCGCCAACCGCGCCCCGCCGATCCGCGGCCTGCGCCGGCGTCCGCTGAACGGCTGCCTCTCGCATGCGGGAGCCAACCGCAATGAAGCCGACCCTCCGCCCGATCCGCCCTGTTTCGTATGCCATGACGAAGCGCCGTTGCACTGCTGTGTCGCTCGTATCAGGCTTGCTGATCGCCGGCTTGATCGCCGCCGCCAGCGCTGCGCTTTCCGGCGCGCCGCGTGCGTTACCGATCGCCGAAGCAAGCGCCGCCGAAACCACGCCTACGGCCGCGACCACAAAGGCCCCTAGCGACAAAGCCGACACCCGGCCCGACATCGTCAAACGCGGCGAGTATCTGGCGCGGGCCGGCGACTGCGTAGCCTGCCATACCGCGCCGCGCGGCAAGCTGTTCGCCGGCGGCCTCGCCATGGAGACGCCGTTCGGCACGCTGTATTCGCCGAACATCACGCCGGATGCGCAGTACGGCATCGGTACATGGAGCGAGGAAGCGTTCTTCAAGATGATGCGCACCGGCCTCGCACCGGACGGCACCATGATCTACCCCGCGATGCCAATCGCTCAGTACACCAAGGTCACCCGTGAAGACTCGAACGCGATCTTCGCCTATCTGAAGTCCGTGACACCGGTGCGCGAGCAGAATCACAAGCACGCGCTGAGTTTCCCGTTCAACCAGCGCAAGCTGCTATACGGCTGGCGCACGCTGTATTTCCGCGAAGGCGAGTTCCAGCCGGACCCGACCAAATCGGTCGAATGGAATCGCGGCGCGTATCTGGTCGAAGGGCTCGGGCACTGCACGATGTGCCACACCAAGATCAACATGCTCGGCGGCTCGTCGCAAAGCGAGCAGTTCGCCGGCGGTCTGATTCCAGTGCAAAACTGGTACGCACCATCGCTCACCTCAGATAAGGACGGCGGTCTCGGCGACTGGAGCATCAAGGACATTGTCGATCTGCTGCAGGCCGGCATTTCCGATCGCGGCGCCGTGTACGGGCCGATGGGCGAAGTCACCTATCACAGCCTTCAGTACATGACAGAAGAAGACGTCAAGGCGATGGCCGTCTACTTGAAGACGCTGCCGAACAATCAAGGCCGCAAGTCGGGGCCGTCCGCGCCAACCAATACCAACGTGTTCGCGCTTGGCGAAAAGATCTACGCCGACAAGTGCGCCCTGTGCCACGGCGCGAACGGCGAGGGCCAGTTGCAGCATTACCCGCCGCTCGCACGTAACCAGTCGATCGAAATGGACTCCGCGGTCAATCCGATCCGCATCGTGCTGAATGGTGGCTTCCCGCCCGGCACCATGCGCAATCCCGAGCCATACGGCATGCCGCCTTTCGGGCAGGAACTGAACGACACCGATGCCGCCGCCGTCGTCACGTATATCCGCACTGCGTGGGGTAATCATGGCCAGCCGGTGACGTCCCGCGAGGTCAACGAGTTGCGCAAGGCGCCGCTGCATTGAACTGCTGCACTGGAGAATCTTTAGATGGAAGCGAACGATACCCGCAGCGCGGCCCCGCCGACGGATGAAGAAGTGGAACGCGTCGTCGCGGCCGGTCCGCATGGTGCGATTGCCGTGGCCGGTGTCGCCACGCTGATCGTCATGGCGATCTGGTTCGGCTTCTACTTTCTTGTCTTTCTGCCGCGCGGCGTCATCCACTGACTATGTCGACTGATTCCAATCACCAACCGGGCAGCGGCCACGAAGTCGCCTTACGCGCCGAGCGCCGCTGGGCGATTTTTGCCACAGCGCTGATCGTTTTGATGCTCGCCGTCATCGTGTTCTCGGGACTGCATTGGGCGATGATGCCGCCGTCGCGGGTCGAGACGATTGACCCTTCGCGCCTGCAACTGTCCGGCGAATTCGTCGAGGACAACCTCGGCAGCGCCGTCGAACCGGATGGCTCGGTGGTTGTGCGCTTCATTGCGCAGCAGTATTCGTTCACGCCGCAATGCCTGCTGGTGCCCGCCGATACGCCGATCACGATCCGCACCACCAGCGCCGATGTCGTGCACGGTTTGCTCGTCACCGACACCAACATCAACACGATGGTCGTGCCGGGCTACGTCGCCACGCTGAATACCCGCTTCGACAAACCTGCCGATCACCTGATGCCGTGTCACGAGTTCTGCGGCTTCGGCCACCAGACCATGTGGGCACACGTGAAGGTGATCGACAAAGCCGCATTCTTCGAGCAAGCCCGACAATCACGGAGGCTCAGCTGTGTTTCACGCTAAGCGACTTGTTCTCGCGCATTTCTGGCTAGCCTTCATCGCGTTTCTGATCGCGCTGCTGCTGGGCGCCTGGCAAATGCTGGTACGCAGCCCGCTGCTGCCATGGGTCGGCGACCCCGAACTCTACTATCGATCGGTGACCGCGCACGGTACGGTGATGGCTTACGTGCTGCCTACCTTGGTATCGATGGGCTTCGGCTACGCAATCGTCGAACTCGCGCTCGCGCAACGGCTGGTCGGCCTCAAATGGGCGTGGGCCGCGCTCGTGATGCTGGCAGTCGGCGCGGTGATGGCCGTGGTGCCGGTCGCGCTCGGCAGGGCATCCGTGCTCTACACGTTTTACCCGCCGATGATCGGCAGTCCGTTCTATTATCTCGGCGTGGTGCTGGTGGTGGTCGGCTCATGGATCTGGGTCGCGCTGATGCACGTGAATCTGCGGATCTGGAAACGCGCCAATCCCGGCAAGCCCGTACCGCTCGCGATGTTCGCCAATGTGGCCGGCGCGTATCTGTGGGCATGGACTGCGGTCGGCGCGGCGCTCGAAATCCTGTTCCAGATCTTGCCGGTGGCCTTCGGCCTCACCAACACGATCGACGCGGGCCTTTCACGCATCCTGTTTTCGTGGACGCTGCATGCGATCGTCTACTTCTGGCTGATCCCGGCTTACATCGCGTACTACACACTGGTGCCGCGCGCGATCGGCGGCCGGCTCTATAGCGATTCGATGGCGCGCGTGTCGTTCATCCTGTTCCTCGTGTTCGCGATGCCGATCGGCATTCACCACCTGTTCGCCGATCCACAGGTCGGCTCAGGGTTCAAATTCCTGCATGCGGTATTTACCGGCATGGTGTCGGTGCCGACGTTGCTGACGGTGTTCACCATCTGCGCGTCCGTGGAAATCGCCGGACGGTTGCGCGGCGGCAAGGGCGCGTTCGGCTGGTTGACCGCGTTGCCGTGGCAGAACCCGATGATGCTGGTGATCGCGTTTTCGTTCGTGATGCTGGGTCTGGGCGGTGCGGGTGGCCTGATCAACATGAGTTACCAGTTGAACTCGACGGTGCACAACACGCAGTGGGTGACCGGACACTTCCATCTGATTTTCGGCGGGGCGATCGTCATCATGTACTTCGCGATCGCGTACGAACTGTGGCCGCAACTGACCGGCCGCGCGATTGCGTCGGTGAAGCTGGTGCGCACGCAACTGTGGCTGTGGTTCATCGGCATGATGGTGGTGACGCTGCCGTGGCACTACGTCGGCTTGCTCGGTGCGCCGCGCCGCATGGCCTACTACGACTACAACATGCCTGGGATGGAATCGCAGGCGTTCTGGGTGGGCATGTCGGCGGTGGGTGGACTAATTCTGGCGGTGTCCGGCGTGCTGTTCATCTACATCCTCGCGAAGTCGCAATTCGGACCGCAGGCAGAGCAGCAGAGTTTCCGTTTTGCGAGTGCGGTGCAACCGGTGGAACGCGTGCCTGCCGCGCTCAATAGTTTCGGCTTGTGGGTGGCGTTGATGATCGGGCTGACGGTTGTCAACTACAGTGTGCCGATCGTTCAGTTGCTCAGATTGCCGCAGACGTCGGTGCCGGCAGTTGTCGTCGGAGCGCAGCGATGAGTCAGGAACGCGTCTTCAGCTTGCGCAACCCGTGGTTCACGGTGAGCCTGGGCGGTACCGTAGCGATTGCCATTGCGGCGATACTGATTGGCTTCATCTGGTTGCCTTCAGCCAATAGCGGATTCAGCGAGCGTGGCTTATGGGCGACGATTTGCAGCGCCGCGGGTGCGCCGTCGAGTTGGTACGGCGGCGCCAATATTGCCGGCCCGGCGCCGAGCGAGGTGGTGGTCTTGCCGCCTTTGCGGCGGGCGCGTGCTGACACGAATTCGATTGGCCGCGGCGCGACGATTGCGACGCAGAATTGCTCGATGTGTCATGGCGTGCTGGGCACGGTGCAGGTGACAGCGCCCGCGTTGGCCGGGCAGTATGCCGACGTGGTCTATAAAGAATTGCGCGACTATCAGAGCGGCGTGCGGCAGAACGCGGTAATGCAGCCGATTATCGCGGCTCGCAGCGATCAGGATCTGCACGATCTGGCGGCTTATTATGCTTCGCTGTCTCGCGCGCCGGCGGCCGAGGTTTTGCCCACAGGTGTTGGACCGGATGCGAATGCCGTGAGGCTTGCCATGCAGGGCGATCCGCAGCGGAATATTGCGCCCTGTGCGGCCTGTCATGGACAGCTGGATCGTAAGGGGGCGGCGCCCTGGCTTGGAGGGCAGTCGTCCATTTATCTCGCTGCGCAGATGCGGGCGTTTGCTTCCGGCGCCCGGCATAACGATATTAATGAGCAGATGCGGAATGTGGCTCGGCAGATGACTTCGGCGGAGATTGATAGCGTGGCTAAGTATTACGCTGCTATGCAGTGAGGGGTTGAGTTGCGGTGCTTGATGCGCGCACAAGGTCGTCCTGATTGAAGGATTCGCTGCCGCGTATCGCACCGTCGTTAATGCACCTATTAAAAATGATCGAAATTAAGGTAACGGCCACGGTGCACAGGCAATAAGCACCGCGAAGGCAACTCAACATCAAACTGCTACAAACTCACCCGCGTCGACCTTTCCCACCCCAACAGCAGAACCACTTCGCCAACCGCCAAAAGTAGAAACCCCGCTCCCTGTCTGAAACACAGCCACCGCCGAAGTCAACCTTCGAGCCTGCTCCTCCAGCGAACTAGCCGCAGCGGCGGCCTGCTCAACCAGCGCGGCATTCTGCTGCGTTACCTCATCCATCTGAGCGACAGCCAGGTTCACCTGATCGATCCCGGTGCTCTGCTCAAGCGCCGCAGCCGCAATTTCGCTCATGATCGAACTCACGCGCGAAATCGAATCGACAATCTCGGTCATCGTCGACCCCGAGCGCTCGACCAGCTGCGACCCCGCCTGCACTCGCGCCGTCGATGCATCGATCAACCCCTTGATCTCCTTGGCCGCCGCGGCGCTTCGCTGTGCCAACGACCGCACTTCGCTCGCCACCACCGCAAACCCACGCCCTTGCTCGCCCGCACGCGCCGCCTCGACCGCTGCGTTCAGCGCGAGAATATTGGTCTGGAAAGCAATGCCTTCGATCACGCCGACAATGTCGGCAATCCGCCGCGAGTCGTCGACGATGCCATGCATCGTGCCCACCACCTGCTCCGTCAGATCGCCGCCCTGCGCAGCCAGGCTTGACGCACCCTGCGCCAGCGAGCTCGCCTGCTTCGCGTTGTCCGCCGTCTGCTTGACCGTCGAGGTCAGCTCTTCGATGCTGGCCGCCGTTTCTTCGAGCGATGCGGCTTGCTCCTCGGTCCGTTGCGACAGATCGGCATTACCGGCCGCAATCTCGCTCACGCCCGTATCGATGGATTCCGTGCCGTGACGCACGGCGCTCACCGTCTCGATCAGCGAGTCCTGCATCTTGCGCAATGCCGCGGCGAGACGGCCCATTTCGTTATTGCTCGTCACGTCGACCTGGCTGGTCAGATCGCCATTGGCAATCCGCTGAAACTGCGCAATGGTCGCGTCGACCGGACTGACAATAGCCCGCACCATGACCGCCCGTCCGATCAAGGCGCCCAGCAGCGACAGCCCCATGCCGATCGCCACTGCAATGCAGATCGCGTAGAACAGATCCTGTGCATCCTGATAGCGCTGGGCGCCGTGATCGAGTTGCAATTGCTCGAGCGTGAGCATGGCCTTTTCGTAGGCGCTATAGAGCGACGGCAGCTTGTGCGCCTGCAGCTGTTCGAATGCCGTCTTGTCGCCGGACTTGAGCGCGGCCAGCGCCGGATCGACGCCCTCGTGCAGGAAGGTGTCGCGCTTGTCCTGCATGTCCTTGATCAGGCGCTGTTCGTCAGCATCCGTGCTCGCACGGCTCACATAATGGGCAAGGCGATCATTCGATGCTTTCTGATACTGATCAAAGCGCATGAGCACCGCGTTCGCGCCGTCCTGATCGTTCAGGTCGACCAACGATGCGTAAGTCGCCAGCGCCAGACGCAGGCGCAGCAGTTGTCCAGCGCTACCTTCGAGGTCGGCGACTGCGGGCGTGTCCACGGTGTACATCTGTTGCAGCGACGCGTTGCTCGAACGCAAAGACAACAGTCCGGCGGCGGCGCCGAACAGCAGCACCACGCCGAAGAACACGATCATCAGGGTAAGGCGGGTTCGAATCGACAGATTTTTCAGCATCAGGCTTGTCTCCGTTGGGCTGCCTGACCGAATGTTCAGAAAACTGGTCTCGGTCACGCGTGCTGCGCCCAAGCCCATATGGCCAGGTCCGCAACCTTTGATCAAAATTTAAGCGAACGCCACATAGATGGTCTACGGCGGGACTACAGAAAACTTTATGGTTGATGGCGCATACGTTTGCGATACATCAACATACGAGCGGAAGTCGGCCGCTGTTTGAGCAGGGGCATTTGCGGGACTACCCGGGTGGTCGGCAAGCGGCGGCTGGTAGAAAGTGACGAGGCGCACATCTCCGGAGCATTTCTATGTCAGAAATAGGCTCGGCCCTGCTGGTTTTCGCTTTATTGCTTGTCGGAACCGGCTTTGGCGTGTGGGTGCGCCCCTTGCTGCCAGAGGAGCACAAGGCACACGAAACCGTACAACTCATCCAGCTGGTTATCGGCATGCTGGTGACGTTTGCCGCTTTGGTGCTCGGGTTGATGACGGCGTCCGCGAAATCCAGCTTCGATACCGAATCGAATGATTTACGCACCTATGCGGCCGATCTGATCGAGTTCGACACGACCTTGCGGGAATATGGCAGCGATACCGATGAGGCTCGTAACCTGCTGCGCGTGTACACCGCAGCGGCGATTGCATCGACATGGCCGGGCGAGCCGGCTCCAGCCGGTGACTATCCGAGGAACATCGGAACCCAGGACGACTCGCAGAAACTGGAGAACGTACGGCTCGGCGATATGCTGACCGCGGTGGGCAGGCAGTTGCGGCAACTGCGAGCGCACGACCCATTACAACAGCGCGCGCTCGATGATGCCTTGACTCAATATCGGCGAACGGTGGACGCTCGATGGAAGATCATCGAGGAAGCGCACAGCTCAATTTCTATGCCTTTTTTGATGACGCTGACGTTCTGGTTGTGCGTGATTTTTCTCAGCTTCGGATTGATCGCGCCGCGCAATGCGTTGGCGTTGGTGACTATCTCCATCGGAGCAGTATCGATTGCTTCCGCTATCTATGTGATTGTCGATCTGGATACGCCATTCACCGGGCCGATTGTCGTGTCAAGTTTGCCAATGAGAGACGCGTTGGAGCATCTTCGTCGGTGACGGGGTTTTTGGTGACGAGAAAAGTCGGGATGTGAACAAAAAAGCCCGCTCTCTATGGGAGGGCGGGCTGCTACCAACGAAAACTGCTTTAGTCAGATTTAGAACGGAATATCGTCGTCCATCTCATCAAACCCACCACCGGCCGGCGCGCTCGGACGGCTCGAACCACCGCCGCCGCCACCGCTACCGCCGCGCGAAGCACCGCCGCCCGAGACCGCACGGCCGCCACCACCACCGCCGCTACGCTCCGACGGCTCACCGCGGCTGTAACCGCCTTCATCACCACCGCCGCCCATCGAGCCGCCACGGCCACCCAGCATTTGCATCTGCTCGGCAACGATTTCGGTCGAGTAACGGTCGGTGCCGTCCTGAGCCTGCCACTTGCGGGTGCGGATGCGCCCTTCCAGGTACACCGACGAGCCCTTCTTCAGATATTCGGACACGATTTCAGCGAGCCGGCCGAAGAACGACACGCGGTGCCATTCGGTTGCTTCCTTCATTTCGCCGGACGCTTTGTCCTTGTACCGATCCGTCGTCGCAAGGCGGATGTTCGCCACTGCGTCGCCGCTCGGAAGATAACGGACTTCCGGATCGGCTCCGAGATTGCCGACGAGAATGACCTTGTTCACGGATGCCATGAGTTTCTCCTGTTGATTCCGTTGCGGGCGGCGCGGCAACACACGATTCACGTCTCAAGCCAGCGGGCCGGAGATCGGAACTGCGCCTCAGCCCGCCGCCGGGTGAGTTCTGTCAAGAAAACGCCGGGCCGCCCCAAGTTTGCTTGATCCCCTCGGGGGGGCCTGGCGCGAGCGCCAGGGTTGGGGGCGCTCTTACGCCTTCTTGCGCGGCGGCTGTTTCATATTTGCCGCGATTATAAGCCAGCAAAAGACGAGCCCCGAGCAAGTGAAAAAGACCGCACTTTGACCGTCCACTTTAAGCAGCCAGCCGCCGACCACGCCGCCCAGAGCAAGACCGATCGACTGTGTGGTGTTGTACACGCCGGCCGCCGCACCCTTGCGGGTTCCCGGCGCCAGTTTCGACACCAGCGAAGGCTGCGACGCTTCAAGAATATTGAAGCCGAGAAAGTAGACAAAGAGGATCGCCGCCACACTCAGAATCGTATGCGGTGCGACGCCCAACAACAACTGTCCAATCAGGATAAGACCGATCGCGGACAGCAGCACGATTTTCATTTTTCCGCGTTTTTCCGCGGCGATGATCGCCGGGACCATCATCACGAACGAGAGGCCCATCACCGGCAAATACACCTTCCAGTGCGACGCGACCGGCAGGCCGCCGGCTTCGAGAATACGAGGCACGACGAGGAACAACGCGGTTTGCGTGGCGTGCAGCACGAGCACGCCGAAGTTCAGGCGCAGCAGTTCGACGTTATGCAGCACCTCGGCGAACGGCGCACGCACGTGCACCGGCTTGGGCGCATCCGGCACGACCCACAGCACCAGGCCGATCGCCAGAATCGAGAAGATGCCGACCAGCGTGAACAAGCCGCTCATGCCGACCCACTGAAACACGATCGGCGCACCGACGATCGCCACCGCGAACGAAACGCCAATACTCCCGCCGACCATCGCCATCGCCTTGGTGCGATGCTCTTCGGCGGTGAGGTCGGCGATAAACGCGATCACCGCGGACGACACGGCGCCCATGCCCTGAATTACCCGGCCAACGATGATCCACGTCATGTCGTGCGCGGCCGCCGCGACGAAGCTACCGAGCGCGAAGATCAACAACCCGGTCGCAATGACCGGTTTGCGGCCGACCTTGTCGGAGACCCAGCCGTAGAAGATGTACAGCATCGACTGCGTCACGCCGTACGCACCGAGCGCGATACCCACCAGCAGCACGTTGTCGCCGCCGGGAATGGTCTTCGCGTAGATCGAGAACACCGGCATGATCATGAAGAGACCGAGCATGCGCAGCGCGAAGATGGCGGCAAGCGACACGGTCGCGCGCATTTCAGGCGCGCTCATGCGTGAGGATGTAGCGGACGGATTGGACATCGGGAGCGTTCTTTGAATGAGCGGGGCGGCCTACCGCTGGGCGGCACACCGCGGGCGGGCCTTCCCCGCAGGACGGCCACCACCAGGCGGCTTACCACGGGACAGCCGGACGGCGGCAAGCTGCAGCGCGGCATTCGGGCCGGCGGCCTTGCTACACGCCCGTCCGGAGCCTCGCGGCGCCTTGTACTCGCGGAAAGTGGCCCCAGTTAGACCTCTTTCCTGCGGCGCTGGACCCCTGCCTTACAGCTTGCCTTGCGCCTTCTTCGGGCTGTCAGGAAGCCGTAACGGCGGTCTTGAAAAGTCGTTATAGTAGCAGGTTTAGCCTCCGCCTCTTTCCGCCAGGTCACGGGCCAAGTCTTGGAATAACGCGTGGAACAAATCCGTATCCGTGGGGCTCGCACCCACAACCTGAAGAACGTCAATCTCGACCTCCCACGTCACAAGCTCGTCGTGATTACGGGCCTATCCGGCTCGGGCAAATCGTCGCTCGCGTTCGACACGCTTTACGCGGAAGGACAGCGCCGCTACGTCGAAAGTCTCTCCGCTTACGCCCGCCAGTTCCTGCAATTGATGGAAAAGCCGGACGTCGATCTGATCGAAGGCCTGTCGCCGGCGATCTCGATCGAACAGAAAGCGACTTCGCACAATCCGCGTTCCACGGTCGGCACCGTCACCGAAATTCACGACTATCTGCGGCTGCTGTTCGCACGGGTCGGCACGCCGTACTGTCCGGACCACGAAATTCCGCTGGAGGCGCAAAGCGTCTCGCAGATGGTCGACGCGGCGCTCGCCCTGCCGGAAGAGACCAAGCTGATGATCCTCGCGCCAGTGGTGGCGAACCGCAAAGGCGAGCACGTCGAGCTGTTCGAAGAGATGCAGGCGCAGGGCTTCATCCGTTTTCGCGTCCGTTCGGGCGGAGGCACGGCCAACGAAGGCGTCGCGAAGATCTATGAAGTCGACTCGCTGCCGAAGCTCAAGAAAAACGACAAGCACACGATCGACGTGGTCGTCGACCGGTTGAAAGTGCGCGGCGATATGAAGCAGCGCCTCGCCGAATCGTTCGAAACGGCACTGCGTCTCGCCGACGGCCGCGCGATCGCGCTGGAAATGGAGACGGACAAGGAGCATCTGTTCAGTTCGAAGTTCGCCTGTCCGATCTGCTCGTATTCGCTGCAGGAGCTGGAGCCGCGCCTCTTCTCGTTCAACAACCCGATGGGCGCATGCCCGGAGTGCGACGGCCTCGGCCAGATCACTTTCTTCGATCCGAAGCGGGTCGTCGCGCACCCGTCGCTGTCGCTGGCGGCAGGCGCGGTGAAGGGCTGGGACCGGCGCAACCAGTTCTACTTCCAGATGCTGCAAAGTCTCGCGGCGTTCTACGAGTTCGACATCGACACGGCTGTCGAAGACCTGCCGGAGAAAGTCCGCAAGATTCTGCTGTTCGGATCGGGCAAGCAGGAGATTCCGTTTTCGTACATCAACGAACGCGGCCGCACTTCCGTGCGCGAGCATGTGTTCGAAGGGATCATTCCGAACCTGGAGCGGCGTTACCGCGAGACCGATTCGGTCGCGGTGCGCGAAGAACTCGCCAAGTATCAGAACAACCAGCCCTGCCCCGCCTGCGCCGGCACACGGCTGCGCCGGGAAGCCCGTTTCGTGCGGATCGGCTCGAACAGCGACGCGCGCGGCATCTTCGAAATCAGCGGCTGGCCGTTGCGCGACGCGCTCGGCTATTTCCAGACGCTGCGACTCGAGGGTTCGAAACGCGAGATCGCCGACAAAGTCGTCAAGGAAATCGTCGCGCGGCTGATGTTCCTGAATAACGTCGGGCTCGACTATCTGTCGCTCGAACGCAGCGCGGAAACGCTGTCGGGCGGCGAAGCGCAGCGGATCCGCCTCGCCTCGCAGATCGGCTCAGGTTTGACCGGCGTGATGTACGTGCTGGACGAGCCGTCGATCGGTCTGCATCAGCGCGACAACGACCGGCTGATCGCCACGCTCAAGCATCTGCGCGACCTGGGTAACTCGGTGATCGTCGTCGAACACGATGAAGACATGATCCGCATGGCTGACTACGTGGTCGACATGGGTCCCGGCGCGGGCGAACACGGCGGCATGGTGATCGCCGAAGGCACGCCCAAGCAGGTGGAGGCGAACGCGGCATCGATGACCGGGCAATACATGTCCGGCGCCCGCAACATCGAATTCCCGGACGAGCGCAAGGAACCGGACGAACGCCGTCTGCGCATCGTCGAGGCATACGGCAACAATCTGCAGCACGTCTCGCTGGATCTGCCGGTCGGCCTGCTGACCTGTGTGACCGGCGTGTCCGGTTCGGGCAAGTCCACGCTGATCAACGACACGCTGTACCACGCGGTCGCGCATCACCTGTATGGCTCGTCCACTGAGCCGGCGCCGTACGAATCGATCGAAGGGCTGGAGCATTTCGACAAGGTCATCAACGTCGACCAGTCGCCGATCGGCCGCACGCCGCGCTCGAATCCGGCCACTTACACGGGCCTGTTCACGCCGATCCGCGAACTGTTCGCGGGCGTGCCCGCGGCGAAAGAACGCGGCTACGAAGCGGGCCGCTTCTCGTTTAACGTGAAGGGCGGCCGCTGCGAATCCTGCCAGGGCGACGGCGTACTGAAGGTGGAAATGCACTTTTTGCCGGACGTGTACGTTCCCTGCGACGTCTGCCACGGCAAACGCTACAACCGCGAAACGCTGGACGTCCAATACAAAGGCAAGAACATCAGCGAAGTGCTCGACATGACGGTGGAGACCGCCTACGAGTTCTTCAAGCCGGTGCCGGTCGTCGCGCGCAAGCTGAAGACCTTGCTGGACGTGGGTCTGGGCTATATCCGGCTGGGCCAGTCGGCGACCACCCTGTCGGGTGGCGAGGCGCAGCGCGTCAAACTATCTTTGGAACTGAGCAAGCGCGACACCGGTCGCACGCTATACATCCTGGACGAGCCGACCACCGGTCTGCACTTTCACGATATCGCATTGCTGCTGGAAGTCATTCATCGTTTGCGAGATCAGGGCAATACCGTCGTGATCATCGAGCATAATCTCGATGTAATAAAAACCGCCGACTGGGTCATCGACCTCGGCCCCGAAGGCGGAGCCGGCGGCGGGCAGATCATTGCGCAAGGCACACCGGAGCAGGTCGCCAAGGCGAAGGCAAGTTTTACCGGAAAGTATCTGGCGCCGCTCTTGAAACGCACTGCCAGTAGAAAGTAACGCTGCACAACTCGGGTTGGAGACGGAATAAGCCATGGCCAAGCGGAATCAGGCGCGCGACGACGGGCAAGTGCAGGACCTACGCCCACGCCCGGTCAGGCTGACTAGCGACATGAGCCTGCCGAAGCTGTCGGCGGTCGAAATCGGCAGTTACGTGCTGATGCTGATCGGCATGTGGGCGGTCATCGACCTGAGGCTGCTCGGCGCCTTGCTGGCCGGGCTGCTCGTCTTTCAACTCGTGCACACTATCGCGCCGCGCATCGAACGGCATATGTCAAGTCAGCGCGCGCGCTGGCTCGCGGTGGTGATCCTCTCGGTGGTGATAGTCGGCGCGCTGACGGGACTGACGCTCGGCATCATCGAACATTTCGAGAACGACGTGCCGAGCGTGCAGAAACTGCTCGACCAGGCAATGCAGCTGATCGACCAGGCACGCGGCCGGATTCCGCATTTCGTCGCCAACTATCTGCCGGTCGATACCGAGCAGATGAAGGCCAGGGCGGCCGAACTGATGCAGAAGAACGCGAACATGCTGCAGCAAAGCGGCAAGACCGCGGCGCGCGGCTTCACGCACATCCTGATCGGCATGATCATCGGCGCGATCATCGCGGTCGGGGCGCAGAAGCATATGCAACGGCTGCCGCTGTCCACCGCGTTCGTCACGCGCGTAACCCGTTTCGCCGACGCCTTCCGCCGCATCGTCTTCGCTCAGGTCAAGATTTCCGCGATCAATGCGGGCTTCACCGGCATCTTCCTGCTGGTGATCCTGCCGATCTTTCACGACACGCTGCCGCTCTCCAAAACACTGGTGCTGGTGACGTTTATCGTCGGCTTGCTGCCGGTGATCGGCAATCTGATCTCGAACACGATCATCGTCGCGGTGGCGCTCTCGGTGAGCTTTCCGGCGGCGGTCATGTCGCTGGTATTCCTGATCCTGATTCACAAGCTCGAGTACTTCCTGAATGCGCGCATCGTCGGTGGTCAGATCGAGGCGCGCGCCTGGGAATTGCTGATCGCGATGCTCGTGATGGAAGCCGCGTTCGGCATCCCCGGCGTGGTCGCGGCGCCGATCTTCTATGCGTACATCAAGCGGGAATTGATCTATTTGCGGCTGGTGTGAGCGTCAGTCAGCCAGACTGCGATGCGGGCTTAGCTGCAATTGCCGTTCACCGGTGGTGGCGCGATGCGGCCAGAGTTGGCCGCACCCACCGCAAGCGCATCCACTACGCTTAACGAAACACCACCGTTTTGCTGCCGTTCAACACAACGCGATGCTCGACGTGCCACTTCACCGCACGCGCGAGCGTCACGCATTCGACGTCACGGCCGATCGCCGTCAGTTGCTCCGGCGTCATGCTGTGGTCGACCCGCTCGACGTCCTGCTCGATGATCGGACCTTCGTCGAGATCCGTCGTTACGTAGTGCGCGGTTGCGCCGATCAGCTTCACGCCGCGGTCGAACGCCTGGTAATACGGCTTCGCACCCTTGAAGCTCGGCAGGAACGAATGGTGAATATTGATCGCGCGGCCGGCGAGGGATTCGCACAGCTGCGGCGACAGAATCTGCATGTAGCGCGCGAGCACCACCAGGTCGGCTTGATGCTCGTCGATCACTTCGAGCACGCGCGCTTCCTGCGCGGCCTTCGCGTCGGGCGTGCCGCCCATCAGCGGGAAGTGATGGAACGGAATGTCGTAGCTGGCCGCGAGCTGATAGAACTCCTTGTGGTTCGAGATGATCGCCGGAATCTCGATCCCCAATTGACCGGTGCGATAGCGGAACAGCAGGTCGTTCAGGCAATGGCCGATCTTCGACACCATGATGACGACGCGCGGCTTCACCGACGCATCGTGCAGTTCCCAGCGCATGCTGAACTGCTCAGCAAGCGTCGCGAACGACGTACGCAACAGGTTCAGGCCCGGATCGCCGCCCACCTGCTGGAAATGCACGCGCATGAAGAACTCGCCGGTGCGGCTGTCGCCGAACTGTGCGGAGTCGAGAATATTGCTGCCACGCTCGAACAGAAAGCCCGAAACCGCGTGGACGATGCCGGGCCGGTCGGCGCACGACAGTTTGAGGATAAAGCTGTGATCGGTCGACATGACCTGGGTGACTCCCTTCTTCAGTGCGTAGTTTCTTCGGTGTGTCCTGCTCGATGCAGCGTGCCGGGGCGTGACCCGGCGTGTTCGCCGCACCGGCACCTGGCTAGCGCCTATACAAGCGCCGGCGGCGCGAACAATGCCTCGATGCCCGCGCACGCGTCTTCGTCGATCCAGCGGCGGCGCAGCAGGCAATCCAGCGTGGCGAGACTCGCATCCACGGTCATCGCGCCTTCTTCGATCCAGCGCGCCACTTCGTCGATGCGCGCGAGCCGGTGTTCGCCCACTTCGCCGTCCTGGTTGCGCGGCGCGAAATCGGCCGGCAGCGCGAGATCGTAGATAAAAATCTGTTCGGCCTGCGTGCCTTCCGGCAACGATTGCAGCACATGCGCAATGCGGCCGGCCGTGGCGCGCGCGGCGATCTCCTCAGGAATGCCGGCTTCTTCCCAGCACTCCTTGATGATTGTCGCCTCGATGCCGAAGCCCCAACCGATCCCGCCTGCCACGACATTGTCGAGCATGCCCGGGTCGGTCGCCTTGGTGTCGCTGCGGCGCGCGATCCATAGTTGCGGGGCGGCCATCCGCGGGGCGCCATCCGCGTATTCTACGACGCCGTTCAGATGCACCGCGTAGGTCATCGTGCCGAAGAAGCGCGACGCCGCGCGTTCGATGTACGCGAGCGGCGGCGCATCGAACGCGTTGCGGATCGCGTAAGTCTCGTTGCGCCAGCCGGGAATGCGGCCCTCGGCGGCAAGCGCACCGATCACGGAACCGAGCGCCGCACTGCGCAGATCGACCGTGTTGAACACAGGTGCGAGCGTCACTCGCATGTGTTCAACACCGTCGATTTCGAACACATCGGGCCAGCGCGCGAGCAAGGGCACATCGGTCGAGCGAATCCAGCCGACCTGTTCGGCGTCGATCCAGAACGGCAGATGCGCGTGAACATCGAAGCGGCGCGCGGCGGTGATGCAAGGCAAAGTCATTCAAAGCTCCAAACTGTTCTTGTGGCGCACCCGGGTGCCGGCGCTCGCTCAGTCGCTTCAGCGGTCTCTCGGTCAATCACGCAAGGCGACGCGAATCCCAATCGCGATGAACGTCGCGCCGGCGAGCCGGTCGAGCCACACGCCCACGCGCGGCCGCCGCTTCAGCCAACCGCCGATCATTCCCGCGCACACGCCAAACAGCGAAAACACCACCACGGTCTGCAACATGAACAACACGCCGAGTTCGAGCATCTGCACCGTGACGCTTTGTGTGCCATGCGGCTGCACGAATTGCGGCAGGAACACGACGAAGAACAGCGTCACTTTCGGATTCATCAGATTGCCAAGCACGCTCTGACGAAACACCGCCATCAACGGTTGCGGCGCGCGCTCGTGCGCGGTGGCGAGGCCCTGGCTGCGCAGCGCCTTGATGCCGATCCAGATCAGATACGCGGCGCCGGCCAGCTTGATCACTTCAAACGCAACCGGCGACGAACGCAGCAACGCAGCCACCCCAAGCGCGGCCAGGGTGGTGTGGAAGGTGATGCCGGCCGCAAAGCCGAGCGCGGCGACGAGGCCCGCCGCACGGCCCTGCGAGATGCCGCGCGCCAGCACTTGCAGATTGTCGGGACCGGGTGCCATCGTGATGGCGATGGAGGTCGCGAGGAACAGCAGGAAGTTGGGCATT
Organism: Paraburkholderia sp. GAS348; assembly: GCF_050434205.1. Taxonomy (NCBI): domain Bacteria; kingdom Pseudomonadati; phylum Pseudomonadota; class Betaproteobacteria; order Burkholderiales; family Burkholderiaceae; genus Paraburkholderia; species Paraburkholderia sp. GAS348. The sequence goes on from NZ_JBNPVT010000020.1 coordinate 39,247, forward strand.
TTTTCTTACCGTCCTTGTGTACAGGAAGAAGCTCGCATCCAGCGATTCCAGCGCTCAATGGCCGCCGAATTCAGTCACCGTATAGAGCGGCAGGCCCGCTTCACGCAGCAGGGCCGAACCGCCGAGTTCAGGCAGATCGATAATCGCGGCACCTTCGACCACCACCGCGCCGAGCCGCTCGAGCAGAATCTTGCCGGCCATCATCGTGCCGCCGGTGGCGATCAGATCGTCGATGATCACGACACGGTCGCCTGGCTTGCAGGCGTCCTCGTGAATCTCGACGGTCGCGGTGCCGTATTCGAGCTCATAGGATTGCGCGACCCGCTTGTACGGCAGCTTGCCCTGCTTGCGGATCGGGATGAAGCCGAGGTTCAGTTCGTAAGCCAGAATCGGCCCGATGATGAAACCGCGCGCGTCCAGCCCGGCGACGTAGTCGAGCTTCGCGTCGATATAGCGCTGGACGAACAGGTCGATCAGCACGCGCAGCGACTTCGGCTCCTGCAGGAGCGGCGTGATGTCGCGAAACTGCACGCCCGGCTGCGGCCAGTCAGGCACCGTGCGGATGTGGCTTTTGATGTAATTGGCCGCATCGAGCGGCGCGCTCGCAAGCGCGTTGGACATGATGTCTCCAGATGGACCTCGACAGGCCCGATGAAATGCTAAATCAGGTGCGGCCGGCTAGGTTCGGCCGGCTAGGTGCGGCCGGCGACGCCGACCCGGCGAGATCATGCCACGCCGACCACACACGCTAGGCCGCGGCGGCGCCCGCGCGGCGATGCTTCGAGAGCCGCTCTTCGGCTTCGGCCAATTGTTCGGGCAGACCGCGCAACACCACGATGTCGCTCGCGCGCAGCTTGGTGGACGGATCCGGCTCGACGCCGCGAATGCCGTGCCGGCGAATTGCCGTCACTTCGACGCCCAGATCGAACAGGCCCAGTTCCGCCAGCGTTCGGCCCACCGCGTCCGAGTTTTCGTCGACCGGCACCGATTGTAGCCGCACCTGTTCGTGGCCGTCGTCGTCTTCAACGTCGTCCGCGCCGTGGAAATAGCCGCGCAGCAGCGCATAGCGCTCGTCACGCATTTCCTCGACTCGCCGCACCACGCGCCGCATCGGCACGCCCATCAGCACCAGCGTATGCGAAGCCAGCATCAGGCTGCCTTCGACGATTTCAGGAATCACCTCGGTCGCGCCGGCGGCCAGCAGCTTTTCCAGATCGGCGTCGTCGACGGTGCGAACGATCACCGGCAGCGTGGGTTCCAGTTCGTGAATATTGTGGAGCACGCGCAATGCCGACGGCGTGTTCGCATAGGTAATCGCAATCGCCGCGGCGCGATGGATACCGGCGGCCAGCAGCGATTCACGCCGCCCCGCATCGCCGAACACCACGGACTCACCCGCCGCCGCCGCGGCCTGCACGCGATCGGGGTCCAGATCCAAAGCGACGTACGACAAACCTTCGTGCTCCAGCATGCGCGCCAGATTCTGCCCAGCCCGCCCATAACCGCAAATGATCACGTGGCCGCTTTGCTTCAGGCTCTGCGTCGCAATGCGCGTCATCTGCAAGGACTGCATCATCCATTCAGTCGACGACAGCCGCAGCACGATTCGATCCGCGTTCTGGATCAGGAACGGCGCGGCCAGCATCGAGAGCAGCATCGCCGCGAGAATCGCCTGCAACAGGGTGGCGTCGACGAGATGCTTGTCGAGAATCAGGTTCAGCAGCACGAAGCCGAACTCGCCGGCTTGCGCGAGGCCGATACCGGTGCGCATCGCGACGCCCGGCGACGCACCGAACAGCCGCGAGAGCCCGGTCACCATCACCGCCTTCAGCAGAATCGGGCCAACCAGGAAGCCGAGCACGATGAACGGGTGCTCCCAGATCACACGCGGGTTCAGCAGCATGCCGGTCGTGACGAAGAAGAGGCCCAGCAGTACGTCGCGAAACGGCTTGATGTCCTCTTCCACCTGATGCCGGTAAGGCGTTTCGGCGATCAACATGCCGGCGATGAACGCGCCGAGCGCGAGCGACAGGCCGAACTTGTCCGTGATGAACGCCGCGCCGAGCGTCACCAGCAGCAGATTAAGGATAAACAGCTCCTGCGAACGGCGCCGCGCCACCACGTTGAACCAGCGCGTCATGAACCGCTGACCCACTATCAATAATAGGGCCAACGCCACGACGATCTTGATGGCCGCCACCCCGAGCGCGCTGACGAGATTGTTCGAATCGCCGCCCAGCGCCGCAATGACGATCAAGAGCGGCACCACCGCCAGATCCTGGAACAGCAGCACGCCGAAGATATTGCGGCCATGCTCGGTTTCGATCTCGAGCCGCTCCGCCAGCATCTTGCTGACGATTGCCGTCGACGACATCGCCAGCGCACCGCCCAGCGCCACGCTCGCTTGCCAGGTGATATGCACCCAGCGCTCCAGCACGAAACCGAGCGTGACCGCGACGGCAATCGTCCCGATCACCTGCAGCAGGCCGAGACCGAACACGAGCCGGCGCATTGAGCGCAGTTTGGAAAGCGAAAACTCCAGCCCGATCGAAAACATCAGAAACACGACGCCGAATTCCGCGAGATTCTGCGCACCCGCCGAATCGGGAATCAGACCGAACGCGTGCGGCCCGACGACGATGCCGACCGTCAGATAGCCCAGCATCGGTGGCAGATTCAGAAAGCGAAAGACCACCACTCCGGCCACTGATGCCAGCAGCAGGAATAGCGTCATTTCGAGCGGGGAAATCATCGGCAAAAACGCATCGGTAAAGCGTCCTCGTTCGTCAGCGGAACCGCGCACGCGAAACGCCGTGCAACAAGGTTGTGGGGCCGTTAAAAACAGCGATAAAGGCAGCGGCTTGGCACAGCAGGCCCGGCGCGGCGAACAAGCGCCTTTGCTATACTCCGCGAATGATAGCGAAAATCAATGGCGACCGGGCACTCACGCTCGCTCGCGACGTGCTCGACATCGAAGCGGACGCCGTGCGCGCGCTTCGCGACCAACTCGACGATGGTTTCGTCGGGGCGGTCGACTTCATCCTGGGTTGCCGCGGACGCGTCGTCGTTTCCGGCATCGGCAAATCCGGCCACGTGGCCCGCAAGCTCGCGGCCACGCTCGCCAGCACCGGCACACCGGCGTTCTTCGTTCACCCGGCGGAAGCCAGCCATGGCGACCTCGGCATGGTCACGGCAGACGACGTGTTCCTCGCGCTGTCCAATTCCGGGGAAACTGAAGAACTCGTGGCGATCCTGCCGCTCATCAAGCGGATCGGCGCGAAACTGATTGCGATGACGGGCCGTCCGTCGTCGAGTCTCGCACAACTGGCCGACGTGCATCTGAATTCCGGCGTGTCGAAAGAAGCTTGTCCGATGAATCTTGCGCCGACCGCCAGCACCACCGCCGCGCTCGCGCTCGGCGATGCGCTCGCGGTCGCGGTGCTGGACGCGCGCGGTTTTGGCCCGGACGACTTCGCCCGCTCGCATCCGGGCGGCGCGCTCGGCCGGCGCCTGCTCACGTATGTCCGCGACGTGATGCGCACCGGCGACCAGGTGCCGAAGGTGACGCCCGACGCGACCGTGCGCGACGCGCTGTTCCAGTTGACCGCCAAGCGCATGGGCATGACGGCGATCGTCGATCACAACGATCGCGTGACCGGCATCTTCACCGACGGCGACCTGCGCCGTGTGCTCGAACGCGATGGCGATTTCCGCGAACTGTCGATTGCCTCGGTGATGACCGCCGGCCCGCGCACCATTGGTCCGGATCACCTTGCGGTCGAAGCCGTGGAACTGATGGAGCGCCACCGCATCAATCAAATGCTGGTCGTCGACGAGGCAGGCAAGCTGATCGGCGCACTCAACATGCACGACCTGTTCTCGAAGAAGGTGATCTGATGCCCGTCGCCCCCCTTACCGCCACTGAACGCGCAAGCCGCGTCAAGCTGATGATTTTCGACGTCGACGGCGTGCTGACCGACGGCGGCCTGCTGTTTACGGCGGAAGGCGACACGATGAAAGCGTTCAATTCGATGGACGGCCACGGCATGAAGCTGCTGCGCGAGGCCGGCATCGAAACGGCGATCATCACCGGGCGCAAGTCGGGCATCGTCGCGGTGCGGGCGAAGGAAATGAATATCGCCCACGTCTATCAGGGCGTGCAAGACAAACCCCAGGCGTTCGCCGACCTGCTCGAGCAAACCGGCTTGACGGCGGAAGAATGCGGCTATATGGGCGACGACTGGGTCGACCTCGGCGTGATGCTGAAGGTCGGCTTCGCGGCGGCGCCGGCCAATTCGCACCCTGAAGTGATCGCGCGCGCCCATTGGGTCAGCGAGGCGCGCGGCGGCCACGGCGCGGCGCGCGAAGTCTGCGACGCCCTGCTGCGCGCGCAGCACAAGTATGAGGCGCTGCTTGCGGCCGCCTGTAGCGGCGAACAGCGGGGCCTCGTCGGATGAATCAGTTCCGCTGGACCTCGCTGATTCCGCTCGCCGCGATGGCGGCGCTCGCCGGCATTACGTGGTGGCTGCTGCAAGCCACGCTGCCGCGGCCGAATGAAAGCGTGGCGCGCCCCAAGGAGCACACGCCCGACTACTTCGCAGACAATTTCTCGGTTTCCGAACTCGATCAGGCGGGCTCGACGCAATACCGTCTGACCGCCAAGTCCCTGATCCATTACGAGGATGACGAGCTGAGCGACCTGGTCAAGCCGGCCATGCGCGCCTTCCAGCCCGGCAAGCCGATCGTCACGGCGACCGGCGACACCGGCAAAGTGAACGGCGACGCCTCGATCGTCGATCTGTACGACAACGCGCGCATCCTGCGGGCCGCCGGCAACGGCGATCCACAGATGCAAGCGGATTCGCAGCATTTTAGGGTGCTGGTCAACGACGATGTGATCGAGACCGAAAAGCCGGTTAAACTTCAACGCGGCATGTCTGTGATGACTGCCAGCGGCATGAACTACAACAACGTCACCCGGGTGATGCAGCTGTTCGGCAATGTGAAGGGCGCGATTGCCGCGTCCGAAGGCTCCGTCAGCTCGCCCAAGCAACCCGGGTAATCCATTCCAGGCGTGACTGCATGAACGAATCGTTCCCCCGTTTTGATACCGGCCGCTCGCGCACCCTGTCCGCGTGCCGCGCCGGGCTCGCTGCGCTGATTGTCGCGTTGCCGCTTGCCGGCTTCGCGCCGCTTGCGCACGCCGACCGCGCCGACAAGGACAAGCCGCTGAACATCGAAGCGGACAACATGACTTACGACGACCTCAAACAGGTCAACATCTTCACCGGCCACGTGGTCGCCACTAAAGGCACGATCGTGATCAAGGCCGATCGGGTCGAAGTGACCCAAGATCCGCAGGGCTATCAGTACGCCACCGGCACGTCGAGCGGCGGCAACCTGTCGTATTTCCGCCAGAAGCGCGAAGGCCTTGATGAATACATCGAAGGCACGGCCATCCGGATCGACTACGACGGCAAGCAGGATCTGACCACGCTCACCACCAACGCCACCGTCAAGCGCCTGCAAGGCCTCTCGACGGTGATGGACCAGGTGCACGGCAGCGTCATTACCTATGACGGCCAGAGCGACTTCTACACCGCGAAGGCAGGTAAGGACGTCGCTGGTCCGGGCAACCCGACCGGCCGCGTGCGCGCGATGCTGGCGCCGCGCAATGGCGGCGCCGCGCCGCTGAACGGCGCGTCGGCTACGCTCGCGCCGTCCACCACGATCCAGGGAGCACCGAACCAGTGAGTTCCTCCGCGTCCCTCCCCAATCGCAAACCGGCCGGCACCAGCAGTTCGCTGGTGGTCCGCAACCTGAAAAAGCGTTATGGCTCGCGCACGGTCGTCAAAGACGTTTCGCTCGACGTGAAAAGCGGCGAAGTGGTCGGTCTGCTCGGCCCGAATGGCGCCGGCAAGACCACCTCGTTCTATATGATCGTCGGCCTCGTGCCGCTCGATGCGGGCGAAATCGATCTGGACGGCAAGTCGATCAGCCTGCTGCCGATTCACAAGCGCGCGTCGCTGGGCTTGTCGTATCTGCCGCAGGAAGCGTCAGTGTTCCGCAAGCTCACCGTCGAGGAAAACATTCGTGCGGTGCTGGAATTGCAGCACGAAGACAACGGCAAGCGGCTCAGCAAGGACACCATCACCAACCGCACCGAGGCCTTGCTCGACGAACTGCAGATCGCCCACCTGCGTGAGAATCCGGCGCTGTCGCTGTCTGGCGGCGAGCGCCGGCGGGTGGAAATTGCACGTGCGCTGGCCACCAATCCGAGCTTCATTCTGCTCGACGAACCGTTCGCGGGCGTCGATCCGATCGCGGTGCTGGAAATCCAGAAGATCGTCAAATTTCTGAAGCAGCGCAATATCGGCGTGCTGATCACCGACCACAACGTGCGCGAAACCCTCGGCATTTGTGACCACGCCTACATCATCAGCGACGGCAGCGTGCTGGCCGCCGGGGCGCCGAGCGACATCATCGAAAACGAAAGCGTGCGGCGCGTCTATCTGGGCGAACACTTCCGCATGTAAGTGCACAAGGGATTGCCGGCGGTGCGAGCGCGCATCCGCCGGCCCCTTTGCGGCATCTGCACATCAGCATTTTTGACCTGGGCCGTCCCGCGCCCAGCGCCGCCGAAAACGGGCGCACGCGTAATTGCGAATGTCGCAATGTATCGCGGTCGTGGCAAACTCTCTACAATGAATCTCAACTTGCCATGAAAGCCAGCCTCCAACTCCGCCTATCGCAGCATCTTGCGCTGACCCCGCAACTGCAGCAGTCCATCCGGCTGCTTCAGCTGTCCACGCTCGAACTGCAGCAGGAAGTCGCCATGGCGATCTCGCAGAATCCGCTCCTCGAGAACGAGGACGACTGGATCGCGAGTCCCCTGCGCGTGGCGGCCGACGGTTCGCTGATCGCCCAGTCGCCCAACTCCTCCGCACCGCCCGACCAGATGGGCGGCAATACGTCGTCTTCGTCCACCAGCAGCAGCGAGCGCGCCGAGAACGGCGAGCCGCAGGGTGTCGACGAATACAACGGCCTCGCGAGCGACGGCAACGGCGACGCGTCGCAATGGGATCTCGGCGATTACGGCCGCTCCGGCAATGCCTCGGACGACGACGACCTGCCACCGCTGCAAATCCACGAATCGAGCACCTCGCTGCGCGATCACCTGATGGCGCAGCTTCGCGTCACCCAGGCGAGCCAGCGCGACCGCGCGCTGATCACCTTCCTGATCGAATCGCTCGACGACGACGGTTACCTCGCCGCCACGCTCGAAGAAGTGCTGGCCGACCTGCCCGAAGAGCTCGAAGTCGATCTCGACGAAATGAACGCCGCGCTCGCGCTGCTGCATAGCTTCGACCCGGCGGGGGTCGGCGCGCGCTCCGCATCGGAATGTCTCAAGCTGCAATTGCTGCGGCTCGAACAGTCGCCTACACGCACGCTTGCGCTCGACATCGTCGCGCATCATCTGGAACTGCTCGCGGCACGCGACTTCACGCGCCTGCGCAAGCATCTGAAGGCGAACGACGACGATTTGCGGGATGCGCATATTCTGATCCGCTCGCTCGAGCCGTTTCCCGGCGCCGCTTATGGCAAGGCGGAAGCGGACTATGTCGTGCCGGACATCATGGTGCGCAAAACCGCACAGGGCTGGCAGGCGGAGCTCAACCCGGAAGTGGTGCCAAAGCTGCGCATCAACCATCTGTACGCCAATATCCTGCGCAATAACCGGGGCGATCCGGGCAGCGGATCGTTGCGCCAGCAACTGCAGGAAGCACGCTGGCTGATCAAAAATATCCAGCAGCGCTTCGAGACCATCCTCCGGGTCGCGCAAGCTATTGTCGAGCGTCAAAAGAGCTTTTTTGTGCATGGCGAAATTGCCATGCGCCCCTTGGTTTTGCGAGAAATTGCTGATACGCTGGGCCTACACGAGTCAACTGTCTCCCGTGTGACAACCGGTAAATACATGCTGACCCCATTCGGGACGCTTGAATTTAAGTACTTCTTCGGATCACACGTTTCGACTGACACGGGCGGCGCGGCCTCTTCCACGGCGATTCGCGCGCTCATCAAGCAACTGATAGGAGCGGAAAACCCGAAATCTCCTCTTTCAGACAGCCGCATAGCCGAACTGCTGGCGGAACAGGGCTTCGTGGTCGCACGGCGTACCGTTGCGAAGTATCGCGAAGCGCTCAAGATTCCGGCAGTCAACCTGCGCAAGTCTCTGTAGCCCGTCGCCTCCCGCGTCGGGCATTTACCGGCCGCTCCGCAGTTGGCGGACAGGCCGGCCGATGCGACCTGCCAGAAGTCAGTCACCGGGGGGGCGACTCAGGCAAGCCGACAGATCGACCGGACCTTCGTCATCGTGCGGAACAAGCGGCCTCTAGCTTGGAGAAGCACTATGAATCTGCAGATCAGTGGACACCACCTCGAAGTAACGCCTGCGTTGCGCGAATACGTGATCACCAAACTGGATAGGGTGCTAAGACATTTCGATCAGGTCATCGACGGCAGTGTGGTCCTCTCGGTCGACAACCATAAGGAAAAGGAAAAGCGTCAAAAGGTTGAAATCAACCTGCATCTCAAGGGCAAAGATATCTTCGTCGAGAGCTGTGACAGCGATCTTTACGCTGCGATCGATCTGATGATCGACAAGCTCGACCGGCAAGTGATACGCCATAAGGATCGCCTGCAAGGCCATCAGCACGATGCGATCAAGTACCAGCCGGCGCCGCTACTGGATGTGCCGCCGCAATAAGGAAGATTAGGAGGTTTCTTTACTTTCCTTCGTATTTCCTCATTCGTCCGCATTTGCCCGCATCTGCGTATACCCAGCCAAACCGCCCGAGACCGGGCGGTTTTTCGTTTCTGGCCGCCGTTCTCCGTCAACGGCGCGGATCGGATCAACCCTGCAAAGAAACCCATGATGCATAGATGGCGCGCCGCACCATCCGTGGCTACCCTGTTCTATAATGTTCCGGTTACCATCGGGGTCAAGTTAGCTCAAACGGAAATCGGTCGGCCGGAGTCCTGCGCTTTCGGACTCCAACGCACGTCGCCGTGAGCGTCAAACGAATGGAACGTCACTCAAACGCCCCAGCGAGGAGAACCCAGGCCACGTTTTCGCCTGTCAACATGAATCGTTTAGCCAAATTTCTTCCCCTCGAGAACGTCGTCGTCGGACTATCGGTCACCAGCAAGAAGCGCGTGTTCGAGCAAGCGGGCCTGATTTTCGAGAACCAGAACGGCATCGCCCGTAGCACGGTCACTGACAATCTGTTTGCGCGCGAGCGCCTCGGATCGACGGGGCTCGGCGAAGGCGTCGCGATTCCGCATGGCCGGATCAAAGGCTTGAAGCAGCCGCTCGCCGCGTTCGTCCGCCTCGCCGAACCTATCCCCTTCGAATCGCCCGACGGCCAACCCGTCTCGCTGCTGATCTTCCTGCTCGTGCCCGAGCAGGCCACCCAGCAGCACCTCGAAATCCTTTCGGAAATCGCCCAGTTGCTGTCCGATCGCGAGGCCCGCGAGCGCCTGCACACGGAAGAAGACCGCGAATCGTTGCATCGCCTGCTCACTCAGTGGCAACCTTGATGCATCGGCGGTTATCCGCACGTCGCTTATTCACCCGGCTTCCCGCCTGCAGGCGGGTACAGCCAGGCGAGGTGCGCGGTCCGCGTTAACGAGGCCGCATCCTTTCCCAAGCAAGCGGTCCACACGGGAGTCACCGACTCATGGATACGTCCAGCATCAACGCCCAGAGCATTTTCGACGACAACGCCGCCATGCTGAAGTTGAGCTGGCTGACGGGGCATGAAGGCTGGGAGCGCGGTTTTTCTTCGGAATCCGTCGCCAATGCCACGTCGAGCGCCGACCTCGTCGGCCACTTGAACCTGATCCACCCAAACCGGATCCAGGTGCTCGGCGACGCCGAAATCGACTACTACAAACGCCAAACCGACGAAGACCGCTCGCGCCACATGGCCGAGCTGATCGCGTTGGAACCGCCATTTCTGGTGGTGGCGGGAGGCGTCGCCGCGCCGCCGGAACTGGTCCTGCGCTGCACGCGTTCGTCCACGCCGCTCTTCACGACGCCAATGTCCGCCGCCGCGGTGATCGACAGCCTGCGCCTGTACATGTCGCGCATTCTCGCGCCGCGCGCCACGCTGCACGGCGTGTTTCTCGACATTCTCGGCATGGGTGTGCTGCTCACCGGCGATTCCGGCCTTGGCAAGAGCGAACTCGGGCTGGAACTGATCAGCCGCGGCCACGGCCTCGTGGCGGACGACGCGGTGGATTTCGTGCGCCTCGGCCCGGATTTTGTCGAAGGGCGCTGCCCGCCGCTGCTGCAAAACCTGCTCGAAGTGCGCGGTCTCGGCCTGCTCGACATCAAGACGATCTTCGGTGAAACCGCGGTGCGCCGCAAAATGAAGCTGAAACTGATCGTGCAACTGGTGCGCCGGCCCGACGGCGAATTCCAGCGGTTGCCGCTGGAAAGCCAAACCGTCGACGTGCTCGGCCTGCCGATCAGCAAAGTCACGATTCAGGTGGCGGCCGGCCGCAACCTCGCGGTTCTGGTCGAAGCGGCCGTGCGCAACACGATCCTGCAACTGCGCGGTATCGATACGCTACGCGACTTCATGGATCGCCAACGCCTGGCCATGCAGGACCCGGACAGCCAGTTTCCCGGCAAATTGATCTGAATCCGCGACACCCCGCGGCATGTAACATCCGCAGCCAGCGGCAGGCGCCGCGGTGGCACGCGCACGGGGACCAGATGCTATGATGAACTGTACGGATTTCACGACTCCATGCGCATAATCCTGATCACCGGTATTTCCGGCTCCGGCAAATCAGTTGCCCTGAACGCGCTTGAAGACGCAGGCTATTACTGCGTCGACAATCTGCCGCCGCGTTTTTTGCCGCAACTGGCCAACTATCTCGCCGACGACGGCCAGGAACGCCTCGCGGTTGCCATCGACGCGCGTTCGAGCGCTTCGCTCGACGAAATGCCAGCGATGATCCGCGACCTGTCGCGCGCCCACGACGTGCGCGTGCTCTTCCTGAACGCCAGCACGCAGTCGCTGATTCAACGCTTCTCCGAAACGCGCCGCCGCCATCCGCTGTCCGGTTCCACCGCGCATGATGCGGACGTCGGCTTGTTGACGTCGCTTGCCGAAGCGATTGAACGCGAACGCGAACTCGTAGCGGGCCTGGCCGAATTCGGCCATCAGATCGACACCAGCAATCTGCGCGCGAACGTGTTGCGCGCATGGGTCAAACGCTTCATCGAGCAGGAACATGCGGGGCTCGTGCTGATGTTCGAGTCCTTCGGCTTTAAACGCGGCGTGCCGCTCGACGCCGATTTCGTTTTCGACGTACGCACGCTGCCGAACCCGTATTACGATCATGAATTGCGGCCGCTCACGGGCCTCGACAAACCGGTGATTGATTTTCTCGACGCGCTGCCGGTCGTGCATGAAATGATCGACGACATCGAAAAGTTTCTCGTCAAATGGCTACCCCATTTCCGTGACGACAATCGCAGTTATCTGACGGTCGCGATCGGCTGCACGGGCGGCCAACACCGCTCGGTGTTCATTGCGGAGACGCTCGCCGCGCGTCTCGCAAGTTCGGCAAATGTCATTGTGCGGCACCGCGATGCGCCGGTCGAGATCGGCGAATCATCGAAGTTAGTGGCTTAACCGGCCGTATCGCGCGGCCTCAACTCGAAGCGTTGCGCCATGCCTTCTACGTCTACTGTGCTTGCCGATGTGCCGCTGTTTCCGCTGCATACGGTGCTGTTCCCTGACGGGCTGCTGCCCCTGAAAATCTTCGAGGCGCGCTACCTCGATATGGCGCGCGACTGTCTGCGTGACAAAACGCCGTTCGGCGTGTGTCTGCTGAAAAGCGGCGCCGAAGTGGCGCGCGCCGAAGAGCCTTCGGTGCCTGAAGCCATTGGCTGTCTCGCCGAAATCGAAGAGTGCGATGTCGAAGCCTTCGGCATGCTGCTGATTCGGGCGCGCGGCACGCGGCGATTTCGCCTGCTGTCGCATCGCGTGGAGACGAGCGGCTTGCTGGTCGGCATGGCGGAGCCGCTCGGAGAAGACATCCCGCTCGAGGGCAATGAGCAACTGGCCAAATTCGGCGCGTGCGCGGAAGTGCTCGAACGGATCATCGCAACGATCCGCGAACGCGATCCGGAAAGCTTGCCGTTCGCGGAGCCGTTCAGGCTGGAAGATCCGTCGTGGGTATCGAACCGGCTCGCGGAAGTGTTGCCGGTCGCCCTTCGCGCGAGACAAAAGCTAATGGAATTGCAGGACGCCGGCGCGCGAATCGACGTGGTTCATCACTATATGCAGCAGCATCAGTTGCTTTAAGTGCCCGCGCTTTAGCGGATTGCTTAGATCAACGAGCCCTGCAAGCCATCCAGCAGTTTGCGCACCGGCGCGGGCACACCAAACGAGTCGAGATCGCTTAACGCGACCCATGCGGTGTCCGCGTCGTTAAGCACAGCCAATGCGCCCACACCGCGATCCAGTTCAGCGAGCCGCGGCTCGATATTCAGCTTGAAATGCGTGAAGACGTGCGTAAGCGGCGCGAGTGGCGCGACCGCTCCGTCGCCACCGAAGGCGCGCGCACGCTCGGCGAGCTCGGCTTCGTCGGCGGCTTCGGGCAGGCTCCACAAGCCGCCCCAGATGCCTGACGGCGGACGCTTTTCCAGCATCACGGCGTTACCGTCGCGTAGCACCAGCATCCACGTGCGGCGCGTCGGCACAGCTTTCTTCGGTCGTGCCGTGGGTAGTTCACGCTGACGTCCGGTCACGTTGGCCACGCAGTCGGCGGCGAACGGGCAGCGCAGGCAGTCCGGCTTACCGCGCACACACAACGTTGCGCCGAGGTCCATCAAGCCTTGCGTGTACGCACTGACATCGTCGTTCGATGCGTTGGACGGCAACAGCGATTCCGCCAGCGTCCACATCGCATTCTCGACTTTCTTTTCACCCGGAAAGCCTTCGACACCGAATACGCGCGCCAACACGCGCTTCACGTTGCCGTCGAGAATCGTCGCGCGTGCGCCGAATGCGAAAGAGGCGATCGCCGCCGCCGTCGAGCGGCCGATGCCCGGCAATTCAGCGAGTTCGTCGGCCGATGCAGGAAACGCACCGCCATGCTGCTCGACGACCACCTGCGCGCAGCGATGCAGATTGCGCGCACGCGAGTAATAGCCAAGGCCGGCCCACAACGCCATCACGTCGTCTGCCGGCGCGGCGGCGAGCGAGGCGACATCCGGACAACGCGCAAGGAACCTTGCGTAGTACGGAATCACCGTCGATACCTGGGTCTGCTGCAGCATGATTTCAGACAGCCAGATACGGTATGGATCGCGCGTGTTCTGCCATGGCAGGTCATGACGGCCATGCTGGCGCTGCCATGCAATCAGCCGCGCGGAAAAATCAGACATAACCGGAAAAGTAGGCGCAGCGGACGGGGCGGACGGACTTAAACGAGATGGCATTGAAAATTTAGCGCTGGCAGGTGGGACAGAAATACGTAGAACGCTGCCCCTGCACGATCTGTTTGATCGGCGTTCCACACACGCGGCATGGCAGCCCCGCGCGATCATAGACGAAATAGTCGAGCTGGAAGTAACCGCTTTCGCCATCGCTGCCGACGAAATCGCGCAGCGTGCTGCCGCCCTTCTCGATCGCTGCGGCGAGCGTGACGCGCACCGCGTCCGCCAGCAGCTCGTAGCGCACGAGCGACACGCGGCCCGCTGCGGTGGTGGGCCGGATACCGGCGCGGAAGAGGCTTTCGGATGCGTAGATATTACCCACGCCGACCACGATCTCCCCTGCCAGCAACGCCTGCTTCACCGACACCTTGCGCCCACGTGTGAGCCGGTGCATCAACGCGCCGGAAAACACCGGCGAAAACGGTTCGACACCAAGACCCGCGAGCAGCGGATGTTCGAGAACGTCGCCGGCTTCGCGCGGGTGCCACAGCACCGCGCCGAAGCGCCTCGGGTCGCGATAGCGCAAAATGAATTCGTCGAAAATCCAGTCGACGTGATCGTGTTTCGCCGCGGCGGGCGGATGCGGCACATGGCGCAGCACACGCAGCGTGCCGGTCATGCCCAGATGCACAATGAACCAGCCGGCGTCGATTTCGAACAGAAGATACTTGCCGCGCCGCTCGACCTTGCGCACCACGCTGCCACGCAAGGTTTTCGCAAGGTCTGCCGGAATCGGCCAACGCAATGCGGGCGTACGCACATCGACGCGTTCAACCTTGCGCCCGGACACATACGGTTCGATTCCCCTTCGGGTAACCTCAACTTCTGGCAACTCTGGCATGTCTAACTGGTCTGCAACTTGCGTGAGTGGTTGTGCGCTTATTGTAGCGAGCGCGTTACAATCGTCCGAAACATTGAACGGATTTCCATGAACCTGTCCTTCGTGAAGCTGTTTTCGAAGCGCCCGGCTAGCGCATCCTGCGCGCCGCACGCCGTGTCCGCTCGACGTATGCTCGGCGCTGCCGCGCTCGCCGTCTGGGCGCTGGCGGCCGTGCCCGCGCACGCGCAGGATCCTTCGCCAGACTCGGATGACACGTCCGTCACCCTGCCGGACCCGCTCGGCCCGGCGACGGCAGAAGACCAGAAGTCTCTGCCGAGCGTGCCGCTGTCCAGCCAGATCGTATTCCAGGTGCTCGCCGCTGAAGTCGCGCTGCAACGCGACCAGCCCGCACCCGCCTACCAGACCTACCTCGCGCTCGCGCGCGATACGCACGATCCGCGCATGGCGCAGCGCGCCACGGAAATCGCGCTGGCCGCGCAAAGCCCGTCGGACGCTTTGGCCGCCGCGCAATTGTGGCAGCAGTATGCGCCGAATTCGGAACGCGCCGCGCAACTCGACGCGTCACTACTCGTGTTGTCCGGCAAGCCTGATGACGCCGCGCCGATCCTCGCCGGTGAACTCGCGAAGGTTCCCGCCGACAATCGCGGCAGCGCGATTCTGGCGTTGCAACTGCTGCTCTCGCGCGGTCCGAACCGGATCGGCGGCTTGCATGTACTGCAAGACTTGCTGAAAAACGACCTGAACCGGCCGGAGGCGCAACTGGCCATCGCACGCCAGCAACTCGTTTCCGACGACGCGCCGGGCGCGCGCAAGTCGCTCGAACAGGCGCTCACGCTCAAGCCGGACTATTTGCCGGCTGCGCTGACACTGTCGCAGATGGGCCCGGAGGAGCGTAAGGAAGGGATCGCGTCGCTCGAAAGGTATGTGCAGCAGAATCCGAAATCGCATGACGCACGTCTCGCGCTCGCGCAGATGTATCTCGCGAGCGACCGTCTGGACGACGCGCAGAAGCAGTTCGAGATCATGCACAAGAACAACGCGGCCGACCTCACGCCAATGATGGCGCTCGCGCTGATCAAGATCCAGCAGAAGAATTTCAACGACGCGCAGACCTACCTGAGACAGTACGCGCAGCAGGCTGAAAAAACACCGGGTGCCGATCCGGGCCAGGCGTATATCTATCTTGCGCAACTGTCGCTCGAACAGAAGAACGAAGCGGCGGCGAGCGACTGGCTCAACAAGATTTCCCCGTCGAGCCAGCAATTCGTGCCGGCGCAGATTACGCGCGCCCAATTACTCGCCAAGCAGGGCAAGACTGAAGACGCGCGCAAACTGCTGGCCGGCCTTCCGGCCCCCGATCCGCGCGACCAGGCGCTGATTGCACGTACTGACGCGGCCATCCTGTTCGACGCGAAGCGCTACCCGGAGGCAGAAACTCGCCTGCAACAAGCAACGGCCGACTTCCCTGACGATCCCGATCTCACCTACGACTACGCCATGGCCGCCGAAAAAACCGGCCACTACGATGTCATGGAAGCGCAACTGCGCAAGCTGATCCAGACGCAACCAGACAACCCGCAGGCGTACAACGCGCTGGGCTATTCGCTGGCCGATCGCAATCAGCGCCTGTCGGAAGCGGATAAGCTGGTCGAGAAGGCCTCGTCGCTGGCGCCGAACGACGCCTTCATCATGGACAGCGTCGGCTGGGTCAAGTACCGGATGGGCGATACGTCGGACGCAATCAAGCTGTTGCGCAAAGCTTACGAGCTCCAGCCGAACGCCGAAATCGGCGCGCACCTCGGCGAAGTGTTGTGGAAAACCGGCGCGCAGGATCAGGCTCGCGCCGCTTTCCGCGACGCGCGCAAGCTCGAACCGGACAACGACACGCTGGTCAAAACGCTGCAACGTCTTCAGGTGAACGATCTTTGATGCGTCTTTCCCGCTTGATCTCCTATCCCCGGGCGCCGCGTGGCGCGGCGCTCGGATTCGTAGCGGCAGCGGTTGTCGCATTGGCCGGTTGTGCATCGGTGAAGCCGCTGGGGCCGTCCACGTCGAATGCGGCGACATCCGTCACGGCGCAGACCACGCGCGCTTATCAAGGCCGTTTCGCAGTCCAGTACAACGATCAGAACGGCCAGCAGCGCAATGCCTATGGCAACTTCACCTGGCAGGAAACGGGTGACACGGTCACCCTGCAATTGCGCAATCCGCTCGGCCAGACACTGGCGATCGTAACTTCGTCGCCGGCGTCTGCCACGCTCGAGCTGCCGAACCGTCAACCGCTCACCGCCGACAACGTCTCCACGCTGATGCAGAACGCGCTCGGCTTCGCGCTCCCGGTCGAAGGGCTGCGCTACTGGCTGCAGCCTTCGCCGGCGCCGACGTCACGCGCCAGGACCGAGAATGATCCGGAGCAGCCGTCGCGCCTGAAACAGATCACGCAGGACGGCTGGACGATCGATTACCTGGCGTATGCCGACGCGCCGGCCACCGGCGTGAAGCGCTTGAACCTGAGCCGCTCGGAACCGCCGCTCGACATCAAGCTCGTGCTGGATCAATAGTCGCGCCTGTTCGCGTAACCCTTGCCGCCTCTTGCGCGCCGCTATGGCGCATGTAGCCCTGACTCATGATTGAAACGACCGATTCGCTACGCGATTGCCTCGCGCCAGCGAAACTCAACCTCTTCCTGCACATCACCGGCCGCCGGCCGGATGGCTATCACACGCTGCAAACCGTCTTCCAGTTGCTCGACTGGGGCGACACCCTGCACTTCAAGCGGCGCGACGACGGCCTCATCACGCGCAGCACCGAAATCGCCGACGTGCCGCCGGAACACGACCTCACCGTGCGCGCAGCAAAACTCCTGAAGGCGCATGCGGGCTCTCCCGAGGGTGTCGATATCGAAATCGAAAAGCGCCTGCCGATGGGCGCGGGTCTCGGCGGCGGCAGCTCCGATGCGGCCACCACGCTGCTCGCGCTGAACCGTCTCTGGAAACTCGATTTGCCGCGACTGGAGTTGCAGGCGCTGGCGTTGAAACTCGGTGCGGACGTGCCATTTTTTATTTTTGGAAAAAATGCGTTCGCACAGGGTGTCGGAGAAGCTTTGGACGTTGTACAATTGCCGCCGCGTCATTTCCTAGTAGTTACGCCGAGGGTTCACGTTCCGACTGCAGCGATTTTCTCCGAAAAAGCGTTGACAAGAGATTCGAAACCCCTCATAATTACGGACTTTCCTGCAGAACTTAGCTGCAACACTGAATGGCCAGAAAGTTTCGGCCGGAATGACATGCAGCAGGTTGTCGTGGGAAAATACGCGGAAGTAGCGCAAGTGCTGCGGTGGTTTGAAACCATCGCACCCGCGCGGATGTCTGGATCAGGTGCAAGTGTATTTGCAGCGTTTCGTAGTAAAGCTGAAGCAGAAGCGGCGCAAGCCAAACTGCCGGGCGAATGGAACAGCGCGGTGACTGCAAGTCTCGATCAGCATCCACTCTTTGCTTTCGCGTCATAAGTTTTGCCTCGTCGAACGTTCCCTCGTTCGGTGAAGCTCAAAGTTAGTGTAGGGGAGTCGCCAAGTTGGTTAAGGCACCGGATTTTGATTCCGGCATTCGAAGGTTCGACTCCTTCCTCCCCTGCCAAAAATTCTCGCATTTCCCTCGCCCCCAGCCTGAAGTAGGTGCATGATGAGCAGCCATGACGGCCTGATGGTTTTTACTGGCAACGCAAATCCCGCGCTTGCACAGGAAGTCGTCAAAATCCTCGGTATTCCCCTCGGCAAAGCAATGGTCAGCCGTTTCTCGGACGGTGAAATCCAAGTCGAGATTCAGGAAAACGTGCGTGGCAAGGATGTCTTCGTCCTGCAATCCACGTGCGCACCGGCGAACGACAATCTAATGGAACTGATGATCATGGTCGATGCGCTCAAGCGCGCATCAGCCGGTCGGATCACCGCAGCCATCCCCTACTTTGGCTATGCCCGTCAAGATCGACGCCCGCGTTCGGCGCGCGTCGCCATCTCGGCGAAGATCGTGGCGAACATGCTGGAAATCGCCGGTGTCGAGCGGATCATTACGATGGATCTGCACGCCGACCAGATTCAAGGCTTCTTCGACATCCCGGTCGACAATATCTACGCTACGCCCGTGCTGCTCGGCGATCTGCGCAAGCAGAACTACGAGAACCTGCTGGTCGTTTCGCCGGACGTCGGCGGCGTGGTGCGTGCCCGTGCATTGGCCAAGCAACTGAATTGCGATCTCGCGATCATCGACAAACGCCGCCCGAAGGCGAACGTTGCCGAAGTGATGAACATCATCGGTGAAGTCGAAGGCCGCACCTGCGTGATCATGGACGACATGGTCGACACCGCAGGCACGCTTTGCAAGGCGGCTCAGGTTTTGAAGGAACGCGGTGCGAAGCAGGTGTTCGCTTACGCCACCCACCCGGTTTTGTCGGGCGGTGCGGGCGAGCGTATTGCAGCTTCGGCACTCGACGAACTCGTTGTCACCGATACGATTCCGCTCGGCGAAGAAGCCCGCTCGTGCGCCAAGATCCGTTCGCTGACCAGCGCCGGCCTGCTCGCCGAAACGTTCTCGCGGATTCGCCGCGGCGATTCGGTGATGTCGCTGTTCGCTGAAAGTTAAGTATTTGCGAAGGCGCAGCGCGTATTGCAGTACCGCGCACTGCGCTTTTGCACAATTGGCATGAACGAACGAAGGTTCGTGCCATCGCTCTGGGGCCTCAGCCGTAATGGCTTGGAGGCCCCGTTTTTACTGCCTGGTCGCGGGCAGTGCATTGGAGATTCAATATGAAAGTAGTCGCTTTCGAGCGTTCCTTGCAAGGTACGGGTGCGAGCCGCCGCCTGCGTATCTCGGGTAAGACCCCGGGCATCGTATATGGCGCTGGTGCTGAAACGCAATTGGTCGAACTGGACCACAACGCACTCTGGCACGCGCTGAAGAAAGAAGTTTTCCACTCGTCGATCCTCGAACTGGAAGTGGCAGGTAAGTCGCAACAGGTTCTGCTGCGCGACGTGCAATACCACCCGTTCCGTCAGCTCGTGCTGCACGTGGACTTCCAACGTGTCGACGCGAAGAAGAAGTTGCACACCAAGGTGCCGCTGCACTTCATGAACCAGGAAACCAACCCGGCAGTGAAGCTGTCGGGCGCGGTGATCTCGCACGTCCTCAACGAAATCGAAATCGAGTGCCTGCCGTCGGCACTGCCGGAATTCCTCGAAGTCGACCTGGTGAAGATCGAAGCTGGCCACTCGCTGCACGCTAAGGACATCGCGCTGCCGGCAGGCGTGGCACTGGTTGCTCACGTCGAAGCAGAAAACCCGGTCGTCGCATTGGCAACGATCCCGGCTGGCGCAATCGCTGAAGGCGACGCTGCTGCTGCAGGCGAAGGCGAAAAGCCGGCTGCTTAAGCTGCACTGAGCGAACAATCCTCTCGAGCCGTTTCAATGAAACGGTCGATGTGACCCGCCGAGGTTCGCCCCGGCGGGTTTTTTTTCGGTTTTTTTTCGGCTTGGCCGCATTCGGCGCCCGGGCCAGATGGACCTACGCAATCATGATCAAGCTGATCGTCGGGCTCGGCAATCCGGGCGCCGAATACACCGCGACGCGCCACAATGCCGGCTTCTGGCTGGTCGATCAACTGGCGCGCGAAGCAGGCACGACGCTGCGCGACGAGCGGCGCTTCCACGGTTTCTACGCGAAGGCCCGGCTTCACGGCGAAGAAGTGCATCTGTTGGAACCGCAGACGTATATGAACCGCTCTGGGCAGTCGGTCGTGGCGGTCGCGCAGTTCTTCAAGATTCTTCCGGACGAAATTCTGGTCGCGCACGACGAACTCGATATGCCGCCCGGCAGCGTCAAGCTGAAGCTCGGTGGCGGCAGCGGCGGCCATAACGGGCTGAAGGACATCACCGCGCATCTGTCCTCGCAACAGTATTGGCGGCTGCGGGTCGGCATCGGTCATCCGCGCGACCTGATTCCCGAAAGCGCGCGAGCCGGCGCCAAGCCGGACGTCGCCAATTACGTGCTGAAGCCGCCGCGGCGGGAAGAACAGGATCTGATCGACGCGTCGATCGAACGCGCGTTGGCCGTGATGCCGCAAATTATCAAAGGCGAGCTCGAGCGGGCGATGATGCAACTGCATCGCAATCCCTGAGCGACGGCTTGCTAGGGCCCGTATCGCCGTATCGCCGTATCGCCATCAACAGGAGAATCGCTTGAGCCGCTACTGGAGTGACATCGTTCACCGTCTGACGCCGTATGTGCCGGGCGAGCAGCCCGTGGTTGCGCATCCGGTGAAGCTGAACACCAACGAGAATCCTTATCCCCCGTCGCCGCGCGTACTTGACGCGATCCGCCAGGAACTGGGCGACATGGGCGAGTCACTGCGGCGCTATCCCGACCCGACAGCGCGCAAGTTGCGCGAAACGGTAGCCGCGTACCACGGCATCCGCCCTGAACAGGTGTTCGCAGGCAACGGCTCGGACGAAGTTCTCGCGCTCACCTTTCAGGCCTTGCTGAAGCACGACAAGCCGTTGCTGTTTCCGGATATCACCTACAGCTTCTACCCGACCTACGCGCGGCTCTTTGAAGTCGACTATCGGACCATTGCACTCGACGACAGCTTCGCGATCAATGTCGACGACTACACGGCGCCTAACGGCGGCATACTGTTCCCGAACCCGAACGCGCCGACTGGACGACCGCTGCCGCTCGCCGATATCGAGCGTCTGGTGACGAAAAACACCGAATCGGCGGTGGTAATCGATGAGGCCTATGTCGATTTCGGCGCCGAATCGGCCATCGCGCTGATCGACCGCTATCCCAACCTGCTGGTGATCCAAACGGTATCGAAGTCGCGTTCGCTGGCCGGCATGCGCGTCGGCTTCGCGTTCGGCAATCCGGAACTGATCGACGCACTGAACCGCGTGAAAGACAGCTTCAACTCGTATCCGCTCGACCGTCTGGCGCAAGTCGCGGCCGTTGCTGCATACGAGGACGATGCGTGGTTCCGCAACAACTGCACCAAGGTGATTGCTAGCCGTGAGCGGTTGGCGGCAGGCTTGACAGCACTGGGCTTCGAGGTCGTGCCTTCGGCTGCGAATCTGCTGTTCGCGCGCCACGAAGGCTACGACGCAGCGACGCTCGTGGCACGGCTAAGGGAAAAGGAAATCTTCGTGCGCCACTTCAAGGCGGCGCGAATCGACCAGCATCTGCGAATCTCGGTCGGCACCGACGCCGAATGCGACATTCTGCTGAATGCGCTGCGCGACATTTTCAGCGCTTACGTCGGGTAGCGATCGGGATAACTTCGCGCACAACACGAAGCGTTGCAGCAAAAGAAAACGGCGAGGCAGACACCGCGCCGTTCAACCATCATTCAACTCTCACGCGCTTTTCGCCGCCTGCAGCGCGTGGTACTTCGCCAATAGACCTTCCACCGTCTCCAGATGCTCAGGGTCGCGCGGAATGCACTCTACCGGGCACACCTGAATACACTGAGGTTCGTCGAAATGACCGACACACTCGGTGCATTTCTTCGGGTCGATCACGTAGATTTCCGGGCCCATCGAAATCGCGTCGTTCGGGCACTCGGGCTCGCACACGTCGCAATTGATGCACTCGTCGGTAATCATCAGGGCCATGCTGCCACCAACTTTCCTAGGAAAAACAATACATTATAGCTTTTCAGCCTTCCGCACGGTCGTGCAAAATCCCCCGAAATTCATGCTTGCGGGTTGCGACTGAGTTGCACAGGTGTTGCAAATTGTGCAGCGCGCAAAGTCCAGATCGCACGCTAGGCCATGACCAGCACGACGTTTTAACACAATTGCGACGTATGCGAGCCGGAGTGCCCGAACGACGCGATTTCGATGGTGCCGGAAATTAGCGTGATCGACCCGACCTCCGTTCACCTGAGATTGAAATGATCCAGCCTCTGGCAACGAGCAGCGAACGTCGTTTCAGCTCAGGTTGTCGGTTGGCCGACATATCCAGGTCTCGGAACTTCAATCTTCACCTATGGCCGAGCGGCAAAAAGTGCCGGCCCCAAAAAACTTACACGGCACCCTAAAGTTCGTCCTGACGTGACCGAAAACCTTGAAGTAGCCGTCGCCTTACGCGACACCACTTGCCAACCCGCCGTCTTATAGTTATAGTTTTTATAACAATGAACCTGAGAGAACTGCAGCAACAGAAACGCGCCGTCACGGTTGATGGAACAGTCAAAGAATCTCGACCGGTCGGCTGCGTTTCACCCTCATGGCTGGCGTGCTATCCAACGTTCGAAGACGCGCTGCAAGGCGGGGAGACCAACTTTCGAGCGCTACCTCATTGGGCGAAGCTTTCGGTACTAAAGCGCACAGCCACGGGAGCGGGCTCACCAACCCTTACAGTGGCCACTCTTAACGAAGTTCGCGTCGCTTACGTCGAACTCGCTACGACTCGTGTGGCGGAGGCAATAGAAGGCTACCTGTCAGCTGGCACAAACAGCGAAAACTTACAGGACATCAGTTCGACACCACTTGAAGTTCTCGCCGTGCAATTTCCGCCAATGTGCGTGCCCTTGGTTGCAAGGCAACCTTGTTTGCTTAGCCCCGGCAAAGGTATCTTCCTTGAAGGCTGGACGCGCTTCTTCGCGTATTGGTCACGCAACGACAAAACGATACCGCTTCTCGCGGTCGATTGGCACCTTCTGTATGAGCGCCTGACTGCATAACTGTCCGGAAAGGGCGAGACTGCACTAGACCCGTGGGACTGAGCCACGTGCTGCCGCCCGTCCTAAATTTTCTCTATAGCCCATAAAGTCCAGCAGTGACTCGCCGTTAACGCGAAGCATAGGTTATGCGCCCACATCGCTATATTTTATATAACGATACAGCAGCCCTGTTGCAGTATTTGCTGGAGGGGCAAGCAGGGAGTAGGTGATCGCCAGCTCGGCGTACGTGGTCACACCGCTTAAATCGATCTTATTTTTATAACAGTAAATTCAAGGATCATCCATGTTTTCTGGATTT
The DNA here is from genome assembly GCF_050434205.1 of Paraburkholderia sp. GAS348. Classification (NCBI taxonomy): domain Bacteria; kingdom Pseudomonadati; phylum Pseudomonadota; class Betaproteobacteria; order Burkholderiales; family Burkholderiaceae; genus Paraburkholderia; species Paraburkholderia sp. GAS348. Next base: position 62,638 of record NZ_JBNPVT010000020.1, read on the forward strand.
CTAACGATCAATACGTCTCCTCCCAAACATTTGACAGCAAAGCTTACGCTTTGCGCAGCAGTTGCGGCAACTCTCACTGCCTGCGGCGGCGGCGGATCAAGCACTCCAAGCAGCAGTTCGACCAGACCCGCTATGCCGACGACATTGAGTGGGACCGTCGCAACTGGCGCACCCGTCAGCGGAGCCAACGTTCAAATCGTAGATTCGACAGGCAAAAGCGTAACGGTCACGGCGGACGCTAAAGGCAATTATCAGGTGCCACTGACCGGGCTCACTACGCCGTTCGCAGTATTCGCTACGGATCCAAGCGGCATCGCACCCCCGCTCGCTTCCGTGGTCCCAGCCATACCTGCTAACTCATCCGCGCCGGTCATCGCGAACGTCACAAGTTTGACGACCGCTGCCGCCGCTCTGGTGACACAAAGCGGCAATCCGCTTGACCTCGCGAACAGCCAGAACCTGTCCTCCCTTGTCACCCTTGCGGCAGTCAGCAAAGCAGTGCAGACGCTCAGCAATGCGACCGCAAATATTCTTAGTGCTAACAATCTCGATCCAAAGAGCTTCGATCCAATCGCCACGCCATTCACCGCAAACCAGACGGGCGCGGATGCTGCGCTCGATGCCGTACAGGTCATTCCGGCAACAGGATCCGCTGGTGGCTTCCAACTGATCTCCACCGCTAATCCAAACTCATCTGCGAACCTGGCATTAAATTCTGGCGCTACAGCATCTTCATCGCTTCCCGCACCTCCCGCGACAGGCGCATTCCTCGCACCGTTGATGACTGCTCTGACTGAATGTCTTGGTGGCTCTTCGGGTTCGTGCTCGCAAGCAATCGACGCGAGCTATAAAGACAATGGATTTACCAGCTTCACGCAAGCGCATCCATCTCTTGCAGCATCCGGCGTCAGCCTCGGCGTAGCTAAAATCCTGGAATTCATGCCTGGTACTTCTGGTAAGCAAGTGCTAATCGCTCTTCCCTATACAACGTCGGGCGGGGCATCGGGATTCGAGTACACGGTTGCGCAGCAGACGGCAAATGGCTGGGACATCATCGGCAACCAGCAGCAGTACAACGTCCATATCCAGTCGTTTATCCAGCGACGACAGACACTCGACAACGATACCTGGCCTTCGAACGTATCGCGCTGGGAGTCCGGCATCGACATTGCGATCCCACTCGGCGCGGCAGGCACGCCTAACCCGGCAAATCTCGCGTCGGCGTCGGTAACTGGTCCTGGAATCACCGGCACAATTTATTACGTGCTCCCCGCACAAGCCGGGTCAAGTCTCATGTCGATTGCCCGTGCGCCTCAAACCAGCGTACCGACTGGCGGCCGGACCTCCAACACACAAGCGTGGGGCTACCGCTGGTCATGGCAGACCTTGCCCGGTGTCACCGGCACTTTCGTCCCAAGTTCCAATAACCTTGGGCAAAAGTATGCGCCACAGCCTATTGATGTTTCGACGGTGCCCGAGTACGCGACGTATACCGTCACTTTTTATGACGCATCCGGCACACAGATCGGACAGACAAGCGTCGTCAATCCTACGCCAAACATCGCCGCAACCAACGGCGCCAACATTCCGTGGCAAACGCTTTCGGGTGACACGATACATGCATTTCTCAACCCCAACGGGCCACAGGCGGCTGCCCAGCAAACGGTTAATGTTTCATGGTCGAACCTTGTCAACGGGGCTAACATTGCTCCGCTTGTGACGTTTCCTGAAATAACAACACAAGGCTCAGCCGCCACTGACAACATCGTTGGCGTTGGGCAAGGCCCGGCAAGCGTGAATGCGTCCGGCACTTATTCCACATCCGTAACTGCCGGCGTCAATCAGGCAGGCACCCAGACATGCCCGTCTGCCTGCTCGTTCGCTGCATTTGCCTCTGGCATCACGCGGAACCTCGACCTATCCTCGAATTACGGGCAAATCTCCCTTGACGCTTACTGGGGATACTCGGAGTGATCCACCTGAACATCGGAATTGGCTCTTTCCAGTAAGCTGTTCAAGCAGCAGCCCAGAAGAGTGACTCATGTAGTCACTCTTCGACTTCCTCTCGTCTGCAAACCTTGTGCTGTGCGGCAATCCGTTCAGGGCGCATATCACGTGGCACGTGCGCCCGCCGTTACATGAACGCTGGTCCTCTACAGCGAGTAGCCAATGATACGTTTTGCTGACTACTTCGCGCGCATCCTTCAACTGAAGGATGCGCTGCGTGATGGTTCGTCACTGCCTGCGCTCGATCCGCTTGAAGTGCGGATTATCGAATTTGTTGCCTGCACAACACACACCAACGAACGTTTGTCGGTGCGGAACGTCATGGCGCAGCGCGAGCCTGGTTCACCCGCTACGCTTTACGCCCGCATCACTTCCGTGTGCGAAAAGGGCTGGATTCAACTCAGCGATACCGAAGATGGCCGCCGCAAACAGATCAAACTCGCACCAGTCGCCCTCCATCATTTCGACATGCTGTTTGACTGCCTCATAAAGGCTATGAGCAGCAAGTAGACTGCCTGTTATATGATGTGGCGTGCTGACTGATTGTTATATGCCCTGTTTAAGGCCAGTTGAATGTTGAACATGCCGTTTGACATACGGGAACTGCTCCGCTGTTTCGGCAACAACGCCAAAATTCCCTTTATCGTATACAGCATGATCAGCGCGCCCGTCAGGTCGCCCACAAACATGCTGAAGAAGCTCTCGAACCAGTCCTTCGTCGTACCGGTCAGCGCAAACCACAAGTGATGGAACAGCGGATTTGCTATCGAATAGGCGACAGCCAGAACAAGAAGCCGCTTCGGGGTAAGGTTAGTCAGTGATGCACGCAGATCGTAATACTCAAGCGCAAACCGGTAGACCAGATACGGCGCCAGAGATCCAAGGAAAGCGCCCGCGATGGCGCGCACCGGGTCATGCGGAAACCAGTAAAGAAAATCGGTAATCAGACCGGCAAGCAGCAGGCCGATTGCACCATCGAACCCAACCAGCAACGTACTGAGAAGCCGAACACCGGACGGCAGGAAAATCCAGTTTATGCCGCGAACGAAAGACGTGTGAGTGAACACCTCCTGGTTTATCCACAGCGACACCAAAAACGCGATCAGAGTCCCAGTGATCGACCAGAAATGCAAACGTAAGCTGGACATTGCGGTAAACTACCCTTCCATGTTTATTATCGAGCGGATCATAACGCGCCTGCATGCCGTCCCGCGAGCGCCTATCTTCAACAGCCTATTCTCAACAGTGCGTAAGCAATGACACGTCCTGCTGATATCTATCTGCGATTCCTGCAGCTGACCGAAGCACTACGTGGTCTGCCTTCGCTTCCTGCACTTGATCCGCTAGAAGAAAAAATCCTCGAATTCGTTGCTCGCGTGATGCAGAAAAACGACCGGCTTTCCGTCCGGGACATGATGGCTCAAAGCGAGCTCGGCTCACCTGCGACGCTTCACGCCCGCATCACGTCGATGCGCGAAAAAGGCTGGCTAATACTCAGCGATACCGAGGACGCGCGTCGCAAGCAGATCGAACTTACCCCGGCTGCGCTTCGGCACTTCGACAAGCTCGCCGAAGCCTTCGCCAAAGCTGCGAAAGGCGCCTGAACAGCCTTCCCTTTGTCGGTCGAGCCGACAGTTCGGGTTCCGAGGCGCCTGATTCCGCAAGAGCCACCCCGTTCGCATTCACGCACAGTCAGAAGAAATTGCGCAGACCAATTGCGACACCCGTCTGGTTGCTGCGTCCTGGCAATTCAACCGTCGCCGCGCCGCTCACCCTATTAAAATCGACGGTGCCATAGACCTCCGTCCGCTTCGACAGTGAATACTCGGCCAGCGCTACCACGGTGTAGCGGGTGCCAGTGCCAGGCGCGTCATCGGCGGTTGCTGCGTTGCGCATGTGATCGTAATAAAACGCGCAGGTCAGCAATAGTGGGCCGCTCACCTGCCACGCCGCACCTGCAAACGGGCCATCGTCAATGCGATCGGTCTTCTTCAACTGGCCAATGTCGGCAATCGGTTGCTCTGCAAGCAGAGTATCGACAAGGCCAGTATTGTCCTGCGAATGCAGATAACCAAGATAGATTTTCGCCTTGCTGAACGCATAGGCAATATCCGCGTTGTAGACGGTCTGCTTGTTGTTCGAGTTGTCGCTCGTTTGCTGCACACCGGCGGCGACGCTGACAGGGCCAGTAACATACGATGCGATGAAGCCGAACATGCTGCCTGCACCAAGGTGGCCCGGAACCTCGCCCGAGAAACCGTCTGCGCCATTCGACTCGTAGTTGCTGCCGAACGAGTAAATCGCCCCGACCTCCAGGCCGCCGAACTGACCGTCGTACTTGATCGAGTTATCGGCGGATAACCCCGCACCAAGTGCGAACGGCAACCACGAATTTTCAGGGTAGTTCGCGTAAGTCAGCGGATCGTATGTGCTGACGAGCTTGTCAAACAGTGGCGTATTCTGGCGACCGAATGTCAGCGTACCGTATCGGCTGGCTAGACCAACATATGCTTCGCTGCCGAACAGCCGCCCGCTATCGCTGAGGGTGCCGTCCTGCGGATTGACATTGCTTTCCAGTTGGAAGACCGCTTTCAGTCCACCGCCAAGATCTTCCGTACCACGCAATCCAACGTGGCTGTTAATTACTGCCCCGTTAGCCATGAACAGCTTGTTATCGTTCTGCGCGTCGGCATTTGTCAAATAACGGATGCCAAGATCAGTCATGCCGTAAAGCGTAACCGAACTTTGGGCCGAAGCGCCCTGGCAAGCCAACGCCGATGCAATGCCGCTAACCGCAGCAGCAATCCCCATGTTTCTCAAGTGCAATCCCCGCGATTTCTGATCAGGCCGCTGGACGATGGTGCGGCTAGCGTGCAGCGCGCGAGATCATAACCCAGGCAGGCCATCGAGAAACAAAGGACGGGTTCATGCATTTAACGGCGACGTCTCGGTTCGCCGAACCATGCAATCATGGGTTGCAAGACCTGCTGTCCCACGCTCGCACAGCAACATGTCGATTTAGCCAGTTACGGTTGTCCCGCCGAAGCACCCTCATTCGGATCCAGCGAAGCAACCTTCTCCGTCAGCCATTTTTCGACCGACGGGAACACGAACTTGCTGACGTCGCCGCCCAATTGCGCGATTTCACGCACGATGGTGCCGGAGATGAACTGGTACTGATCGGACGGCGTCATGAACATGGTTTCGACGTCCGGCAGCAGATAGCGGTTCATTCCGGCCATCTGGAACTCATATTCGAAATCCGAGACGGCACGCAGGCCACGCACGATCACCCGAGCGTTATTGCTGCGGACAAAGTCTTTCAATAGCCCTTTGAAGCTCATCACCTTAACGTTCGGGTAGTGCCCGAGCACTTCATGAGCGATGTCGAGACGCTCTTTCAACGTGAAGAACGGCTTCTTGTTGCGGCTGTCGGCAACCCCCACCACCAGCGTGTCGAAAATGCTCGACGCGCGTCGAACGAGGTCTTCGTGACCGCGCGTCAGCGGGTCGAACGTGCCCGGGTACACGGCGACTACCATGAGACTTCTCCTCTTTTCAGACAAATTGGCACGTTAAAGCGTCCACGCGACGCATTTGGCACCGACCGCATGCGTGACGGTAACCCGCCCGATGCTTGTTTTGGAACGCGCATTATTCCTTATTTTCGCGCTGCAGCAAATGAAAGTGGACGGCACCTGCTTTGCCTTGCCGCACGATTTCCCAACCGGCTAGCGTCTCGTTCCCTTCGAGCTCGAGCGCAACGCCCGCCTCCACATACAGAAAACCTTCCGGACTCAGCAGCGGCACGGCCAGGGCGAGCGCCTTGCCGAGCAGATCGTCGCCGAACGGCGGATCGAGGAAAACTACGTCGAACGATCCCGGCGCGAGACTCGCCGCGAGGCGCAAGCCGTCGGCTTCCGCGATTTCGATGGTACGCGCCGAGAGGCGTTCCTGGTTCGCGCGCAGCTGGCTGGCCGCCTTCGCGCTGCGCTCGACCATCAACACCCGCGCCGCGCCGCGCGAGGCGGCCTCGAAGCCGAGCGCGCCGCTGCCGGCGAACAGATCGAGGCAGCGTTGGCCGTCCAGCCGTTGGCCGAGCCAGTTGAACAGCGTTTCGCGCACGCGGTCGGGCGTGGGGCGCAGGCCGTCGAGGTCAAGCACGGGCAGCGGCGTGCGCTTCCAGTCGCCGCCAATGATACGGATGGCGTGCGCCTTGCCGCTTTTGGACGAAGCGCCATGGGCGCGTGAAGGAGCAGAACGGGGCATGCAGTTTCGAATACGTTATAGGGACGCCCACGACGCCGATGCGTGTGGGCTGGAGGGCCAACGTTACCACAGGGGCGCGCGGCGTCCAGCCTGGCCGTTCGGCCAATACGACGGGTGGCGGCGCGCCTGATAAAATGTGCGGCTTCCAGCGCCTTGCATCCCGCATCGCAACGCTGCCTGCCGCTCCCACGGGCTTGCCCCGGCTGCGCGCATCGGCGGGCGCTCTCACCACGCCAGATCATGTTCAGCTTTTTCAAACGATTCAAGGGTTCGAAAGAGTCCGATAACGCGCCAGAAGAATCGCAGACCGCGCCGCAAGCTCTGGCGCCCGAACACGCCGTAGAGGCGCCGCCGTCAGCGCCCGCCGCGCCGCTAGCGCCGCAGCCGGCTGCTCCGGTTGGCGCCGATACGCAGCCGGCTGCTGTGTCCATCAGTGCGCCCGAACCCGAAGCAGCCGCGCTCGAAACCGTCGAAATCGTCCCGCCGCCTACGCAGGACGCGAGCGCCAAGCGCTCGTGGCTCACTCGCCTGAAAACCGGCCTGTCGAAAACGAGTTCGAGCCTGACCGGCATTTTCATCGGCACGAAGATCGACGAGGATTTGTACGAGGAACTCGAAACCGCACTGCTGATGTCGGATGCGGGCGTCGAAGCCACCGAGTTCCTGCTCGAATCGCTGCGCGAGAAAGTGCGCACCGAGCGCCTCACCGATCCTCAGCAGGTGAAAGCGGCACTGCGCACGCTGCTGATCGACCTGCTCAAGCCGCTGGAAAAATCGCTGATGCTCGGCCGCGCGCAGCCGCTGGTCATGATGATCGCGGGCGTCAACGGTGCGGGCAAAACCACCAGCATCGGCAAGCTCGCCAAGCATCTGCAGAGCTTCGATCAGTCGGTGCTGCTGGCTGCGGGCGACACCTTCCGCGCCGCCGCGCGCGAGCAACTCGGAATCTGGGGCCAGCGCAACAACGTAACGGTGGTGTCGCAGGAAAGCGGCGACCCGGCCGCCGTGATTTTCGACGCGGTTGGCGCCGCGCGTGCGCGCAAGATCGACGTGATGATGGCGGACACGGCCGGCCGTCTGCCGACCCAGCTGCACCTGATGGAAGAACTGCGCAAGGTGAAGCGCGTGATCGGCAAGGCGCAAGACGGCGCACCGCATGAGGTGCTGCTGGTGATCGACGCGAACACCGGCCAGAATGCCCTCGCGCAAGTGAAAGCCTTCGACGACGCACTGGGTCTCACCGGTCTGATCGTCACCAAGCTCGACGGCACAGCGAAGGGGGGCATTCTCGCGGCGATTGCGCGTCAGCGTCCGATCCCGGTGTACTTCATCGGCGTCGGCGAAAAGGTGGAAGACTTGCAACCTTTCAGCGCGGAAGAGTTTTCGGACGCCTTGCTGGGCGGTTGAATACAACAGCGTTCAACAACGTCGGTCGCGGAACAATCAAAAAGGGCGCTCTTACGGGCGCCCTTTTTTCATTCAAACCACAGCATCATTCCGCGTCGGGCTGAACCCCGGGCGCCGCGCGAGCGAACGCATCGAGTTGCATCGCGTGATCGTAGATGCGCTGAATCGTCGGAAACTTCGCCGTGTCGACCTTGAAGCGCTGCGCGTTGAACACTTGCGGAATCAGACATGCGTCGGCTAACGTCGGGGTATCGCCGAAGCACAGCTTGCCGGTGCGCGAATCGCCCGCCAGATGCGCCTCGACCGTCGTAAAACCCGCTTCGACCCAATGCTTGTACCACGCGTCTTTCGCGTCGTCATCGACACACAGCGTGTGTTTCAGGTACTTCAGCACGCGCAGGTTGTTCAGCGGATGAATCTCGCACGCCACCTGCAACGCCACCGCGCGCACATACGCGCGCTCGGCCGGCGTCCCGGGCAATAGCGGCGGCTCCGGATGCGTTTCCTCCAGATACTCGATGATCGCGAGCGACTGCGGTATCAGTTCGTTGCCGTCGACTAACGTGGGCACGATGCCGTCCAGATTCACCTTGCGGTACTCGGGCTTCAGCTGCTCGCCGCCGTCGCGCACGAGGTGCACCGGTACATAGTCGTACGGCAGGTTCTTCAAGTTCAGCGCAATGCGCACGCGATAAGACGACGAGCTACGAAAATAGCTGTAAAGCTTCATGTTGTGTGTCTCCTTCGACCGCTCTTCAGACGACGCGTACGCTGAGCTCGCCGAGCCCGTCCACGCCGCCCTTCATCAGGTCGCCCTGTACCACGGCGCCGACGCCTTCCGGCGTGCCGGTGAAAATCAGGTCGCCCGGTTTCAGTTCGAACAGCGTCGACAGATAGGCGACCGTCTCGGCAACCGACCAGATCAGTTGCGACACGTCCGAGTGCTGTTTTTCCTCGCCGTTCACCGACAACCAGATTGCACCCTTGCCGACATGGCCGACCTTCGTAACCGGATGAATCGGGCCGAGCGGCGCCGAGTGATCGAAACCCTTCGCGGTATCCCACGGACGGCCCAGCTTCTTCGCTTCGGCCTGCAGATCGCGGCGCGTCATGTCGAGACCGAGGGCATAGCCGTACACGTGGTCGAGCGCGCTTTCGGCCGGAATGTTCTTGCCGCCTTTGCTGATCGCCGCCACCAGTTCCATCTCGAAGTGGACGTTCTTCGATTGCGGCGGATACGGGAATTCGCCGGTCGCGCCAGGCGCCACATACAGCACGGCGTCGGCCGGCTTGGTAAAGAAGAACGGCGGTTCGCGGTCGGGATCGTGCCCCATCTCGCGCGCGTGCGCCTCGTAGTTGCGGCCCACACAGTAGATGCGACGCACCGCGAACTGCTCGCTGGACCCCACGACCGGCACCGCGACTACCGGTGCTGGTGCAAATACGTAACTCATCCCGTTCTCCGTTTTTTGAATTGAACCGCGCCCGCGCGGCAATGAAACAGCGAGTGTAACGCGCAGCAAAGCGCGGCGCAGCCGATCGGCACGGGCGCGCGCGATCCGGTGGCCCCGGCGCATCGTCGCGCTGGATCGCCGGATCGCCGGATCGCCGGATCACTGGATCGCCGGATCGCCGGACCACCGGACCACCGGACCACCGGACCACCGGACCACCGGATCGCCATAGATGCGATACTCACACCAAATAGCGTCCTTTGAATACCGTGACCGACCGCCCAACGGCGGCACGCCACCCGTCCCACTGCGCCCGATGACTGACTCCGCCGACACCGCCAATCCGTTCCCCTGTGCCCGCTATATCAAGGAAATCGGCCGCGGCCCGAACGGCGCGCGCGCCCTGACCGCCGAGGACACGCGCGTGCTCTACACCGCGATGCTCGACGGCCGCGTGGCCGATCTCGAACTCGGCGCCGTGCTGCTCGCGTATCGCGTGAAAGGCGAAACCGCCGACGAACTCGCCGCCATGCTGGCCGGCGCGCATGCGTCGTTCGAACCGATTCATTTGCCGCACGCGGCGTTCCGGCCCGTATCGATACCCACGTATAACGGCGCGCGCAAACAGCCCAACCTGGTGCCGCTGCTTGCGCTTCTGCTGGCGCGCGAGGGTGTGCCGGTGCTGGTGCATGGCGTCACCGAAGATCCGGGCCGCGTGACGAGCGCCGAAATTTTCACGCATCTGCAGATCCCGCACGCGCAATCGCACGCCGATATCGAAGACGGTCTCGCCGAACGACGTCTCGCGTTCGCGCCGGTCGACGTCCTCGCACCGAAGCTGGCGCACCTTCTTTCGCTACGCCGGCGGATGGGCGTGCGCAATTCAACGCATACGCTCGTGAAAATCCTGCAACCGTTCGCGCCCGCGGGGCTGCGGCTCGTGAACTACACGCATCCGCCGTATCGTGACAGTCTCACGCAGCTGTTCAACACGCACCCGGACGCCGCAGCGGGCGGCGCCTTGCTCGCACGCGGCACCGAAGGCGAAGCGGTGGCCGACACGCGGCGCCAGGTGCAAGTGGATTGGCTGCACGATGGCGTCTGCGAGACGCGCGTGCCGCACGAGCGCTCGTCGCCCGGCGCGCCTGAAGTCGACTTGCCCGAAGCTCGCGACGCCGCCACCACGGCCGCGTGGATCGGTGCCGTGCTGCGCGGCGAAGCGCCCGTGCCGAGTGCGATTGAACGGCAAGTGGAATTGATCGTGGATGTCGCGAAAACGCCCGTGTGACGTGCGCGGCGCATGGCCGAGCGCTACAACCAGATTCCGGTGCATCCGCGGCATCCGTATGCCGGTGATGCGGCGAAGCGGCCGGTGCGGAGCGATGAGGAACTGCAGCGCGTAGCTGCTTGAGTGCTCACAAGGCGCTCACCGATCGCGACTAGCGAAACGGAGTGAACTCAAAAGGCTCACTCGATCGCGCAACGCGTCGCCTGCCAGGCGATCAGACGCCATCGCCCGTCTTCCTGTGTATGAATCGCCGTGTACGCAATCGGAAACAGGAGCGCCCCGTTGTTCGCTTCCATTTCGATCAACGCGCGCCCGGTGACGACGCAGGTCTCACGCCCCACCGGCAGCACCTCTTGCGACTGCACTTCGATCTGCCGATAGCGGCGGCGCCCGGCGGTAATGCCGTCGATGAACTGCCGCTTCGTTTCACGCTTGCCGTTCGTATGGACATAGCTCACGTTGTCCGCGAGCAGCCTATCGAGCGACTGCCCGTCGCCGTCGACCATCGCACGAAAGCGCTCACGCTCGAGCCCGCGAATCGCTTCGATTATCTTTGCCGCCATTGCTCAGCCCCTTGCACCGATGAGCCGAACGTGGCCACGGTCGTCAGAAGTTATATTGCAAATATAGCTGGTGGAAATTTATACCAGGATTCGGCTCTTTGATACCGCCATTGGAAATATGCTGGAAGCGGTAGCCCGCCTCGTACTGCTGGTGACTGCCGAATTGCAGGCCGACTCCCGCCATGGGGGCGAACTGGAACGCGGTCGCGAGCGTGAGGTCAGTGGAGATTCTCGGACTCGACAGAAGGCGGATACCGACGCCCGCTTCGATGTAAGGGCGAATCGCCCCCGCTCCGTCGATGAAGCGAATGATCGGCGTCACACCGATCTCGCCGATGTTCTCGTGCACATTCCCTTCGTCGGTATGCCACCAGGCCACGTGCGCCTCGCCGATCAGCGAAAAGTGCCAGTCGCCGATCTGCCACCACGTCAGATTCGGATCCCAGACCAGGCCGAGATCGAGCTTTTTAATGTGGTGATCTCCCAGACCGCCGGCGATCTGCACGCCGAACTGGTCAGCTGCGGCCAGTCCCGAAGCGCCAAACAGAATAGCCGCCGAAGCGCCTTTTAGAGCCAGACCACGCAGAACGTTTTTTTTGTTGTTCATCGAACACCCGAGCTAGTCGAACGTTGATTACCTTCGCATTGTTCTTCTATTCTAAAGTCAATCCTGACCCTATGAATCATCTGACGAAACTTAAATTTCCGCAATTAGTCACTTCGATTTTACAAAATGCTGACTACTTATAAGAACGGCGGCGCTTCGCCAGGTAAATTCTACGGCCCATACACTGTCGGCCGCAGTCGCGATACATAGCTATCGAAACCAGAATTTCAATAGGAAAATACGGAACTTGGATGCCCCTACACCTTCTAAGTATTAGCACTCGGCAAATCAGAGTGCTAACATCCAACGCTGGAGTCGTTAACTGAATACGCTTTTGTCTGATTCCAAAGGAGTTTCCTACGTGAGCCATGCAATGACCCTTCCGAGTACTTTGAGCCCGTCTTCGGCTAAGGCCGCTTCGGCAGGTGCACTGGCGCTCTCGCATTCCTCGCTGCTGCCCGGCCAACTGGGCAATATCGACGCCTACATCCAGGCCGTAAATCGGATTCCGATGCTGACGCCGGCAGAAGAACGCCAGTTCGCCACCGAATTTCGCGAGCAGGACAACCTCGGGTCCGCGCGCCGCCTCGTCCTGTCGCACCTGCGGCTGGTCGTCTCGATCGCGCGCAATTACCTCGGTTATGGCCTGCCGCACGCCGACCTGATCCAGGAAGGCAATATCGGCCTGATGAAGGCCGTGAAGCGCTTCGATCCGGAGCAGAACGTACGGCTCGTGTCGTACGCCATGCACTGGATCAAGGCTGAGATCCACGAATACATTCTGCGCAACTGGCGAATGGTGAAAGTCGCCACCACCAAAGCGCAGCGCAAGCTGTTCTTCAACCTGCGCAGCCACAAGCAGGGGCTGGGCGCATTCACGCCGGACGAGATCGAAGGTCTCGCCCAGGAGTTGAACGTGAAGCGTGAAGAAGTGGCTGAAATGGAAACGCGCTTGTCCGGCGGCGATATTGCGCTGGAGGGCCAGGTCGAAGACGGCGAAGAGTCGTACGCGCCGATCGCCTACCTCGCCGACTCGCATAGCGAGCCGACTGCCGTGCTGGCTTCGCGTCAGCGCGACAAGCTGCAAAGCGACGGTATTGCGAGTGCGCTGGATGCGCTGGATGCCCGCAGCCGCCGCATCATCGAGGCACGCTGGCTGAAGGTGGAAGACGACGGTTCGGGTGGCTCGACACTGCACGAACTGGCCGACGAATTCGGCGTGTCGGCCGAACGTATTCGTCAGATCGAAGCGAGCGCAATGAAGAAAATGCGCGGCGCGTTGGCCGAATATGCCTAAGGCTTAAAACCCTTTAGTTGTGCCGGCTCGTCCGGCGCGCAGTTGTATGGCTGCAGAGCCCTGCCCTCGCAAGAAGGCAGGGCTTTTTTGTGCCCGCTCGACGATGCATGCGCTCAATCGCACACGCATGCACACGCGCACGCACTCAAGAACATGTCCACCAAGCACGCGTTTCTTGACGTATCACAAACCTCGTAGCGATACTGTCCGCGCGTGGTGACGTTCGCGACCCAATGCCGCAGCGCCGAACTAACGCGCGCAAGGTCCTTGCTTCTAGAATCGGGATGCACTCGCCAGACCGCTGAAACGGCCTGGATCCAGCCGGTTAACCCGGTGTGAAGTCGCCTTCGACCGATCATGACCATAGCCCTGAATCGCCATAGCAACCCTCGCTCGAGCCTGCGCAAACGGCTCGCCGCCTGGGTGCGCGGTCCGACGCTGGCGCGCGATATTGCCATCGTCCTCACCATCAAATTCGCACTGCTGATGGTGCTCAAATACGCGTTCTTCAACCATCCGCAGGCGGAGCATATGTCGCTGCCGCCTGAACAAGTCGCGCAGGCACTGCTGTCCGTGCCTGCCTCGCATCAGTCCCAAGGTGATCAACATGCCCGTTAGCGAAGTCGTAGAACTGTCGCGCCTCCAGTTCGCCATCACGGCGCTTTATCACTTTCTGTTCGTGCCGCTCACGCTCGGTCTGTCCTGGCTGCTCGTCATCATGGAGTCCGTTTATGTGATGACCGGCAAGCAGATCTACAAAGACATGACCCAGTTCTGGGGCAAGCTGTTCGGCATCAATTTTGCGATGGGCGTCACCACCGGTCTCACGCTGGAATTCCAGTTCGGCACCAACTGGTCGTACTACTCGCACTATGTCGGCGACATTTTCGGCGTGCCGCTGGCCGTTGAAGGTTTGATGGCGTTCTTCCTCGAGTCGACCTTCGTCGGCCTGTTTTTCTTCGGATGGAAGCGGCTCTCGAGAGTGCAGCACGTGATCGTCACGTTCCTCGTCGCACTCGGTTCGAACCTGTCGGCGCTGTGGATTCTGGTGGCCAACGGCTGGATGAACAATCCGGTCGGCGCCACCTTCAACTATCAGACCATGCGCATGGAACTCGACAGCATCTTCTCGGTGCTGTTCAACCCCGTCGCGCAGGTAAAGTTCGTGCACACCGTATCGGCCGGTTATGTGACGGCTTCAATGTTCGTGCTCGGTGTGTCGTCGTGGTATCTGCTGAAGCGCCGCGACACCGAATTCGCCTTGCGCTCGTTCGCCATTGCCGCGGGCTTCGGTCTGGCGTCGACGTTGTGCGTGATCGTGCTCGGCGACGAGTCCGGCTACCGCACCGGCGAAGTTCAGCAGGTCAAGCTGGCTGCCATCGAATCCGAATGGGAAACGGCGCCCGCACCCGCACCGTTCACGATCATCGGCATTCCGAACCAGAAGGAAGAGCGCACCGACTATGCGATCCGCATTCCGTATGCGCTCGGCCTCATCGCCACGCGCTCGATCGACGAACCGGTGGTCGGCCTGAAAGACCTGATGGCGCAGAACGAAGTGCGCATCAAGAACGGCATGCTCGCCTACGCCGCACTGCAAAAGCTGAAGCTAGGCGACGCCACGGACGAAGCCAAAGCCGCCTTCGACGCACACAAGCAGGATCTCGGCTACGGCCTGATGCTCAAGCAGTTCACCCCGAACGTCACCGATGCCACGCCAGATCAGATTGCGCAGGCCGCCAAGAAGACGATTCCGCCGGTGGCGCCCGTGTTCTTCTCGTTCCGCCTGATGGTTGGCCTCGGCATCCTGTTCCTTGCGACCTTCGTGCTGGCGTTCTGGTTCTGCGCGCAGCGCTCCCTGCTGCTGGAGAAGCGCCGCTGGTTCCTGCGCTGGGCCGTATGGGCGATTCCGTTGCCGTGGCTCGCTGCCGAATTCGGCTGGATCGTCGCTGAAGTCGGCCGTCAACCGTGGACCATTGCCGGCATTCTGCCGACCGCATTGTCCGCCTCGAGCCTGACGCCAGGCGATCTCTACCTGAGCATTGCCGGCTTCGTCGTGTTCTACACGGTGCTGTTCATCATCGAAATCATGCTGATGTTCAAGTACGCGCGACTCGGACCTTCGTCGCTGCACACCGGGCGCTATCACCACGAACAGCCGCTGAATCAGCCGCTGCCGACCAACACGGCCGCATGATTCGCCGCCACTCTGTTCCAAGGGAAAGTTCATCATGGATTACGCAACCCTCAAACTGATCTGGTGGGTGTTGATCGGCGTGCTGCTGATCGGCTTCGCGCTCACCGACGGCTTCGACATGGGCGCGGCGATTCTGCTGCCGTTCATCGCAAGGACCGACGCGGAGCGGCGCATCGTCGTGAACACGGTCGGCGCGACGTGGGAAGGCAATCAGGTGTGGCTCATCACAGCGGGCGGCGCGATGTTCGCCGCGTGGCCGCTGGTGTACGCCGCATCGTTCTCCGGCTTCTACTTCGCGATGCTGCTGGTGCTGTTCTCACTGTTCTTCCGGCCAGTCGGCTTCGACTACCGCAGCAAACGTGAAGACCCGCGCTGGCGCAACGCGTGGGATTGGGCGCTGTTTGTCGGTGGCTTCGTACCGGCGCTGGTGTTCGGCGTGGCGTTCGGCAACCTGCTGCAAGGCGTGCCGTTCTCGTTCGACACCGATCTGCGCGTCACATATCACGGCAGTTTCTTCGCGCTGCTCAACCCGTTCGCCGTGCTGTGCGGGCTGGTTAGCGTGTCGATGCTGGCCGCGCACGGCGCAGCCTTCGTGAAGATGAAAGCGGACGACATCGTCGCCGAGCGTGCTTCGCTGGCGCTGCGGATTGCTTCGTTCGCCACCGTGGTGCTGTTCCTGCTTGCCGGCGCACTGATCGCCACGATGATCGGCGGCTACCAGATCGTCGACGCCGCGCCGCTCGACACGGTTGCCAATCCGTTGCTGAAGAACGTGATCGGCGCACCCGGTCTTTGGCTCACCAACTACGCGAACTATCCGTGGATGGTGAGCGCGCCGGCGGCCGGCCTCGTCGGCGGCGTACTCGCCTTGTTGCTGGCGCGCTCGCGCTTTGAAAAGAGCGCCTTCCTGTCGACCTCGCTGATGGTCATCGGCGTGATTCTGACGGCGGGCTTCTCGATGTTCCCGTTCATCATGCCCTCCTCGCTCGACGGCCGCAGCAGTCTCACCGTGTGGGATTCGACCTCGAGCCGCATGACGCTGCAGATCATGCTGATCGCCGTGATCATCTTCCTGCCGATCATCCTGATCTACACGAGCTGGGTGTATCGCGTGATGCGAGGCAAGGTGACCGCCGCGGCACTCGAAGAAAATCATCATTCGATGTATTGATCAGGAATACGATTAACAGGAGTTTGTGATGTGGTATTTCAGTTGGCTTCTCGGCATTGGCGTGGCTTTGGCGTTCGGCATCATTAACGTGATGTGGCTGGAATCGCGCCGGCCTTTAGAAGCGGGCAAGCAGAAGACGCGTTGATGCATCCGTTGCCGGCCGCGCGCCGTTAGGTCCAAGCCGGTAAACGCAAAAGCGGCACCTTGAATCAAGGTGCCGCTTTTGCGTTTACCGCGTCATCGGAAGATAAGCGCGGCAATGGAGCGGCGCTGGCCGCTCCTTAACGTTGCACTACGCGGGCTGCGGCTCCGTTCCGGCACCGGTATCGGTCGACAGACGCGTGGCCAGTTGCGCGGCGTAGCGCTTGGCCGCGTCGCCAACTACGATATGGAACGTATCCGCCGAGACCCACGCCGTATCGAGCGTAGCCAGACATTGACGATCGACCGCCGACGGATCGCGAACCACGATCCGCAGACGCGTTGCCGCCACAGCGTCCAGCGACACGACGTTGCCCGCGCCGCCGAACACGGCGAGCCAATGCAGCGGATCCGGGTCGAGCGGACCGCTCTGAGCACCGCTTGCAGCCGCCACAGGAGCCGCAGCGACAGCAGCCGCAGCCACCGGCTTCACAGCATCGCCACCGCCTTGTGCGATCACCGTGCGGATTTCGTCGGCGATGATGTCCGCTTCCGGCCCGATGATCACCTGCACGTTGGTCGAGCCGCGCTTGAGCACGCCACGCGCGCCGATCGTCTTCAGTTCGCCTTCCGAAACCTTGTTGGCATCGACCACCGACAGACGCAGGCGCGTCGTGCACGCATCCACCACCGACAGGTTCGACGCGCCACCCAGCGCAGCAATATAACGCTGCGCGCGCGGCATGGCGGCACCCGCCACCGGCGAAACAAAACCGCCAGCCGTGAACGACTCGATCTGTTCGTCTTCGGCGGCGGGTTCGCGGCCCGGCGTCGCCATGTTGAACTTGCGGATGAAGAAGCGGAACAGGCCGTAGTACACCACCGAGTACACGAGTCCGAGGGGAATCGCCCACCAGCCCTTGGTCGACAGGCCGTAGTTCAGCACGTAGTCGATAAAGCCAGCCGAGAAGGTGAAGCCGAGATGAATCCCGAGCGCCGAACAGATTGCCAGCGACAAGCCCGTCAGCACCGCGTGGATCGCGTACAGCACCGGCGCAAGAAACATGAAGCTGAATTCGATCGGCTCGGTCACGCCCGTCAGGAACGAGGTGAGCGCCATCGACGCCAGCAGGCCAAACACCATCGCGCGGCGCTCTTTCGGTGCCTCGTGGTACATCGCGAGACATGCGGCTGGCAAGCCAAACATCATGATCGGGAAAAAGCCCGTCATGAATGTGCCCGCAGTCGGGTCGCCTGCGAAGAAGCGATGCAGGTCGCCCGTCACCGCGACGCCGCCCGGGGGCGTGAAGGTACCAAACACGAACCACGTCAGCGAATTGAGGATGTGATGCAGACCCGTGACGAGCAGCAAGCGGTTCAGCACACCGAACACGAACGCGCCGAGCGCACCCGCGGTCGTCAGCCAATGGCCGGCCGTGTCGATCACGCCTTGCACCGGCTGCCATACGTAACCGAACACAATGCCTATCGCCAGACAGACCACGCCGGTGACAATCGGCACGAAGCGTTTCCCTCCGAAGAATGCGAGGTAGTCGGGCAGCTTGATGTCTTTGTACCTGTTGTACAGCAAGCCCGCGACGATACCCGCCACGATCCCGGACAACACGCCCATGTTGAGCTTGTCGTTGATGTCCTTCATCACCGCGACTTCGATCAGATAACCGATCGCACCCGCGAGACCTGCCACGCCGTTGTTGTCTTTCGCGAAGCCGACCGCCACGCCGATTGCGAACAGCAACGGCAGGTTGTCGAAGATCGCGCCGCCGGCGTCGGCGATCATCTTGATGTTGAACACATCGGGTTGGCCCAATCGCAGCAGCAGGCCGGCAACCGGCAGCACTGCAATCGGCAGCATCAACGCCCGGCCCAGGCGCTGAATCTTCAGAAACGGATTCCCATCCATTGACACCTCCAATCCATGTCTCGTTGTCGACTGTCGTCGTTAAGTTTTGTCGCTCTACGTCCTGACTATGCGAAGCTGGTTGCGGACTGTGCAGGGTTCAGTCCAATGGCCAGGTTTCGCGGCTCACTGCTCTTACCGCCTGCGCCGATTCGAGCGCCAGGGCATCCTGGGCGCGTTGACGGCACAACTGATAATCGAGGTTGCGCACTCGCGCCTTGATGCCCGGCACCGACACCGGATCCACCGAGAGCTCGGTCACGCCGAGACCGACGAGCAGCGGCATGGCCAGCGGATCGCCCGCCAGTGCGCCGCAGACGCCGACCCATTTGCCATGCTTGTTGGCGCCCTGCACGGTCGCTGCGATCAGGCGCAGGACCGCCGGATGCAAGCCGTCAGCCTGCGCCGCGAGGTCGGCCTGGCAACGGTCCATGGCGAGCGTGTATTGCGTCAGATCGTTGGTGCCGATCGACAGGAAATCCGCGTGTTGCGACAGTTGATCGGCAAGCAGCGCCGCCGATGGCACTTCGATCATCACGCCGACTTCGATCGGTTCGGTACGGCCCGATTCAAGGGCGAATTCGTCGATGCGTTTGCGGATGCGGATCAATTCACCGACATCCGTCACCATCGGCAGCAGGATGCGTACGGCGCCGAGCGGTTGCACCGCGAGCAGACCGCGCAACTGATCGTCCAGCAGATCCGGGCGCACTTGTGCGAGGCGAATGCCGCGCAGGCCGAGCGCCGGATTCGGTTCGGGCGGCAGCGTCAGGTAGTCGACTTCCTTGTCCGCGCCGACGTCCAGCGTACGAATGATCGCGGTGCGCCCGCTCAATGCATCGACGATGGCCTGGTAGCTCTGGCGATGTTCGTCGATGGTCGGCGCGGCGGCGCGGTGGATGAACAGCAGTTCGGTGCGCAGCAGGCCGACTGAATCGGCGCCGTTGTCGACAGCGGTTTTCGCATCGTCGAGCGTGGCAATGTTCGCGGCGACTTCGATCGCGCGGCCATCGGAAGTCACGGCCGCCTGTTGCGACGTGCGGCGGTTCGCTTCGCGCACGCCGGCGAGGCGGCTGCGCTCAAGACGCGCACGTTCGACGTCGAGCTCGGTCGGCGCGAATTCGAGGCGGCCGGTGGTGGCGTTCACCACCACTTGCGTACCTTCGGGGATCGCGTGCAATGCGTCGCCGACTGCCACCAGCGCCGGAATACCGGCCTGGCGAGCAAGAATCGCCGCATGCGAAGTGGCACCGCCACGCGCCATCACCAGCGCGGTGACGCGCGTGCGATCCAGCGACGACAAATCCGACGGGGTGAACTCTTCAGCCGCCAGCACAGCTTCTTCCGGCAGCGTGCGTGCCGCAGCATTCGAATAACCGAGCGCGCGCAATACGCGCTTTTCGATGTCGCGCAGATCGGTGGCACGTTCCGCGAGCAATGCGTCTTCGATCTTCGTCAGGATGGCGATCTGTGCGCGGATCGCTTCGCGCCACGCAAAGCCGGCGCTCTTGCCGAGGCTGATCAGATCGCGCGCGGCGTCGACCAGCGTGGGATCTTCGAGGAGGACTCGATGCACCGCGAAAATACCCGCCTCACCCACCGCACCGCGTTGCGACGCATCGCGCACGGTGGTACCGAGGTCGGCGTCGACGGTGGCAATCGCCTTGTCGAGCAATCGGCTTTCAGCCGCCGACGTGCCGTTCGCCTTTTCCGGCGGATCGATATCCGCGTCATCCCAGCGCACCAGCTTGCCGACCGCGACGCCCGGCGACGCGCACACACCCGCGAGCATATTCGGCGCAAGCGCTTCGTTCGCCGCATACGCAATCGCTTGCGGCGCCGGTGAACTTTGTCGCGCCGGCTTTTCTTCGACTTCGCCGTGCGCTTCCCGCGTCAATTCGTGGGCGATCGCTTCGATCGCGGCTTTGGCCTGCGGGCCGACGCCGAGCAACTCGACAGTCGCCCCTTCGCCTGCGCCGAGACCGAGCAAACCGACCACGCTCTCGATCGCAGCCTTACGCCCTTCGTAACGCACTTCGACGCGCGCATCGAAACCGCGCGCCGCTTCACGAGCGCGCGCCGCCGGCCGCGCATGCAGACCGCCTGCGTGGACCAGCGTGACTTGTTGACGGGCTTCCTCGGTTACGTTGGTGGCGCTCGCCTCGCGCGCTGCGTGCGCCGCCTCGCCGCCGCGAGCGCGCAGCATCAGCAACGGCGTTTCACCTGCCGTCAACATGCCGTCCTGCGCACGCTCGACAATCTCGAACGCATCCGAATTGGCAATTGCGATCACCGAGACGAGACTTGGCGCATTCAGCGCGACCTGATCCTGATCGAATTCGATCAGCACTTCCCCCGTTCGCACGTGGGCACCTTGCGCGACCATCGGCGCAAAGCCCTTGCCATTCAGCTCGACCGTGTCGATACCGATGTGCAGCAGAATCTCCACACCTTCGGCCGTCGCGAGCGTGACCGCGTGGCCGGTGCGCGCAAGATGGGTGATGATGCCGTCGCACGGTGCGACGAGTCGCCCCTCGAGCGGATCGATGCCGATGCCGTCACCGAACATGCCGCCCGAAAACACAGGGTCGGGCACGTTCGCCAGCGATACGACCGGACCGGTCATCGGCGCGAGCAAAACAATATGGCCTTCAGAATGGCTCATCAAGCGGGACTCCTCGACACGTCGCATCTGATTTCTCGTCAGTGAGTTTCGGTGACTTTGTTGAGATGGCGTGGCGCATCAGGATTGCGCCCGCGCGCGGCGGCAAGGCCGGCTGCCATCACGTAAAAGGACAGGATCGCGGCGATCGGGTCGAGCGCCGCATGAGCGGTGGTAGCGAGCGGCAGCGTCGCTTCCGGCACGTCGGCCGGTGCGGCGAGCAGCACGCGGGCGCCGCGCGCCTGCATGTCGCGCGCGAGTTGCAGCAAGCCGGCTTGCTCGGGACCGCGCGGTGCGAAGACCAACAGCGGATAGTCGCGGTCGATCAGTTCCATCGGACCGTGCCGCACTTCCGCGCTCGAAAACGCTTCCGCCTGAATGCCGGAGGTCTCTTTCAATTTCAGCGCGGCTTCCTGCGCGATCGCGAGACCCAGACCGCGGCCGATCACAATCATGCGTTCGATGCCACGCAGTTCATCCACCGCGTTCGACCAGTCGAGCTTGCCAGCGGCTTGCAGTGCGTCGGGCAGCGTGTTCAGCGCGCCGAGCAGCGCGTCGTCCTTCTGCCAGTGCGCGACCAGTTGCGCGGAGATCGACAGCATGGCGATGTAACTCTTGGTCGCCGCGACGCTCAGTTCCGGACCGGCCATGAGCGGCAGGTGAAATTCGCAAGCGTCGGCCAGCGGCGAGCTCGGCGCATTCACGGCGGCCACGGTCAACGCGCCGGCCCGGCGCAACGCTTCCATCGTGCCGACCAGATCCGGGCTCTTACCCGATTGCGAGAACGCCAGCGCAAGCTGATCGCGCACCTGCAGCGGCGCTTGCTGGAGCGTCGCAACCGACATCGGCAGCGAGGCGACCGGCAGGCCGAGGCGGCTCATCGTCAGGCTTGCGAAGTAACTCGCTGCGTGATCCGAGCTGCCACGCGCGACCGTCAGCGCGACATGGCGCGGTTGCCTGGCGAGCTTAGCCGCCAGCGCCTCGACGCGCGAGGGTTCCGCGAGTTGCGCGGCGACCGTTTCAGCGGACGCCAGCGCCTCGTTAAGCATATTCGACAATTGCTTCTCCTTCGACGTATGTCGCGGTCAACGCCAGTTCACGATCGAACACGACCACATCGGCCCACGCGCCGCGCGCAATGCGGCCGCGGTCTTCGATGCCTAGGTAGTCGGCGGCGTAGCGCGACAAACGGTTTGAAACATCGGCGATCGGCAAGCCGATCGAGACGAGATTGCGCAGCGCCTGATCCATCGTCAGGGTGCTGCCGGCGAGCGTGCCGTCGGCAAGACGCACGCCGCCGAGGCACTTCGTCACGTGCTGGCTGCCGAGGCGGTATTCGCCGTCGGGCATGCCGGTAGCCGAGGTGCTGTCCGTCACGACGTAGAGACGCGGAATCGCGCGCAACGCGGCGCGGATTGCGCCCGGATGAACGTGCAGCAGGTCGGGAATGATTTCGGCGAATTCGGCGTGCGCGAGCGCGGCGCCGACAAGACCGGGATTGCGGTGATGCAGCGGCGACATCGCGTTGAACAGATGCGTGAAGCCGCAGGCGCCATGCTTGAGCGCGGCGACGGCGTCGTCGTAAGTGCCGAGCGAATGGCCGAGCTGCACACGCACGCCGCGCGCCGCCATCTCGGAGATGATCTCCATATGGCCGGCGATTTCCGGCGCCAGCGTGACCACGCGAATCGGCGCGATCGACAGATATTTCAGCACTTCGTCCATCACCGCCGAAACGGCGGCGTCGGGCTGCGCGCCGAGCTTACCGGGGTTGATGTACGGACCCTCCAGATGGACGCCGAGCACGCGCGCACCGCCTGGCGTGCGAATGCGCGCGTTGTTGCCCAGCCCTGCGACGACACTCATCAGCTCGTCGCGCGGCGCCGTCATCGTAGTGGCGAGCAGGCTAGTCGTACCGTAACGCGCATGCGTGCGGGTAATGGTTTCGATCGCGTCGCCGCTTTCCATCACGTCGGCGCCGCCGCCGCCATGCACGTGCAGATCGATAAAGCCAGGCAGGATGTACGGCGCGTCGTTCTTCGACGGATCGCTGCGTTCGCCGGTCAGCGCCGTGATGCGGCCGTTTTCGTATTCGAGCGTGCCGTGAATCCACCCGTCGGTGGTGAGTATGTTTCCGGTCAGCATGAGTCTCTCTGGTGAGGCGTAATGCGGGGTGTGACTGAATTGCGTTCGATCGAGCCGCACGTGACGGCGGGCCGCGCAGCCTCTCAGGCGCGCCGATCAGGTGCGCAATTCAGCGACAAAATCGTAGTAATCGTCGCGGCAATAGGTATCGGTCAGTTCGATCGCACGCTGGTCCGCGCTATACCCGATTCGGGTAATGACTAGCAGCGCCGAGCGCGGTTCGATGTCCATCAACGAGGCGATCTCGCTCGAAGCATTGACCGCGCGAAAGTGCTGCAAGGCGCGCACGACGGCCGCGCCATGTTGTTCGAGATAGCTGTAAAGCGAGACGCCGATGGCCTGCGGATCGGGCACGATCGCCGCGGGCAGCGCCGAATGCTCGACCGCCATGACGATGCCGTCCGCGCGCCGCAGGCGCCGCAGACTCGTCACCACCGCGCCGGGTGACAGGCCGAGGTGGACCAGCTCATCACGGTTGGCAGCGCGGATATCGCGCTCGAGCCACACCGAATCCGGCCGGAAGCCGCGTTGCTGCATCTTCTTCGTGAAGCCAGTGAGCCGCGACAACGGATCTTCGACGCGCGGCGTAATGAAGCTGCCCGCGCCCCGCGCCCGCCGGATCAGGCCTTGCTCGACCAGCAGCGCGATCGCCTTGCGCGCGGTGATGCGCGACACGCCGATCGCATCCGAGAGCGTGCGCTCCGAAGGCAGTGCTTCACCCGCCGACCACACGCCGCAGTGGATCGCCGTCGCCAGATTGCGCGCAAGCTGCAGATAGAGCGGCGTGACGTTGCGAGCGTCGGGCATCAGTGCGGACCAGCGAGTTTCCATGGGGCTCCGGCGGTCGTCTCGAAGAATGCGGCCTACGAAAATGAGAGCCCATTATATAACCAACATAATACCAGTCAATCAACTGGTCCCATGCCGGCATGATTCGCGGAAAGCCTTGCTGGATAAGCTTCACAGCGTGATTTGGGGGCGCGGAAGGACGCTTTGCAGGGATCGGGATTTACCCGTATTCGAGATACCAGACGACGGGTGCATGGTCCACATTGGTTCTCTTCCCGGCTGTCGGCGTGGCCTAAAATCGATACCTTTCTGATACCAATTTGATGTGCTCCTTAGCCGCGCTGCTTTTTTAATGGGTTTCGTTCCAATATAGTGCTGTGTAGCAAGCCATAAAAATTCCCCGGGGAGCAGCATTTGACAGATTCCGAGGCGCTGCGGCTGGCTCAGGCCGTCCGCCATTTCAACCGCTTCTATACCCAGCGCATCGGCGCTCTGCATGAGCATTTGCCCAAGAGCGCCTTCTCGCTGACGGAAGTGCGCGTTCTGCATGAACTGTCCACCGGACGCGCGCAGACGGCTTCGGTGCTCGGGCGCAATCTCGGCCTCGACAGCGGCTACCTCAGCCGCCTTCTAACCAGCTTCGAACGACGCAGCCTGATTACGCGGCGCCCGTCCGACTCGGACGCGCGCCAGTCGCTGATTGCCCTCACCGACGACGGCCACACGGCCTACGCACCGCTTGATACAGCAGCGATCGAAGAAGTATCGGCACTGCTGAACGGACTGACTGCGCTCTCCCAGGAACAGTTGATCACCGCGATGAAAGTGATCGAGCGGCTGCTCGACAGCAAGCCGAAGCACGAACTCGTGACCCTTCGCCAACCACGCGCCGGCGACTGCGGCTGGCTCGTGCATCGGCAGGCGCAGTGGTTCGCCGCGCAACACGGCTGGGACCAATCGTTCGAAGGCTTGCTTTCGCGCGTCGTCGCCGACTACTCGCAACGCGGCGATCCGGTGCGCGAGATGTGCTGGGTTGCCGATCAGGAAGGCATGGTGGTCGGCTCGGTGTGCATCGTAGGAATCTCGACGACAGTGGCAGGCGTGCGGCTCCTATGGGTCGAACCGGACGTGCAGCGTCTTGGGATCGGCACGCAACTGCTGAGTGAATGCGTGCGGTTCGCCCGGCGCGCGGGGTACACCAAACTCACGCTGACCACGGCCAGCACGCTCAAGGAGCCGCGGCGGCTATGCGAGCGTGCCGGCTTCCGGCTCGCTCGCACGACGGCGGAGCGGCGCTTCGGCAAGGATCTGATGCTCGAGCGATGGGAGTTGGAGCTGTAGGATCGGGCGTGGGATGCGCGCGAGAGCGAACCGCAGCTTAGAACGACGGCACCATCGAACCCTTGAACTGCGTCTTGATGAACTGGCGCACGTCTTCCGACTGGTAAGCCGCGACCAGCTTCTTGACCCATGGCTTGTCCTTGTCCTGCGCGCGCACGGCGATCAGGTTCGCGTACGGGCTGTGGATGTCTTCGAGCGCGATCGCGTCTTTGGTCGGCAGCAGACCGGCCGACAGCGCGAAGTTCGTGTTGATCGCGGCCACGTCGACATCCGACAGCGAGCGCGGCAGTTGCGCAGCGTCGAGTTCGACCAGCTTGATCTTCTTCGGATTCTCCGCGACGTCGAGCGGCGTGGCGTTATTGCCGTTCGTGCCCGCGCCCGCCTTCAGCTTGATCACGCCTTGCGCCTGCAACAGCAGCAGCGCACGGTTCTCGTTCGACGGATCGTTCGGCACCGCGATCTTCGCGCCTTGCGCCAGATCCTTCAGCGACTTCAGCTTCTTCGAATAGATACCGAGCGGCGAAATGTACGTCAGGCCGGCATTGACGATCTTGTAGCCGCGTTGTTTGATCTGGCTGTCGAGGTACGGCTGGTGCTGGAAGCTGTTGGCGTCGAGGTCGCCTGCGTCGAGCGCGGCGTTCGGCTGTACGTAGTCGTTGAATTCGACGACCTTCACATTCAGACCTTCGCGCTTCGCCACTTTCGTGACGACTTCCCAGATTTGCGCGTCCGGGCCACCGATGGTGCCGACCTTGATGACCTTGTCGTCGGCGTGTGCGCCGAAGCTGGTGACGAACGCCGCCCCGGCGATCACTGCCGAGAGGGCTTTGAGGATGTTTCTGCGCTGCATGTCATTCTCGCTTTTTCTGATCGATGTCAGATTCGGGTGGAAGCCGGCGGCCGACATCTTGTGGACGCGCCGCCAACTGGACCGCAAATGGTCTCATATGCCCAGCGAGATGGGAAATATCACGATTGCATATCGTTATGCGTATTGAGCGGCGGCGTTCACGCAAAACACGCTTTCAAGACGACGCGGCTAGCGCCGGGAATGAATTTGCCGATCCCGGCTTGAGGACGACAGCGAAGGGAATTGAATATGGGCACGCGGCAGACGCACGCGCCCGTCTGAATCAATACATCAATCGAGCAGCAGCTTGATATCGTGCACCCACGGCGTGGCGCCCTGGCCATCGCGCGCGAACAGACGCAGCTTGCCGTCCGTGTCGAACACATAGCTCGCCGCCGTGTGGTCCATCGTGTAGCTATCGGGCGTCTTGCCCGGCACTTTCGCGTAGTAGACGCGGAAGTCTTTCGTGATCTTCGTGAGTTGCGCCTGGTCCGCCGGACGCAAGCCGACGAACGCCGGATTGAACGCGGGCACATATTGCGCGAGCAGGGCCGGCGTGTCGCGGTCGGGATCGACAGTGACGAACAGCACCTGCACGCGTTTCGCGTCTTCCGGGCCAAGTTGCTGGAGAGCTTGCGAAAGCTCGGCCATCGTGGTCGGGCAAACGTCCGGGCAGTGCGTGTAGCCGAAGAACAGCACCACCACCTTGCCCTTGTAGTCCGCCATCGTGCGGACTTTGCCGGACGTGTCGGGCAGCGAAAAGTTGCTCCCGAATTGCGTGTTGCCGGTGATGTCGAGGTTCTGGAACGCCGGCGGCTGCTTGCCGCAACCCGCCACCAGCAGCGCGCCGCCGAGCACACAAGCGATCACGGTGACACGCGCGGCGGCACGCGCCGTGCGCACAAAACGTTGTGTAAGCATGGGTGTTATGCGCCGATCACGACGCGCGCATAGTGGTCGATCAACAGCGCGGCGAAGAGCAGCGACAAATAAACGATCGAGTAACGGAAGGTCCTGCGCGCCAGGTCGTCGGAATATTCCAAGTAGATCTTCCACGCATACGCGAGGAACACGGCGCCGAGCAACACTGCCGCCACGAGGTACACCGCACCGCTCATGCTGGAGATGAACGGCATCATCGTGACCGCGAACAGGATCACGGTGTACAGCAGAATATGCAGGCGCGTGTACTTTTCGCCGTGCGTATTCGGCAGCATCGGCAGACCGGCATTTTCGTAGTCTTTACGGCGATACAGTGCGAGCGCCCAGAAATGCGGCGGCGTCCACACGAAAATGATCAGCACGAGAATCCACGCGTCGCCCGGCACATGACCGGTGACGGCGGCCCAGCCAAGCGCCGGCGGCATCGCGCCGGACGCGCCGCCGATCACAATGTTCTGCGGCGTGGCCGGTTTGAGCAGCAGCGTATAGATGACCGCATAGCCGACGAAGGTGGCGAGCGTGAGCCACATGGTCAGCGGATTGGCGAACGTATAGAGCGTCCACATGCCGAGGCCGCCGAGCACCGCCGAAAACAGCAGGATCTGCGCGGTGGTGATTTCGCCGCGCGCGGACGGGCGCCAGGACGTGCGACGCATCTTCGCGTCGATCTTCTGTTCGACAAGGCAATTGATGGCGAACGCCGCACCGGCCAGCAGCCAGATGCCAACGGTGCCGCCGATCAGGACGGTCCACGGCACCATGCCGGGCGTTGACAGAAACATGCCGATGACTGCGCAGAACACAGCGAGCTGCGTGACGCGCGGCTTTGTCAGCGCGATGTACTGGGAGACCCGGCTGCCGGGTGTTTGGGAGAGAGTTGTGCTGTCCATGTGAGGTCACGCTGGCGCGGCATCGCGCGCAGGCAACGCGGCGCGGCCGGGACGGCTAGAAGCGATCCGAAAGTTTAACATAACGAGCAGAAGCAGCAGGATTGCGGCCCCACCGTTATGCGCGACGGCAATGGGCAACGGCCATTGCAGGACGATGTTCGACAGACCGGTGACGAACTGGACCAACCCTACCAGCAACACGCCGTTTGCCGGCCGCCGCAGCGACTCGAAACGGCGCAGTTTCAGCGCCAACCACACCAGATACGCGACCACGACGATCGCGAACGTGCGGTGTGTCCAGTGAATGGCGACCAGCGCATCTTGCGTGATCATGTCGCCGTCGCCGGTCATGCCGAGTGCGCGCCATAAGTGGAAGCCGTGCGCGAAGTCCATCGGCGGAACCCATTGGCCGTTGCAGGTCGGGAAGTCCGTGCAGGCCAGCACCGCGTAGTTGGTGCTGACCCAACCGCCCAATGCGATCTGCACGATCAGCAGCGCCAACCCGGCGATCGCCGCCGCACGCCAGCGCGCGGCTTCAGGCTCATAAGCCGGCAGCGGCGTTTGGCGCGCAGCCAGCCAACCGAGCGTGCCGAGCAACGCGAGGCCGAGCAGCAGATGGGTCGTGACGATGATCGGTTGCAATTTCAGGGTCACGGTCCACGCGCCGAATGCGCCCTGCACGAGAATCAGCAGCAGCAGCGAAGTCGGCCACCACGGCGACACATGCAGCGGACGGCGCTTGAACCGTGCAGTCCACGCAATCAACGTCTGCGCAATGATCAGCACGCCAATCGCCATCGCGAAGTAACGGTGGATCATCTCGATCCAGGCTTTCGTCATGCTGACAGGGCCGGTGGGCATCAATTGATGCGCGGCGGTAATCGCGGCGTGTGCGATGAACGGCGACGACGTGCCATAGCAACCGGGCCAGTCCGGGCAGCCGAGACCGGAATCGGTGAGACGCGTAAAGCCGCCGAACATCACCAGGTCCAGCGTCAGGAAGGTGGTGAGCCACACCAGCTTGCGGAATTTGTTGTCGTCGGCCTTGACCCACACATAGGACAGCGGCAACAACGCGATACACAAGCCAATCAGGGCCAGTTGCAATACGAACATCTTTCTTACCCTTGTTGCGGCGTCAGCCGATGCTCGACCATTTGAGCAGCTTGGTCACATCGACCTTAATCTTGCTGGGGTTCGGATCTTTCGGGAAACGCATCATCAGATTGCCGTTCGGATCGACCATGTAGATGTGGTCGGTGAGTTGAGTGCCGGTGTCGGTCGGTAGCCATGCGGACACCTGCGCCGGGTTGGCGATCAGCATGTTGGTGTCGGGATAGGCTTTTTGTATCACGTCGGACACGTTGCCTGCATCGGTGCGCAGCCACACTTCCACGACGCGTTCGCGTTCCGGGCCCTGAGCTGCGCGGATTTGTCGCATGAAGTACAGCTTGGTGACGCAGGCTTTGTCGCATGCGCTGTTGTCGACGGAGATCATTAGCCAGCGGCCGCGCAGCGACGCGAGCTTGAGCGGCTTGCCGTCTTCACCCGTCACGACGAGCGAATCGGGGATCGGCCGCTGCGGTTCGACCAGCGTGCCGTAGCTCGTGCTGCCGCCGGTCGGCTTGACCACGTAATAAACGAAATACGACACGGCGATCGGCGCCGCGCAGATGAACGCCAGCAGCAGCAGCATCCAGCGGCCACGCTTCCACGATCCCTCGCCATTGGGTTGACCAGGCACCACTTTCGGAGCTGCGGGTTTGCCAGCTTGCGGCGAACGGGGAGATTGCGTCGACACTACAGGACCTCTTTCAATGATTGCGCGGCTTCGAGGCCCTTGCTCTCAGGGCACGAAACCGCAGGCGATGCATTACACGCTCGGGGCGTGCTCTTTCTTCGCGGCGCGGCGCGCGGCGTACAAACCGAAGACCAGGGCCGCGGCCGCCATGCCCCACCACTGGAACATGTAGCCGTAGTTGGTCTCGACGCCGGTTGTCGGCGCCGGCCAGTCGCGTACCAGCTTGTCGCCGTCGTCGCTCAATTGCTGAATCACGAACGATTGCAACGGCAGCCCGATTTCGGCAGCGTAGGCCGTCGTATCCAGATTCTGGCGGATCTTCTGATGCGCGGCCGATCCCCCCTGCCCCAACTCGAATGCACGCGAGGCATCGGCGCGCGCAATGCCTTCGATTTCGATCTCGCCTTGAGGCGTGCTGTACGGCGCGATGGTCTCGCGACTGTTCATGTTGCGCGGCAGCCAGCCGCGATTGACCAGCACGTAACCGCCGTCGGCCAGTTTAAAAGGCATCACGACGTAAAAGCCCGGCTGATCGTTATACGGGCGATTATCCAGATAGACGACTTTATCGGCGACGAAACTGCCACGCGCCTTCACGCGATGGAATTCGATGTCCTTCAGTTCGACCGGCGTAGCGTTGACCGGCTGCGCAGGCGCGTCTTCGAACTGCGCGATGTGCGCTTCGAGCGCTTCCTTCTGATGGGCGCGGTCGCGCTGCCAGAAACCGAGCCGCATGGTCACCGCAATCACCAGCAAAATCAACAGCGCGGGAATGAGGCGGAACTTCATTGAACGCACTCCGACACCACCGCTTGCGACAGCGTCCGGAACCGGCGGCAGACGCCGGCGCGCGGTGCGATAATAAAAGTCTTGCCTCTGCGCTTTCTGGTTTCAGTTGGTTCCATGCACATTCTCGTTCCCATCGCCTTCGTCCTGATCATCGCCAGCATGGTGTCGGCGCTGTATTTCATGATGCATGACAAGGGCAAAACCAAGCGGATGGTCTGGTCGCTCGCCACACGGGTGGGCCTGTCGATCTCGCTATTCCTGTTCATCCTGTTCGCTCACTGGATGGGATGGATTCAGTCGACCGGTATTCCTTACGGGCGTTGAGTTCGGCGGAAAGAACCTCACGCCGCCACGCTCGTCGAACTCACCCAGCGCCCCAAACGGACCGGACGCTCCAGGCGCTCCAAACAAAACGCCGCCCTGACAGGGTCGAGGGCGGCGCTGCATGACTTGCGTACTGCTCGTGCGCCGCGCCTTGAAAGGCGATGCGCGAACGGTCTGCACGCGTTCCGGAAACCGGCCGGTTTTCGAAACGTATGCAGGCCAGACTGCGTTACAGCCAGTACACGACGACGTACAGCCCAAGCCACACGACGTCCACGAAGTGCCAGTACCACGCGGCGCCTTCGAATGCAAAGTGATGCTCCGCCGTGAAGTGGCCGCGAATCATCCGCACCAGCACTACAGCCAGCATCGTACCGCCGAGGAACACGTGGAAACCGTGGAAGCCCGTCAGCAGGAAGAACGTCGAACCGTACACACCCGAGGCCAGCGTCAGGTTCAGTTCGTTGTACGCGTGGAAATACTCGAAGCCTTGCAGAAACAGGAAGGAGACGCCGAGCACCAGCGTAGCCGCCAGCCAGATGATCGCCTTCTTGCGATGATCTTCACGCAGCGCGTGGTGCGAAACCGTCAACGTAGCGCCGGACGACAGCAGCAGCGCCGTGTTAATGGTCGGCACCGGCCACGGCTGCATCGACTTGAAGGTCGAGACCAGCGCTGCCGGACCGTTGTTCGGCCACACCGCCGAGAAATCCGGCCAGATCAGCTTGTAATCGAGGCTGCCGAGCTGGTGCAGCGCGATTTCGCGTGCATAGAACAGCGCGCCGAAGAAAGCACCGAAGAACATCACTTCGGAGAAAATGAACCAGCTCATACTCCAGCGGTACGACTTGTCGACATTCTTGCCGTACATGCCGCCTTCGGATTCTGCGATCGCGTCGCCGAACCAGTGCCACAACGTATAAAGCAGCCACAGCAGGCCGGCGACTACGCCGAGCGGTGCCCAGTCATGGTCGTTGATCCAGGCCGCAAGCGATCCGAGCATGACCAGCAACCCGACAGCGGCGCTGATCGGATGCCGCGACGGATGCGGTACGAAATAGTACGGGCTCTCGTTTTGACCGCTCATTCTTGATTCTCCACTTCAGTCCAGTTGTTCCGGAATCTCCGGCTGTATCCTCGGCGGCGCGTCGATACCGCACCGCTTCACTCTAATTCGTGGGCTCTGCTTCGCCCTGTACTGCGCGTGAACCTGAACGCCTCAGCCCACCACTGCGCGCACGATCAGGATCAGCACGCCGATGAAAATGGCCACACTGATCAATGCCGCTGCGATCACGTGCAGCGGGTTCAGCTGCGTCGCGTCCGCTTCCAGATCACGACGCTTGCGTACCCCGAAAAACGACCAGAACACGGCTTTCATGGACTGGCCAAAACTGCTCTTGCGCGGGCCGCCGCTGTTATCGCTCATTACGTCTCGTTCCTTCGCCCGCGGCAAAAACCGTCAAGCGGGATTGGCGCTGGTTGCCGCCGTATTGGCCGTGGGTGCTGCGCTCCCGGCCGTCGCCGCTGCCGGCGTATTCAACTCAAAGAACGTGTACGACAACGTGATCGTTTTCACATCCTTCGGCAACTTCGGGTCGACCACGAACACCACCGGCATCCGTTTTGTCTGATTCGCAGTCAAAGTCTGCTGAGTAAAGCAAAAACACTCGATCTTCTTGAAGTACTCGGTGGCCTGCTTCGGTGCATAGCTCGGAATGGCCTGCGCCTGAATCGTGCGCGCCTGTTCGTTGCTCACCTCGTACATCACAGTCGTCACTTCGCCCGGATGCACGTCGAGACTGCGCTGCTCCGGCTTGAAACCCAGCGGGCCGCGCGCGTTCGCATCGAATTCGATCGAAATCGTGCGACTCATGTCGACCTGCGTATTCTTAGCCTCGCGCGCCGTGGCATCACGCTGCACGAGGTTGTTGATGCCGGTGATCTGGCAGATCGCGCGGTACATCGGCACCAGCGCAAAACCAAAACCGAACATCATCAAAGCGACGAGGAACAGCTTGATCAGCATCGAACGGTTAAAAGAGCGATCGGCCCGAGCCGGCGGTTGCGTCGACATCTCAATCCTCAACAATCCTGCGCGCAGACTTGAACCACTGCTTCAGGAGAACCACTTCTGATGAATGATGACGCTCGCAAAAAACGCGGCGGCGACGACAAACATCACGATACCGATTCGCCGATTGCCCGCGCGAATCTGCTCGGGTGTACGTCTTTCTTGAGGATTGCGCGTCATGCTCGACTTTCTGAATACTTTCGTGACTACAGGGTGCCGCCACTGCTTCGCTCGCTGCCGGGATCCGGCGGGGACATGCCGCCCGCCGCCAGAACCGGCAACCGCCCAGAACGACGATTACTCGACGGTCGGCGGGTTTTCGAACGTGTGGAACGGAGCCGGGCTCGGTACGGTCCATTCGAGGCCCGTTGCGCCGTCCCACGGCTTGTCGCCCGCTTCTTCGTGCTCGCCACCGCCACGATAGGCCGGCAGTGCAACCGCGAACAGGAAGTAGACCTGTGCCAGACCGAAGCCGAATGCACCGATCGAGATCACCTGGTTCCAGTCCGTGAACTGTGCCGGGTAATCAGCATAACGACGCGGCATACCTGCGAGACCGACAAAGTGCATCGGCAGGAAGGCGAGGTTGAAGAAGAACATCGACGCCCAGAAGTGGATCTTGCCGCGCGTTTCGTTGTACATCCAGCCGGTCCACTTCGGCGACCAGTAGTACCACCCGGAGAACAGCGCGAATAGCGAACCCGCAACCAGCACGTAGTGGAAGTGGGCCACCACGAAATAAGTACCGTGATACTGGATGTCGAGCGGCGCCATAGCGAGCATCAGGCCCGACAGACCGCCGAACGTGAACACCAGCAGGAAGCCGACCGCGAACAGCATAGGCGTTTCGAAGGACAGCGAACCGCGCCACATCGTCGCGACCCAGTTGAACACCTTCACACCCGTCGGCACGGCGATCAGCATCGTCGCGTACATGAAGAACAGCTGGCCCGTCACCGGCATGCCGGTTGCGAACATGTGGTGCGCCCAGACCATGAACGACAGAATCGCGATTGACGAGGTTGCATACACCATCGAGCTATAGCCGAACAGCGGCTTGCGCGAGAACGCCGGGATCACCTGCGACACGATCCCGAACGCCGGCAAGATCATGATGTACACCTCGGGGTGCCCGAAGAACCAGAAAATATGCTGGTACATGACCGGGTCGCCGCCGCCTGCCGCGTTAAAGAACGACGTGCCGAAGTGGCGATCGAACAGCACCATGGTAATCGCGCCCGCCAGAACCGGCATCACGGCAATCAGCAGGTACGCGGTGATCAGCCACGTCCATACGAACATCGGCATCTTCATCAGTGTGAGGCCAGGTGCACGCATGTTCAGGATCGTCACGACGATGTTGATCCCGCCCATGATCGACGACGCACCCATCAAGTGGACCGCGAAAATCGCGAAGTCCATGCCCGGGCCCATCTGCGTCGACAACGGCGCGTACAGCGTCCAGCCCGCGGCGGTCGCGCCGCCCGGTGCGAAGAACGAGCCGACCAGCAACACCGCAGCCACCGGCAGCAGCCAGAAGCTGAAGTTGTTCATCCGCGCAAAAGCCATGTCCGATGCACCGATCTGCAGCGGCACCATCCAGTTCGCGAAGCCGACGAAAGCCGGCATGATCGCGCCGAACACCATGATCAGGCCGTGCATGGTGGTCAACTGGTTGAAGAACTCGGGGCGCATGATCTGCAGACCCGGCTCGAACAGTTCGGCACGGATCATCAGCGCCATCACGCCCCCGGAGAGGAACATGATGAACGAGAAGATCAGGTACAGCGTACCGATGTCCTTGTGATTGGTTGCGAACAGCCAACGACGCCAGCCGTGCGGCGTTTCGTGGGCATGGTCGCCGTGCACGTGCTCGTGGCCCGCGACTACATCGTGTCCGATG
Source organism: Paraburkholderia sp. GAS348 (assembly GCF_050434205.1). Classification (NCBI taxonomy): domain Bacteria; kingdom Pseudomonadati; phylum Pseudomonadota; class Betaproteobacteria; order Burkholderiales; family Burkholderiaceae; genus Paraburkholderia; species Paraburkholderia sp. GAS348. The sequence goes on from NZ_JBNPVT010000020.1 coordinate 97,470, forward strand.
CTAGACATGACAATCTCCTAATGCGAATTCTGCGGTGCTGACCATGAACACGTCAGGCGGCCGGGCTGATCTGAACACGCCGGGCCTCTTTCGCGTCGGTGCCGCCCGTGATCGTTTCCGGCTTCTTCAAAATGATGTGGTCTTCGGCAATGCCGGCTGCTTTCAGTGCGTCGCGCACCGCTTCGGCACGGGTCTTCGCGAGCTTCGCGTTGACTTCGGCAGAACCGGTGGCGTCGGTGAAGCCCGACAGCGTGAACTTGGCGTCCGGGTGCGCTTTCGCGTAGGCCGCGGCCGCGTCGACCGCCGCTTTCGCGTCGGCCGGCAATGTGCTCTTGCCGATGTCGAAGTAGATGCTAGCCGGGAGGGCTGCTTGCGATGCTGCCGCACTGTCCGAACCGGCCGCAGCCGCTTCAGCGCCCGAGGCAGCCGCTGCGCCCGAAGCTGCTTCCGCGCCGCTAGCAGCCGCGCCTGCGTCGGCCAGATGGTTGCCGCCTTCCGGCAGCTTGCCGTTACGGGCGTCCAGAATCTGCTTCGGCTGGAGAATGTCGCCGGTGTGATTGCCCCAAGAGTTACGTTCGTACGTGATGACCGAAGCGATTTCAACGTCGTTCAGCGTCGGCGCCCACGAAGGCATCGCGTTCTTGCCCTTCAGCACCAGACTCACATGTTCTGCGATCGGACCGTTGGCGATCTTGCTGCCGTCCAGCGCCGGGAATGCGCCTGCGCCCTTGCCGGTCGGCTGGTGGCAGACCGCGCAGTTCGATGCGTACACCTTGCCGCCGCGCTCCATCAACTCGGCCATGGTGTAGGTCTTGTTCGGATCGTCCTGGCCGGCGGCCATTTTCTGCTTCTGCACATCGACCCACTTCGCGTAGTCGTCTGCCGACAGCACTTCGACCACCACCGGCATGAACGCGTGTTCCTTGCCGCACAGTTCGGTACAGAAGCCGCGGAACGTGCCCGTCTTGTCAGCCTTGAACCACGTGTCGCGCACGAAACCCGGAATCGCATCCTGCTTCACGCCGAAAGCCGGCACGTACCAGGAGTGGACCACGTCGTTCGCGGTAGTGATGATGCGGATTTTCTTGTCGACCGGGACGACGAGCGGATTGTCGACTTCCTGCAGATACGTGGTGGAAATCGGCTGACGGCCATCGGTTTCCGCACGCGGCGTGGCCAGCGTGGACAGGAAGCTGATGCCCTCACCCGGACCCTTCACGTAGTCGTAGCCCCACTTCCACTGGTAGCCGGTGACCTTGATGGTGACGTCGGCATTCGTGGTGTCCTTCATCGCGACGACGGTCTTGGTGGCGGGGAGCGCCATCAGCACGACGATGACGAACGGCACGATCGTCCAGATGATTTCGACGGTAGTGCTTTCGTGGAAATGGGAAGCCTTGTGGCCTTTCGATTTGCGGTGCGCAAACATCGAATAGAACATCACTGCGAACACGCCGATGAAGATCACCGTGCACAGGATCAGCATGAACGTGTGGAGGCTGTAGAGCTCCTCAGCGATTTTCGTCGCTGGCGGCTGGAGATTGATCTCGTTGACGGCAGGGCCGCCCGGAACATCGCCCACTGCCAGGGCCGCGCCGGCGAAAAGCAGTCCGCTCATCGCCAGCACGCCCATGAGGGCTCGCTTGATTGTTTTCATAGCTTCCTTACCCAAAATTTCCATTCAAACCCTCGACCCCGCTGGCAGGCTGTCTCGCGCTCCCCGGGAACGCCGCACGTCTCAACACGTCTAACACCGCGTGAGCCACATACGCAGTTCGCCTGCGAACTGCGCGCGCCGATATTGCGCGAGATGTTGCCCGATCATGATCGTCTGGCCGCGCGAGACCAGTTTGATCTGGTCACGTGGCGTCGCGCCCGGTTCGATCCGCACCCAGCGCGGATTGAATTCAAACTGCGTGAGCCGCTCGGCGCTGACCTGCTCGATCACGAGCCGGTTCTGAAACAGCCGCACGCGCTCGTAATCGACAGCATGACGCGCATATATGGCAAACGCGATGCCAACCGCCAGCAATTCGATACCGGTGAACGGCAACACCAGCCAGGCGCCGACCAGAACCAGCATGAAAGCAATTGCCAACGAGAACAACGCAAGCGATACGTAGAAACATACAAACTGCCGCGGCGAAATCGAACAGTTGCGCTTCATCGTCCAGTCTTTGAGAACCGGTTCTGAATCCGCCAGCAGATCTGATGCTTCCATCGCTGCCTCCTGCCGACCCTCACCAAGCGCCACCTGCGGCCATTGCTCGCGACCGACCGCTAACGGCCCATCAGCGGCCCCTCAATCACCGCCGCGCCACTTCATGTTGCAGCCCTGTGCTTCGGGCCTGTCGCCCCAAATGTGGGAACTCCGGGCGACAAACTGACGCATTATAGGCGCGATCCATAGCATCCACAAGCAAGCCTCAATCGGCTTACAAGCCAGGTGCGACAAGCCTCCGCGCCGTTTTGACACAGCTTTCGCGCGTCTTTTGAAGCGGTAATTTCAGACATAACAGATGTCCTCTTTACCGCTTCCTTGGTTCCTCACCGATTCCTCGACGAACCTCGCCCGATATCCTCGATCCTCACGATCCCATGACCTTCAGCCGTGGTGCGCGGCACGGCTTTCCAGGCGTGGCCGTAGATCACCTCGAAGGTCAGCGCGATCGTGCCGTCGGCGCGCCGACGGGCTTCGAGCGCTCCCAGCAAAGCCTCGTGCAGCCTACGCGCGATGGCATTCGAGGTGGCCTCGCGCTCGAACGGATAGGCACCCCAGCGGCGCACGTCCGCGAGCAGCGACTCGGGCGACTTATACGTAATAGTGAGTGTTTCCTGATCCATCACAGGAATCTCGAAACCACTCTCCACCAGCATATCTCCCAGGTCATGCATGTCGACAAAGTCGATCACATGCTGGCGCGAAGCAACGCCATGCGCGGCCTCGACCTCGGCGTAGGCGCCGCGCAATTCCTTCAGCGAATCCGGACCGAGCGTGCTGAACATCAGCAGGCCGTTCACTTTCAGCACCCGTTGCCACTCAGGAAACACAAGGTCGGGCCGCGAGTGCCAGTGCAGGGCGAGATTGGACCAGATGAATTCGAAGGCGCCGGCCCCGAACGGGAGCGCCGAGAAGTCGGCCTGCGCGAAACGCGGACCGCGGGCGCCGAGCGCCTTGCCGAGCGTGGCCGGCAGAAAGCGCCGCCAGCTCGTGTCGCCGGAATCGTGACGCAGCGCGCGGCTGAGCATGCCGTACGACAGGTCGGTGCCGAACACCGGCGCCTCGGGGAAGCGTTCGCGCAACGCGGGGATGTCTTCGCCCGCGCCGCAACCGGCGTCGAGCACGCTCGCCGGCGTAACCTTGATGTAGTCGAGGCGCTCGCGCATGCGCTGGGCGATTTCGCGCGGCAGGAAGGCGACGTTGCCGAACGTCGCCGCACGGCGGTCGAAAATCTGCCTGAGGCGCCGGGAATCATAGGCCGGACGGCCAGATTGAGACGAAGTTGGGGGCATGGGTGTCGTACTGGCGTAGAGCACGAAGTATACTCGCTCGCTTCCGTCCATTCAGCGTGAAAGGCCTTCGCGGTCGGTCCAATCATGCCATTCCGAAAAAAATCTTCCTTTTCCGGCGGCTCGAACGCGCGTTTTGTACGATTCGCGCGCGGCTTGTATTCGGCATGGCCGCATGTGATGCACGCCGCGCTGCCGAACCTGTGCGCATTGTGCGGCAATTTGTCGCATAAGACGCTGTGTGCCGGTTGCGATGAGACATATTGGAACGAAAGCAGGTTGCGCTGCACGGTGTGCGCGGTCCCGTTGTCCGGAATACGCTTGGCGGGTCACGCGCAATATCGCTGCGCGGATTGCATCGGCGAGCCGCCGCCGTTCGAGGCCACCTTTGCTCTCGCCGATTACCGTCAGCCGCTCGACGCCTTGGCGCTCGGCCTGAAATTCCGCGCCCGGCTGATGCTGGCGCGCGAATTCGCACAACGCCTTGCGCGTCTCGCGGAGGACACCTGGGCAGACGCGGCCGAAAAACCGGATGTACTCGCACCCGTGCCGCTCGCCAACAAACGTCTTACCGAGCGCGGCTACAACCAGGCCTGGCAGATTGCGAGGCCCTTGGCCCGCGCGCTGAATGTGCGCAGCGACGCCACCCTGCTGCATCGCGTGATCCACACCGCGCCGCAATCACGGCTCGACCTGGACGCGCGCCGGTTGAACGTAGGCCGCGCGTTCGAAATCGCCAAACCGGTGCAAGGCCTGCATGTCGGCATCGTCGACGATGTGATGACGACCGGCGCGACGCTCGAAGCGCTGTCACGTAAGCTCAAAGCTGCCGGTGCGCGGCGCGTCACCAACTTCGTCGCGCTGCGTACGCCGAAAAACTAGTCTCTACCTGAAGCCATCATGTTCAATGTCGTTCTCGTCGAACCGGAAATCCCGCCGAACACCGGCAACGTCATCCGCCTGTGCGCCAACACTGGCGCGCGGCTGCATCTGATCGAGCCGCTCGGCTTTCCGCTCGACGACGCCAAGTTGCGCCGCGCCGGCCTCGACTATCACGAGTATGCGCAGATGAATGTGCATGCCGATTGGGGTGCGTTCGTCGCCAAAGAGGCACCCGATCCGGCGCGGATGTTCGCCTTCACCACCCGCGGCTCGGGCCGGTTTCACGAGCATGCGTTTCAATCCGGCGACTGGTTCGTGTTCGGCGCCGAAACGCGCGGCCTGCCTGACACGGTGCTCGATCAATTCGCCAATGAACAACGCGTGCGCCTGCCGATGCGGCCGGGCAACCGCAGCCTGAATCTGTCGAATACGGTCGCCGTGGTCGTGTTCGAAGCGTGGCGTCAGACCGGCTTCGACGGGGGCGCCTGACGGCGTTTCAGCTCGGCTTCGTAGCGCGCGAGCATGGCGTCGTCGAAACAGGCGAACACCACGCGTTCGATCTTCGGGGTGCGCGGCAAAGTTTCGAGCACAGTGCCCACGGCGATCTGCACGGCTTCATTGGCAGGAAAATGGTAGATGCCGCAACTAATCGCGGGAAACGCAATGCTTGTGCAATGCGCCTGATGCGCGACCTCGAGCGAGCGCTGATAGCAGGAGGCAAGCAGATCCGCCTCGCCGCGCGCACCGCCCTGCCAAACCGGGCCGACCGCATGGATCACGTGTTCGGCCGGCAAGCGGTAGCCGCGGGTGATTTTCGCGTCGCCGGTCGCACAGCCGCCCAGCGCCTCGCACTCACGCAGCAATTCCTTGCCGGCCGCGCGGTGAATCGCGCCATCCACGCCACCTCCACCTAACAACGAAGTATTCGCAGCGTTGACAATCACATCCACGACGAGTGTCGTGATGTCGACCACGCGCGCGTCTAGCGTGCAATTGTAGAAACTGAGCATGGGAACCTCGCTGGCCCGAAGCGTCGATAAAACGTGGACAGCGATAGCGGGCAGCCGTTCAGCGCTTTTCGCGCTAAACGGCTGAAAGACAAGACTTATTCTGCTTTCGAATCGCGCCGCAGCAGGGCGCTGACGGCGTCGCGGGGCGCTACACCGTCGAACAGCACGGCGCAGACTGCCTGCGTGATCGGCATCTCGATCGCATGAGCGCGAGCAATCGCCAGCACGGCTTGCGCACAACGCACGCCCTCTGCCACGTGACCAAGGGCACCGAGGATGTCGTCGAGCGTACGGCCCGCGGCGAGTTGCACGCCGACCGTGCGATTGCGCGACAGATCGCCCGTGGCGGTCAGGATCAGATCGCCCAGGCCGGTTAAACCGGTGAACGTCTCCGCCCGTCCGCCGAGCGTCACGCCAAGGCGCGACATCTCCGCCAGGCCACGCGTGATCAGCGCCGCGCGCGCATTGAGACCGAGGCCAAGACCGTCAGCAATGCCTGTGGCAATCGCCAGCACGTTCTTCACCGCGCCGCCCACTTCCACGCCGACGATGTCGTCGCCGGTATAGATGCGCATGGCGCCATGATGGAACGCGGCAACCGTGCGCTCGCGGCATGCTAATGACGTACTCGCGATCGTCAACGCGACCGGCAAGCCCTGCCCGACTTCGCGCGCAAAGCTTGGACCCGACAGCACGCCGTTGCTGCCATGCCCCGGCAGTTCAGCCGCGACCACCTGATGTGGCAACAACTGTGAGTCGGCTTCGAAACCTTTGCACAACCACACCACATGCGCCGGCACTTTGCCCGCGTCGTGCATGGCCCGGAACAGCCCCCGCAGACCGGCGACGGGCGTCGCCACGATGCATAACGCGTCGTCGGCGAGCGCGTGGTCGAGCGCTGCGTTCAGATCGGCTGCGTAGCGAAGGGACGGCGGCAACGCAACGCCCGCCAGATAGCGGGCGTTTTCGTGCGAAGCGGAGAGATCGGCGATGAGCGCGGGTTCTCGCGCCCACAGCACCGTGTCGTGCCGTGCGGCAAGATGTCCGGCGAGGGCTGTGCCCCATGCACCGGCGCCGAGGACAGCGACCTTCATAGCCGGCACCGAACGGACGCGTTAATGCGTGACGCCGTTTTGCGTCGCGCCGTCCTGGCCGCCCATTTGCGCGAGACGTTGCTCGTACAGCGCCTGGAAGTTGATCTCGGCGAGGTGGATCGGCGGGAAGCCTGCGCGGGTGATCGCGTCGGCGATGTTCGAGCGCAGGTACGGGAACAGGATCGTCGGGCAGGCAATGCCGACCAGCGGGTCGATCTGTTCGGCGGGAATGTTGCGGATGTCGAAAATGCCGGCTTGCTTGGCTTCGATCAGGAACGCAACCTTGTCCGACACCTTGGCCGTGACCGTGCCCGTGACGAGGATTTCGAACACAGTGTCGGCGAGGCGCTCGGCCTTCACGTCGACTTCGACTTCGACCGACGGCATTTCCTGCTCGAGAAAGATGCCCGGCGAATTCGGCTGCTCGAGCGACATGTCCTTCAGGTAGATGCGCTGGATATTGAAGAACGGCTGGTTATTCTCGTCGGACATGATTGAGTGATTCCCTGATAGGTATGCATGGCGGCGGCCCATGGCTTCACGGACCGCCAGATCGTTGCGACGCATCGCGTGCCCTGATAGGGCCAGCATGCGCCGACTTGTATTTCACCCGCCCCACTCACGAGCCGGCCGGCGCATAAGGCCGGCGCACAAGTAAGCGCAGCTTCGTTCAGGCAGGTTCGAGCAGAGGCATCAAACCGCCCGCGCGATCGAGCGCGGAAAGGTCATCGTACCCGCCGACATGCGTCTCGCCGATGAACACCTGCGGCACCGTACGGCGACCGGTCCGGGTCATCATTTCTTCACGACGGGCCGGGTCTTTGTCGATCAGTACCTTTTCAACGTGCTCGACGCCGCGCGACTTTAAAAGACGTTCGGCCATCTGGCAATACGGGCACACCTGCGTGCTGTACATGATCACTTTGTTCACTTGACTGCTCCTTGTTTCACAACCGGCATACCGGCCTTCTGCCAGGCGTCGACACCGCCTTCGAGAACATGGACTTCGGCGTATCCGGCATCCTGCACGATACGCGCCGCCTTGTTCGACTGCTGGCCGGTCTGGCACACCAGCAGCACCGGGTTGTTCTTATTCTTCACGAGTTGCGCGACTTTCGCCTGCAACTCGGCAAATTCAAGCTGCCGCGCCGCAGGCAGATGGCCCTTGGCAAAATCAGCGGACGGACGCAGATCGATGACCGTTGCATTGCGCCGGTTGATCAGTTGAGTCGCCTCAGCGGCCGACAGGCCCCCGCGGCCACGCCGGCTGATCGTCGGCCACAGCAGCAATCCACCGGAGATGAGGACGATTGCGATCAGTACAAGGTTTGTGTAATCAGTGAAAAACTTCACGGAAAATCCGCCGAAAAAGAGAGAAATCGAAAAGGGCAATCCGCCCATTATAAAATAACCGTCTGACGCGATGGCGACGCTCCTCTAGAGGACCCTCGCAACGCTTTACCGCTTCCTTACTACCGACCGGCAATCTCATGTACAAACTCGTTCTCATCCGCCACGGCGAATCGACGTGGAACAAGGAAAACCGCTTCACCGGCTGGGTCGACGTCGACCTGACCGAGCAGGGCAATCGCGAAGCGCAGCAAGCCGGCGTGCTGCTGAAGGAATCGGGCTATACGTTCGACATCGCCTATACGTCGGTGCTCAAGCGCGCGATCCGTACCCTGTGGCATGTGCAGGACCAGATGGATCTGATGTATCTGCCGGTCGTGCATTCGTGGCGTCTGAATGAGCGCCACTATGGCGCGCTGTCGGGCCTGAACAAGGCGGAAACCGCAGCCAAATTCGGCGACGAGCAGGTGCTGGTCTGGCGCCGCAGCTACGACACGCCGCCGCCGGCGCTCGATCCGTCGGACGACCGCGCGCCCTACCGCGATCCGCGTTACGCCAAGGTGCCGCGCGAGCAATTGCCGCTCACCGAGTGCCTGAAAGACACCGTGGCGCGCGTTCTGCCCTTGTGGAACGAGTCGATTGCACCGGCCATCAAGTCGGGCCGCAAGGTCGTGATCGCCGCGCACGGCAACTCGATCCGCGCGATGGTGAAGTACCTCGACAACATTTCGGACGACGACATCGTCGGCCTGAATATCCCGAACGGCGTGCCGCTCGTCTATGAACTCGACGAAAATCTGAAGCCGATCAAGCACTACTATCTTGGCGACCAGGACGCGATTGCCAAGGCGCAAGCCGCTGTGGCCCAGCAAGGCAAGGCAGGCTAAGCCCGTTCGAACCGCAGCCCCGCGGTGAAAAATGCAGCAGGGTTGCGGCAAACGGGCCGCGCCGACCAGCAACACACATACCGGTCAGCGCGGCCCGCATCCCCCGAGCGCGCCTTTCTGGCCGCCATCCTACGGTTACCGCACATTACTTCACCACCGCAGCGGCGATCTCACGAACCAGGTCCGGCCCGCGCTGTCGAATCACGATTCCCTGTGCTGCGCCCTGACCGGGCGGGTGTGCAGTTATACTTGTCCGTCCCATCTCTATCGACGCTGCCACGCGCTTCCGACCGCAACAGACTCTATGCGAAAGAACCTGAAAAATATCGGCCTGATTGCCGCGGGCCTTGCTACCGGCGCATTCGCCACCCTGCAACTCTCCGCCTCGGCCCAGCAACCCGCCAGCGCCGCCTCGAGCGCCGTGGCGCCGTTGCCGCTGGACCAGCTCAGGCTCTTTGCCGAAGTCTTCGGGCAAATCAAGCATGAGTACGTCGAACCGGTCGACGATAAAAAGCTTCTCACCGCTGCGATCAAGGGCATGGTGTCGAGCCTCGACCCGCACTCGTCGTATCTCGACAAGACCGATTACGAAGAACTGCAGGAGCAGACCAAGGGTCGCTTCGCGGGTCTCGGCATCGAAATTTCGTCTGAAGACGGCCTGATCAAGGTGATCTCGCCGATTGAAGACACGCCCGCATTCCGCGCCGGCATCCGTCCGGGCGACCTGATCACCCGCATCAACGACAAACCCGTGCGCGGCATGACGCTCGACCAGGCCGTCAAGCAGATGCGCGGCGATCCGGGCACCAAGGTCACGCTGACCATCTTCCGCAAGACCGACGACCGTACGTTCCCGCTCACGGTGACGCGCGCGATCATCAAGGTCCAGTCGGTCAAGATGAAGATCCTCGCACCGGGCTATGCGTATATCCGCATCACCAGCTTCCAGGAACGCACCACGCCTGATCTGGCCGCCAGGCTGCAAGACATCGCCCGTCAACAGCCGAACCTGAAGGGTCTCGTGCTCGATCTGCGCAATAACGGCGGCGGTCTGCTGCAAAGCGCGGTCGGCGTAGCCGGCGCGTTCCTGCCGCCGAATTCGGTGGTGGTGTCCACCAACGGCCAGATTCCGGATTCGAAGCAGGTCTATCGCGATACGTACGATAACTACCGCCTGCAATCGTTCGACAGCGATCCGCTGAAAGACGAAGCGCCGATCTTCAAGACGGTGCCGATGATCGTGCTGACCAACGCCTACTCGGCGTCGGCTTCGGAAATCGTCGCGGGCGCGCTGCAGGATCAGCATCGTGCGCTGATCGTCGGCAAGACTACTTTCGGCAAGGGCTCGGTGCAAACCGTCCGTCCGATGACGGCCGACACGGCCCTGCGTCTGACCACGGCGTACTACTACACGCCGAGCGGCCGTTCGATCCAGAACAAGGGCATCCGTCCTGACACCGCGGTCGATCAATACGCGGAGGGCGATCCGGACGACGCACTGGTCACCCGCGAAGTCGATTACTCGAACCACCTTGCGAACACGCAGGATCCGAACGAGAAGAAGGAAGCGGAACAGCGCGAACAGGAACGCATGGACCAACTGCGTCAGCTCGAAGAGCAGAACGACAAGAAGACGCCGGAACAGCGTCAGAAGGATCGTGAGCGCAAGCCGGTCGAGTTCGGTTCGACCGACGACTTCATGCTGCAACAGGCGCTGAACAAGCTGGAAGGCAAGCCGGTGGTGGAATCGAAGTCGCTGACCGAGCGGCGTCTGGCGCAGAACAAGCCGGCAGCTTCGGCGTCCGCGCCGGTCGCGGTGAAGCCGACGCAACCGGTGCCGGGCGCATCGGTCCCGGCCTCGGCGCCTGCTGCGCAAAGCAACTAAGCAGTAAATTCAACGTGTCTTCGCAGCCGAACCTGCTGCGAAGACACGTCGCAGTGCACCTTGCTATACCCAGCACCAGCATGAACACCCGCTCCCCGCGCGATTAAAATAACGAAACCGCGCACGGCAGGCCACTGGTCCTGCATTTCATTGCGCGACACTCCACGCGCCCCGCCATGAACGACGATCAACTCCTCCGCTATTCCCGCCATATCCTCGTCGACGAAATCGGCATCGAGGCGCAGCAGCGCTTTATCGACGCGCACGCGATCATCGTCGGCGCGGGTGGGCTGGGGTCGCCTGCAGCGATGTATCTGGCGGCGGCAGGCGTCGGCCGCTTGACGCTGGTCGATGCCGACACGGTCGACCTGACCAATCTGCAGCGGCAGATTCTGCACGTGAGCGCGTCGGTCGGGCGCAAGAAGGTGGAGTCCGGGCGCGACGCGATCGCCCAGATCAATCCCGAAGTAATAGTGAACGCAGTAGGCGAACGCGTCGACGATGCATGGCTCGATCGCGAGGTGCCGCACGCCACCGTCGTGCTCGATTGCACCGATAACTTCGCCACGCGCCACGCGATCAACCGGGCGTGCGTGAATCATGGCGTGCCGCTGGTGTCGGGGGCGGCATTGCGCTTTGACGGCCAGATCAGCACCTTTGATTTCCGCGACGCCGCGTCGCCCTGCTACGCGTGCGTGTTCCCGGAGGATCAACCGTTCGAGGAAGTCGCGTGCTCGACCATGGGCGTGTTCGCGCCCACGGTCGGCATCATCGGTTCGATGCAAGCCGCTGAAGCGCTAAAAGTGATCGGCGAGATCGGCACGCTGCTGGTGGGCCGCCTCACGATGCTCGATTCGCTTCGAATGGAATGGAACACGATGCGCATTGCGCGCCAGCCGGACTGTCCGGTATGCGGGGAACGGCATCAGGCCTGAGCCCAAGCAGGACGCCGAATAAATAACGCCGCACACTGTGCGGCGTTTTCCGTTTGAACCTAACCGGCTCTCAGTTTCAAGCCAGCACCACACGCTTGAGCGCCGCCTGTACTTCTTCCGGTTCGAACGAAGCCAGCACGTCGGCCACCGGCTTCTCGAGCGTCTTCAGATGCGAGCGCAGCACTTCCTGCTTGACCACCAGCAACTGGCTCGGATGCATCGAAAACTCGGTGAGGCCCATGCCGAGCAACAGACGCGTCAACGCCGGATCGCCCGCCATCTCGCCGCACACCGACACCGGCACACCCGCCCGCTTCGCCTCGCGCAGCGTGAAGGCGATCAGGTGCAGCACCGCCGGATGCAACGGGTCGTACAGATGCGCGACCGAGTTATCCGCGCGATCGATCGCCAGCGTGTACTGGATCAGATCGTTCGTGCCGATCGACAGGAAATCGAGCCGCTTGAGAAACAGCGGCAACGCAATCGCGGCAGCCGGAATCTCGATCATCGCGCCGACCTGCACGTTCGGATCGTAGGGGATGCCGGCGTCGTCCAGCTGACGTTTGGCTTCGCGAATCAGATCGAGCGTCTGATCGATCTCCTGCGCGTGCGCGAGCATCGGAATCAGAATCTTCACCTTGCCGAACGCCGACGCGCGAAGAATAGCGCGCAGTTGCGTCAGGAACATTTGCGGCTCCGAGAGGCTCCAGCGAATCGCTCTGAGCCCCAAGGCGGGGTTCGGTGCGGTTTCGTAGCCGTCGCCTCCCGCCATCGAATCGAGCGGCTTGTCGGCGCCGACGTCGATCGTACGGATCGTCACCGGCAAGCCATTCATCAACTCGACCGCGCGACGGTAGGCAGCAAACTGCTCTTCCTCTTCCGGCAACTGGTGCTTGTGATTCATGAACAGGAACTCGGTGCGGAACAGGCCCACACCGGCCGCACCCGAATCGACCGCGGCGCGCGCGTCCTCCGGCAATTCGATGTTCGCGCACAGCTCGATGCGCGTGCCGCAGAGTGTTTGCGTCGGCGAAAACTTGAGCCGTTGCAGCTTGCGCTGCTCCAACTCTTTTTCGCTCTGGCGGTATGAATACTCTTCCAGCACGATCGGCGCAGGATCGACGATCACAATGCCGTGATCGCCGTCGACAATGATCAGATCGTCCTGGCGAATCAGCTGGCTCGCATGCTGCACGCCGACCGCGGCCGGAATGCCGAGGCTGCGCGCGACAATCGCCGTATGTGAAGTCCGTCCGCCGAGATCGGTGACGAACCCCTGAAACGTTTGCGTCTTGAACTGCATCATGTCGGCCGGCGCGATGTCATGCGCGACCACGATCATCTCGTCGCAGGTACCGTGCACACCGTCCACCAGCGCCACTGACGCGCCGGCGAGCGCCTTCAGCACGCGCTCCACGACCTGTTCGATGTCGGCTTTGCGCTCGCGCAGGTATTCGTCTTCGATATCGTCGAAATGGCGCGACAGGCGCTCGAGTTGTTCGGTCAGCGCCCACTCGACGTTGTAACGGCGCGTGCGGATCAGGTCGATGGTTTCCTGCACGAGCATTGCATCGTTCAGGATCATTGAATGAACGTCGATGAACGCGCCCATTTCGCTCGGCGCATCCACAGCGAGATCGGCGCGCAACGCGTCGAGTTCGTAGTGCACATGTTGCTGGGCCGCGCGAAAGCGCTCGATCTCGCCCTCGATCTGAGCGGGTTCGATCAGATAGTGGTCTACGTCAAGTGCAGCCGGGGCGATCAGATAAGCCCGCCCGATGGCGATACCGCGTGACACGGGAATTCCATGCAGCGTGAAGGACACGCGCACCTCCTCTAGTTGTGTGATGCCGCGGCAAACCGCTGCAATGCTCTCAGACTCTCTTTGTCATTATAAATTCCGCGCTCTTTGCAAGTACGCCGGGGCTGTGTGCAGCGCAGCACGAAATGCCGTAACCGACCACGACAATGCGCCCTCATCCGCCTTGCGTTCCGGCAACGCACCCTTGACGCGCCGCCGGCACGACCGGGTCATGCACCCTCACACCGGTCATGCATCGATTGTCTCGCGCTAAAAAAAATGCCGCGGACAGCCGCGGCATTTCGCTTCAGGCAAGCGGAGCGCGTGAATTCACTGACCTTCGCCGAATTTATCGGCAATCAGTTTCAACAATGCGTCCATTGCTTCTTTTTCGTCGGCGCCTTCCGTTTCGATCAGCACCGTGCTGCCTATACCCGCGGCCAGCATCATCACGCCCATGATGCTCTTGGCATTGATACGGCGGCCATTGCGGCTCATCCAGATTTCCGCCTGGTAGTTGCCCGCGAGTTGCGTCAACTTGGCCGACGCGCGCGCGTGCAGCCCCAGCTTGTTCACAATAGTCGTTTCCTGTTGCAGCATGTGATGGTCCGAAGCGCGGGTAAGTGTTGTGGTGAAAGGTGAAACTGCAAACCAGCTGCAAACGGGCCGCAACCCGATCGCAATCGTCTAAAGCCGTGCGATCCGCTTACAACCCGGTCGAGCCGGCTTTCTGAGTCAGATCGGCCTCGGCCGGCAAGGCGGGCAAACAGTCACTTGAAGCGGCCTCGGGCGGCAAGGCCGGCAAACAGCTGCTGGCCTCTGCGGGAGGCGCAACCGGCGCCGCCGCGGCGGGCCCGATTGCATGCACGCCCTTGGTGGCCCCGGCGAGCGCTTTGTCGACCAGCGTGTCGAGCGGCGTCGCGCGATAACAGACCGCCCGCACCAGCATCGGCAGATTGACGCCGCACAGCACCCGGACGTTCGGCAGCGAAGCTAGCCGCCCGGCAATATTCGCCGGCGTGGCGCCGAAGATATCGGTGAGCACGAGTGCGCCGTTTTCTTCCTTGAGCCGCTCGATTTCCGAGTGCGCGAACGCGACCTGCTGTGCGGGATCGCAATCCGGCGATACGTCGATCACGCCGATGCGGGCCGGCAAGCCACCGTAGATGTGCGAAACACAATCGCGCAACGCGGTGGCGAACGGAGCGTGCGCAATAATCAGAATGCCTGCCATGTCAGCCTTACTGCAAAAGAACGGCCCCGAACCGTGGACCGGGACGAAGCCCGGTTCGTAAGCGCCCTCGACCGGCCGTGGGTCGTGAGGGCCGGAACGCATCATCTGACGAGCGGCCCGCGGCGCCTGCTGTCGCGACGGCACCGACGGAAAACCGCTCGTTTACAGTCCGCAATCCATGCCTGCAGCGTCTGGCAGACGCCATCGATTCGGCTTGGCGCGGAAGAGCGGGCATTGTATCAGGCCCATTTTCGCGCCAAAGCCGGTGTTTCGCTTGATGCAGATTTACTACACAGTTTGGGTGGCATGGCAGCCATTCAAGGGTTTCGACTCAAGCTGCCGCGCGCTCCAGTGCGTCGATGAACATGGCGGCGACGTCGAAGCCGGTCTGATCCATGATCTCGCGGAAACATGTCGGGCTCGTCACGTTCACCTCGGTGAGCCAGTCGCCGATCGCGTCCAGCCCGACCAGCAGCAGACCGCGCGCGGCAAGCACCGGCGCGAGCGAGTCGGCGATCTTGCGGTCATGCTCCGTGAGCGGACGTGCCACGCCGAGACCGCCGGCCGCCAGATTGCCGCGCACTTCATTTCCCTGAGGAATCCGTGCGAGCGAAAACGGCACCGCTTCGCCGCCGATCAGGAGAATGCGCTTGTCGCCTTCCTTGATCTCGGGGATGAACTTTTGCGCCATCACCGAGCGCGCGCCGTCGTGGCTCAGCATCTCGATGATCGAGCCGAGATTCATGCCGTCGGCCTTTACGCGGAACACACCCATGCCGCCCATGCCGTCGAGGGGCTTCAGGATCACGTCGCCGTGCTCTTCGTGGAAAGTGCGCAACCGGGCGGTGTCGCGCGTCACCAAAGTCGGCGCCACGAACTGCGCGAACTCGCCGATCGCCAGCTTTTCCGAATGATCGCGAATCGCCTGCGGCTTGTTGAAGATGCGCGCG
Source organism: Paraburkholderia sp. GAS348 (assembly GCF_050434205.1). Classification (NCBI taxonomy): domain Bacteria; kingdom Pseudomonadati; phylum Pseudomonadota; class Betaproteobacteria; order Burkholderiales; family Burkholderiaceae; genus Paraburkholderia; species Paraburkholderia sp. GAS348. The sequence goes on from NZ_JBNPVT010000020.1 coordinate 113,008, forward strand.
CCGCCGCGCTCGGCCATTTCCAGCAGCCACGTCGACGTCACGTATTCCATATCGAACGGCGGGTCTTTACGCATGACAACCGCGCTGAAGCGTTTCAGCGAACGTGGCGTGGCGGCTTCAGCGGTGTACCAGGTGTCGCGATGCAGGTCCGTCACGTCGCCGACGATCGCGAAGCGCTGCACGTTCGCCTCGACGTCGCCACCCGTCCACGCCAGATGCTTCGGCTCGCACGTGTAGAGCGTATGGCCGCGGCGCGCGGCTTCGGCCATCATCGCGTAAGTCGAGTCTTTGTAGATCTTGAACTGCGTAAGCGGATCGGCGATAAAAAGAATGTCCATGGGGATTCCGGTGCGCCCTTAGGGCTTGGCATTGATCGTCAATATAGTCGCTGAAAATAGCGATGGCGGCATGCAAGCCGCCATCGTCCAACTAGCGAGGCTTAAACCTGAATCGCTTCCGGATCGGTCTTTTCCAGTTCGACCGAGGCGGCCAGCAACCCGAGCCGGGCCACCACGCCGTACATATAGAAGCGGTTCGGCACCGCCGCGCCAGGCTTGGCGTGCGCATCCGGCAGCGCCGTATGCTCGAAGCCGAGCGGCACGAAGTGCATGCCGGGCGCGTTCAGATTCTGATCGCGCTCGCGGCTGCCGTGCACGCGGTAGAAGCCGCCCACCACGTAACGGTCGATCATGTACACGACCGGCTCGGCGACTTCTTCACCGATCCGCTCGAAGGTGTACACGCCTTCCTGCACGATCACGTCATGCACTTCGAGACCGTCTTTGGTGGCGGCCATCTTGGCGCGTTCGCGCTTGGTGAGCGCGGCCACTTCCGAGGCGTCGTGCACGGTCATCACACCCATGCCATAGGTGCCGGCATCCGACTTGATGACGACATACGGTCTCTCGGAGATGCCGTACTCGCGATACTTCTTGGCGATCTTCTTCAGTACGCCGTCGATTGCGTCTGTCAGCGCTTCTTCACCGGTGCGCTCCTGGAAATCGACCCCTTCGACATGCGCGAAATACGGATTGATCATCCACGGATCGATCTCGACCATCTTCGCGAACTTCTTCGCGACGTCGTCATAACAGGAGAAGTGTGTCGATTTGCGGCGAACAGCCCAGCCGGCATGCAGCGGCGGCAGCAGGTACTGCTCGTGCAGATTTTCCAGCACGGGCGGAATGCCGCCTGACAGATCATTGTTCAGCAGAATCGAGCACGGATCGAAGTTCTTCAAACCGAGGCGCCGCGGCGTGCGCTCGAGCGGTTCGAGCACAAGCTTCTGCCCGTCGGACAATGCAATCGTGACCGGCCCGACGATGCTTTCGTCGAGCGTGCCGAACCGCACGTTCAAGCCGGCCTGACGCATGATCGCAGCCAGACGGGCGACATTCTCCAGATAAAACGCGTTGCGCGTATGGCGCTCGGGGATCACCAGCAGATTTTTCGCGTCGGGGCAAATCTTTTCGATCGATGCCATCGCGGCCTGCACGGCGAGCGGCAACACTTCCTGCGGCAGATTGTTGAATGCGCCGGGAAACAGATTGGTATCGACCGGCGCGAGCTTAAAACCCGCGTTCCGCAGATCGACTGAACAATAGAACGGCGGTGTGTGCTCCTGCCATTCGAGCCGGAACCAGCGTTCGATGGCGGGCGTAGCGTCGAGGATCTTCCGCTCGAGATCGAGCAGCGGGCCGTTTAACGCCGTAACTAGGTGCGGAACCATTGATCACTCGCAGACTGGAGAAAAAAGATTGTAGAGCAAACGCTTTGTCCATTTGGGGACGGTTTCTCCATTCGCAAGCCGATGCGAATGCATTCTCGCTATCGCCATGATAGGCGCGGAAAACTCCTGCTCACAAGATACGCGGCAAGAAAAAAGCCCGCCATAAAGGCGGGCCAAAGTCGCTGCGCTTGATTCTGATCCGCAAGCCCTGGAGCTTGCGGTTGAGGGACGGCGCTTATTCGACGTGTTCGCCGTGCAGGCTCACGTCCAGGCCTTCGCGCTCCTGTTCTTCCGTCACACGGATGCCCATCACCATGTCGATCACCTTCAGCAGGACGAAGCTGACCACACCGCTGTAGATCAGCGTCGTCAGCACGCCCTTGGCTTGCAGGATGACACTGCCGTCCGCGCCGCC
>NZ_JBNPVT010000021.1:0-111515 GCF_050434205.1 Paraburkholderia sp. GAS348
GTCTTCGGGCAGGCGGGGCAGCGCCTGGTTCACCCGGTTCTCGACCTGCTGCTGGGCAAGGTCGGGGTTCGTCCCGAGCTTGAACGTGATGGTCAACGTGAGCGTGCCGTCGCTATTGGCCTGCGACTGCATGTACAGCATGTTCTCGACGCCGTTGATCTGTTCTTCAAGCGGCGAAGCAACCGTGTCGGCGATAACCTTGGGGTTGGCGCCCGGGTATTGCGCCGTCACCACGACGGATGGCGGTACGACGCCCGGATATTCCGATATGGGCAGATTGACCATCGAGATCAGACCCGCCAGCAGAATCACGGCTGACAGGACAGCCGCAAATATCGGACGTTCGATAAAAAATTTGGAGAGGTTCATGGCAGTCTCTGACTAGGTACGAGGCGCAAGGTGAAACGTGCGCACTCAGGACGCGCCCGTCGCGGCAGCGGCGTCGCCCGACATCTGCACGAGGTTCGGCTTGACGGGGTCGCCCGGACGGACTCGCTGCATGCCGTTCACAACAATGCGCTCACCCGGCTGCAGCCCGCCGGTGATCACGCGCAGGCCCCGCTGCTGGTCACCCAGCTTCACTTCGCGGTACTGGACCTTGTCTTCCTTGTCCACCAGCAGCACGAACTTCTTTTCCTGATCGGTCTGGATCGCCGCGTCGCTGACCAGCACGGCCGGATGCGGCGCGCCGCCCCCCACGCGAGCCCGAACGTAGAGCCCCGGCACCAGCACGCCGTCCGCGTTGTCAAAGCGCGCGCGCACCCGGATCGTCCCGGAACCGGTGTCAAGCCGGTTGTCCACGGAATCGATCACGCCCTGCCGGGAATAGCCCGTCTCGTTGGCCAGACCAATCCAGGTCGGAACCGTCACCTTCGAGTCGTGACTGAGAAAACGCAGGTACGTCCGCTCGTCGACGTCAAACGACGCATAGATGGGGGACATCGACACCAGGGTCGTCAGCACGGGCGCGTTGGCCCCTGTGGACACCACGTTGCCGACTGTCAGCAACGCACGGGAGACACGCCCGGACACGGGCGCCGCAATCGCCGTGTAGCCCAGATTGATCTGGGCCGCCTCTACGGCTGCTTTCGCCGCCTTCACCGCTGCAATGGCTTCGCGGTTCGCGTTCTGCGCCTCGTCATAGTCGCGCTTGGCGATCGCATTGTCGCTCAGCAGCCGCTGGGCACGCTCCCAGTCACTCGCGGCGTATCCGCTGCGGGACTCCGCCGAAGCGAGTTGCGCCGCGGCCCGATCGACCTCCGCCTGATACGGGCGCGGGTCGATGGTAAAAAGCGGGTCGCCCTTCCTGACCATCGCGCCGTCCTGGAAGTGGACCGCGACGATCGTTCCCGAAACGAGGGGCCGGATCTGTACATCGTTGATGGCCTCGATCCGGCCTGAGTACTCCTGATAGTCGGTGATGGACCGCGAAACCACAGTCGCCACATCCACGTCCGCGGCGGGCGGCGCTGCCGCGGCGGCAGCCTCGGTGACCGGCGCGCCACCGTACGTGTGATACATCGCGCCAATGCCGGCGATGACCGCCAGGGAAATTGCGCTGGAGATAACCAGCTTACGCTTGAAGACCATTTCAAACTCCCGTTTTCTGGTGATATGAATCAGGATCAGGATCGCTCTGAAGTCGCGCCAAATACCCTGTTGAAGAAGGTGGCAACGTCAGCGAGCACCTCCTGTCGCGACGCCAGTTCGTTGTGCGCGACCTTCCCGTAGCGCGTAACCGTCGTGGGTACGCCCGCGGCAATCAGTTCTGCCGCGTACTTCTCGGCTTCCACGTGCATCAGGTCGTTCTCCGCGCTGGCAATGAAGGCAGCCGGCAGCCCCTTCAGGCGGCGGGACTCGATGGGCGCGGCGTACGGATGCAGCCGGTTCGACACGAACGGCAGATAGGCCCGGTAGCCCGACGCACACTCTTCTGCATGCATATCTGGATTTATATCGCTACCCAGATCGGCGATGCGCGTCATGCTCGGATCAAGCAGCGGTGCAAGCAGCGCCTGGGCGGAAAACCGGAACACGGCCTGGTCCCGAACCATGGCCGCCAGGCCCGCCGCCAGATTGCCGCCCGCGTCGTGTCCGGCCACAGCCATGCGTTTTACGTCTGCGCAAAGCGGGCGCGCGTTGGTCACCACCCACTGCACGGCACGGTATCCGTCGCATAGCGCGGTCGGGAATGGGAACTCCGGCGCCAGCGAGTAGCCCACGGATACCACCAGCGCCTCGACTTTCGCAGCCAGCTGCGAGCAGATCGCGTCGGCCTGCTCGGGTGCGCCCTTCACAAAGCCACCGCCGTGAAAGAAGAAGATGACGGGTAAAGCGCCGCGCTTGAGCGGTGGACGATAGGTGCGCAAGCGAATCGCCTGGGCGTGGCCGTCCAGCTCCACGCTCCCAATTTCAATCACCTGTTCGACATTTGTTTTCATACCTTTCAGGCCGGGGGCCTTCACGGATGTTTCGACAGGACGGATTGTGGTCGAAGATGTGAAACAGATAAATGGTTATAATCTAGAACACAATTCGCGGCAGCTGAAGAATCAGATGCGTCCCCAAATTTTTTGCCGCGTTTGGCCGGGGAATGCATCTGGTTTGTTAGAGATAAGCGGATATGGACAGGCTTGTGGCTATGCAGTTGTTTACCAAGGTCGTGGAGATGAACGGCTTTGCTCGCGCGGCGGATGCTCTAGGCATCCCGCCCGCATCGGCTACCACCCTTATCAAGAAGCTCGAAGCTCATCTTCAGGTGCGCCTGATGCAACGGACCACGCGTCGCATCAACCTGACTCCCGAAGGCGCTGAATATTACGAGCGCTGCGTACGCATTCTTGCCGACATCGCTGAGACTGAGGACAACCTGAACAATACGGCCAAAGGGCCGCGGGGCAAACTTAGAGTCGACATGCCGAGTTCGCTGGGAAGGGTGGTCGTGATGCCACGCATTGAGGAGTTCCGCCAACGGTATCCGCAGGTCGAACTCATGCTCGGTTTCGGGGACCGCCCGGTGGACCTGATCCAGGAGGGGGTTGATTGCGCGCTCCGGATAGGCCAGTTGGACGACTCCAGCCTGGTCGCGCGACAACTCGGCTCTCTTGCCACGATAACAGCCGCAAGCCCAGCCTACCTTGAGCGCTACGGTGAACCCTGCTCACTCGAAGAGCTTGAACAACACGTCGCGGTGCACTACTTCTCGAGCCGCACAGGACGCGTAGCAGGACTGAATTTCGACGTGAATGGTAAAAACACGGACTTGAAGATGAACGGCGCTCTGACCGTCAATGACGGGGACGCTTATGTAACATGCGGCGTCAATGGAGCTGGCATTATCCAGCCTCCCCTGTTCATGGTTGAGTCACATGTTGCGACAGGTGAACTCAAACAAATACTGACGCCGTGGAAGGTTCGCTCCATGCCTCTGGCAGCGGTCTATCCTCACAACCGTCATCTCGCCGCGAAGGTGCGGGTTTTTGTCGAATGGGTAGCGGAAATCTGCGAACAATCTCCACTTGCGTTCACGCGCAATGCACCGCTGACCGAGAACGCCGGTGACGCTGGCCCGGCCGCGCCGCTCGCACGCTCCGCCGTGGATTTCAACGCCGCCGGCAAAATGAAATGGAAGGTGGACTCCCGCGGCCGGTCGACAGACTCGATGAGGCACCCCACGTCAAGCCTGATTCGTTGAAACCCGTGGCGCCGGGGGACGCCGACTCATCCAAACTACCCCAATGAGGCAACGCGTGAACGATCTCCTCGCGCGTCAACCGGGGATACACGAATCATCCGAGCCCATTGGCATCCCGCCATATTCACCAGTGAGCGCAGTGGGGGCTCTACAGGCTCACCGTTCGGAATCAAGGGAAACGAAGACCTGGGTGATGGACTGAAGGCACAGTTTGACGTCGAAACCGGATTCAATCTCAACAATGGCTCGCTCTTCGCCGACACCACAACCCTCTTCCACCGGCAGGCCCCTCTTCCACCGGCAGACATGGGTTGGGCTCAGCGACGAAAAGTATGGTTCTCTGACGCCACGTTACGCCGTACCGCCGCCGTCCACACTGATATTCTGACCATTGATATAGTGCCCGGCCCCGGAAACGAGCAAGAGAGCAAGACCGGCCACATCCTCGGGCTCGGCGATGCGCCCCATTGGGATTGTCGAGACCGTCATCTTCTCGCGCTCGGGGTTCTCCCAAAGCATGCGGGAGAAGTCCGTGCGCACTGCCCCTGGGTTGATCGAGTTGACGTTGATATTCGAGGGCCCGAGTTCGAGCGCCAGGTTGCGCACCAACTGGTCAATCGCGGCCTTCGCCATGCCGTACAAACCGAGCACGCCCGTGCCGCGCTTCGCGGCGCGGCTCGACATGAAGACGATCGAACCGTACTTGCGCTCGACCATCTGCGGAGCGAGTGCGAGGACAAGCGCCAGGCTGCCGCGCACCCCTTCGGTCATAGTCTTGTCGAATTGCTCGGGCTTCTGACCGAGCAACGATCCGGCAGGCGGATCACCAGCAGCATTGAGCACAAGCGCGTCAATGTGGCCGAAGGCGGCAAGCGCATCGGCCGCAAAGCGTTTCACGCTCTCGGGATCCGTAATATCGCACGCGAACGCCGCGACTTCGAATCCGCCTTCGTCGCGCAGACGGGCGGCCGCGGCGTCGGCGCTTTCCTGGCTGCGCCCCGAAATGACGAGCTTCGCTCCGGACGCGCCGAGCGCGCGCGCAATCGCCAAGCCCATACCCCTGGTGGATGCCGTTACGACGGCGACTTTGCCTGTGAGATCAAAGAGTTTGTTCACGATCAATGCTCCGTGCCTCCCGAGTTCCCGCGGGAGATTGATGGTTGCCAGAGAATGCAATATGGAAAAGTACGCTTGCTTAAATATGCGTATATACGCGATTTTACAGCCATACAGCTGACGCTGCTCAGGTCCCAACCGCAATGCACCTTCACGTCGACAGCGTTTGCGCGAGCGAATGGTCTCTCGACCTTCTACACTTGCGCGGCGGCGCAGGTCTCCTCCTGGAGTTGGCGCCAAAGAATCTTGCCGCTCGCCGATTTGGGAAGCTCACTCACAAACTCGACGATGCGCGGCACTTTGTATGACGCCATGTGCTCACGCGCCCACGCGAAAATGTCGTCGGCTGTCACGTTGCCAACGTGGTTCGAATGCAGAACGACAAGCGCCTTGACCGTCTCGCCGCGGCGCGCATCGCGCGCGGCGATCACGCATACTTCCTTGATTGCCTCATGCTGATACATCAACGCTTCCACCTCGGCCGGCCAAACCTTGTAGCCTGACGCGTTGATCATCCGCTTCAGGCGATCCGTCATGAAGTAGTAGCCGTCTTCGTCGATGCGAGCCAGATCGCCGGTTCGCAGGAAGCGCTTGCCATCGATTTCGATAAACGCCTCGCGGGTTGCTTCCGGGTTACGCCAATAGCCCTGCATGACCTGCCGGCCATGCACGATAATTTCACCCGTCAGTCCCGGTTCAACTTCAAGCAGCGTTTCAGGGTCCACAATCCGCGCCTCGAGGTCGAACATTGGAATACCCAGGCACTGAGCTTTGGGACGCTGCTGCGGATTGAAGTGGGTCGCGGCGATGGTCTCCGACATGCCGTATCCTTCTACGTAGTCGATGCCGACCAGGTCCTTGAGTTTCTTCACTAGCGCGGCCGGCATTGCGGCACCGCCGCCACGCAGCGATTGAAGGCTCGATAGATCGTAGTCTCCCAGCTTCGGGTTGGCCAGGAAGTCGACCATCATCGTCGAAATTGCCGACCATACGGTAACTTGATATTGTTCAATCGCGCGTGCCGCGACGTCGCGATCCCACCGGGACATCAAAATAATCGTCGCACCGCAGTACAGCGGCCCGTTCATACCTCCCTGCATCCCGGTCACGTGGAAGAACGGCAAGATCGTCATCACCGTCATATCCTGGTCCGCATCTATCCATTGAACACTGGCAACCGCAGTATGCATGACGCTACGGTGCGTATGCATACACCCCTTCGGCTTGCCGGTCGTGCCGGACGTATACGGCATCACGCAAAGATCGTCGGGACCGGCAGTCAGCGGCCCGGGTTTGCAACGTGCCGCAAGTGCATCTACCCAGGCCACTGCACCGCGACCGCTAATCTCGCGCGCAGCGGTAACGAATTCCGGCGGTGAGAGGCTTGGCGGAATTCTCAGGTAATCGCTGTAGGTTGCAACGATTGCATGCCGCAACCCTTCACCTTCTTCATTCGAAAGTAGCGGTTCGATGTTCCGGTACAAATCCTGTGCGACGAATATCGTTCGTGCGCCACTGTCTTCGACGTAGTGGCGCAACTCCTCCGTGGTATTCATTGCATTGACCGGCACCACGACTGCATTCGCGCGCAGGATTCCATAATAGGCGAGAACCCACTGCGGACTGTTCTGCATGTACAGAAGAACGCGGTCGCCGGCCTGAACGCCGCACTCATGCTGCAGATAGCCTGCAATGCATTCGGCTTCGTCTTTAAACTCGGCAAACGTTATTGGCGTGTCGTAGAAAACGAGGAACGGCTTGTCGGGGAACCGCGCCGCCGATACTTCGGCGTTGTGGAACAGGTTCGTCGCAGGAATCGTCAACGGCCCTTGCAGATGTGCGGGCCAGCCACGCGACGTTGTATTGGACATACGAACACTCCATAGTTGACCGCCTGATTTACGGGCCGCGAGCTTCAGATCGGGGACCACATCCTGCGCGACAGATCGGCTACTCGGGGCGACAAGTGGCCTCCGTGAACGGTAATTCGACCTGCGCACGAGTGACCGGAAGAATGAAGGCGTTAGAATTCACTGCAAATGTACACACTGATAACACTAAATGGCATCCGCAGTAATCCCGATTGAACGCTAATAACGGCTTCTACAGTGCTCCGCGACAGTGATGTAACGAATGATCAAGACCCCGAACGCCACCGTGAGCAAGACACTATTAGTATGCATGGCGATGATCATGTTAAATGGGTTACCTTCGCCGGGCGCTCTGGTGGTCAACGTCTACGCTTGTCTCGAATCCTGACCAATGGTGCAGGGAATTCTCCGGAAAAGAACAATTGAACGTTCGAATCGTCCCGATAACGGTTTACGGCGTATAACCCGTGCCCAAAAAGCGCGCGATCATTGTATTGCGCAACTGCTGATCGATCCGTCCCGCCCTGCTTTCGCATATCGCACTTGCATTTGCGAGGGAACACCAACACCGTTTTTTGCGGCAGTCAATTCGGCAAGAATGGAAATGGCGATTTCGGGCGGCGTACGGCTCCCGATGTGGAGGCCAGCAGGGCCTTTCATTCGGGAGATCTGCTCGTCGTCCAGATCGAATTCGCGCAGACGCACCCGCCGCGCATCGTTGTTCCGCCGCGAACCCAATGCACCGATATAGAATGCCGGCGTTCTCAGTGCCTCCATCAAGGCGAGGTCATCCAACTTCGGATCATGCGTGAGCGCCACGACGGCGCTCCGTTCGTCGAGCCGCATCGCCATGACGATGTCATCGGGCATGTCGCGCACGAGTACTGCATCCGGTACATCCCATACGTCGGCGTACTCTTCTCGTGGATCGCAAACCGTGACCTGATAGTCGAGGCCGATCGCCATTCGAGTGAGATACTGCGAGAGCTGTCCACCACCAATCACGAGCAAACGATAGCGTGGGCCTAGCACGGTTTGCAGGGTAGTGCCGTCGAAGCGCAGGGCATCGGTCGCGAAAGCGGCCGCAAGCTGCACCTCGCCCGTTGCCATGTCCAGCGTACGCTTGACGAGGCGCCCCGCCTGCAGTGCGTCCAGCAGCTGCGCCATTCCGCTTGCACCGCTGAGCGGTTCGAGTACGAGTTCGATGGTCCCACCGCACGGCAGTCCGAAACGATGGGCTTCGTCCGCACTGATGCCATAACGCAGCGTGCGCGGCAAGTGCTCAACGATGCCTGCGCGGCGAACCTGCGCAATCAAATCGTCTTCGATACAGCCCCCCGAAACGGAGCCCACTGCCACGCCGTCTTCACGGACCGCGAGCAGGGAGCCCGGCATGCGCGGCGAGGAGCCCCAGGTCTTGACGACGGCAACGAGCAAGGCGCGGTGGCCTTCCCTCAACCAGCGGGTCGCGGTCCTCACGACTTCCATGTCCACGCTGTCCACGTCAGCCCCTCATCGCGCTGTGATGTCCCGGATGCGTTCCGAGGGGGCGACCTTCAGTCGAGACAATCTTCATGTCAAGGCCGTGCGGCCAGTTGCGCCGCATGCTCGACGACCTTGGCGAGTTTGATGTCCAACTCGCGTCCCACTGCGGTGACATCCGCATCACCGAACTGGCCGAACAGCGTAGAGGGTTGGTCATATTCCACTCGCACCACCCCAGGCGCTTCTTCGTAGACCAGTACGGACAGCGGCGCATAAAGACCTGCCCGGATATCATGGCGCGTCATCCGCAAGGCAACGCGAGGGTTTCCGATGTTGTAGCGCATGGCGTACCGCCTGGTTCCGGCCAGGTTGAGCAGCACCCCGTGATTCTGCATCGAGAAGATCATCAATCCTTGATCCCCTTCCATCTGCGCGAGGCGAGCATCCGCCGAGGCCGGGTCTGTTTGTAGCAGCGCCTTCAGGGAAGTGGGATCGAAGCGACCGAGCGAAGCCTCCAGGTGCCGTGTGAACGACTCAAAATCGACCTTGGCCTCCAGGCTCACGTGGGTCACTGTTATTTGCGTGGCGGACGCTTGAATCAGGGTATCGGCGTTCATTGTGGTTGGCAGCGGCTCGCTATGTCCGGTTGTAGAAAGTATTCCTAACCCAATCATGATGGCAACGCGCAGGGGGCTCATCACGCTGTTTTCCTAAGCGTGTCTGACTGCGTCAGCGAGGGCTCGGCTGAGCATGACCCTGGCCAATTGCAGGCGGTAGACACCATCAGCAAAACCATCCTCGAGCGGCGTCACGTCGGCGAACGCCGTCTCGACGAGACGGCCGATCTCCTCTGCCGACCCAGTGAACCCGCTGGCGAGCCCGGCTTCAGCCGTATGTGCGCGGAATGCCGTCTCAGCCACCCCAGTCACGCCAATCATGCCGCCTGTACACCGATTACCCGCGTAACGCAGGGCGACGGCGGCTGCGGCCACGGCGTAGCCCGAGGCGGGGTGGCGAAATTTCCGGTAGGCCACGCGATCCGGCCCTGGCAATGGGATGAAAATACGCGTCAGCATCTCGTCCTGCTGTACCGCCGACGACATGAAGCCAACAAAGAATTCATCTGCCGGGATGACTCGCGGACCAGCAACGCCGGTGATCTCCATGCGCGCATCCAGCGCCAACATGACCGCCGGCCAGTCAGCCGACGGGTCAGCGTGGACCAGCGAACCGCCAATGGTTCCGCGATTGCGCACGGTCGGATCCGCAATGACGCCGGCTGCTTGCGGAATCAACGGCAAGAACTCCGCCAGCCGCGAATGACTGCCTAGTTCGGCATGCGTGGTCGCGGCGCCGATCGCAATGTGATCGGGATGAACTGCAATGCCGTGCAATTCCGGCAATCCGCCAATGTCGATCAACCGCGAGACACTGGCCAGACGCAGCTTCATGAGCGGGATCAGCGAATGACCTCCGGCCAGCAACCTGGCTTCGCTGTCACTGGCGAGCATGGCAAGCGCGTGTGCCACATTTGTCGCTCTAAGATACTCAACAGCATAGGGGATCATGCGGGGCTCCTGTTGGCGGTCTGAATGGCGCGCCAGACTTTTGGCGGGGTAAGCGGCATATCGAGATGGGTAATGCCGAACGGCTTCAGGGCGTCGCAGACGGCGGAGACGACCGCAGGCGGTGCTCCGACGCAGCCGGCCTCACCAATGCCCTTCACGCCAAGAGGATTGCTCGGTGACGGGGATACATGGAAAGATGTGCGCATACGCGGCACCTGCTCGATCCGCGGGAACCCGTAATCGAGCAGGGACCCTGAAAGCAGCTGCCCGCTTGCGTCATATCTCGCTTCTTCGTGGAGCGCCTGACCAATGCCTTGGGCAATGCCGCCGTGCATCTGACCGTGGCACAACAGCGGATTGATCATCACGCCGACATCGTCAACCGCAACATAGTCAAGAATGCTCACTACTCCCGTCTCGGGATCCACCTCCACAACGACCGCGTGACATCCGTTGGGCGCCCCCATCGAAGTGGGCTCATAGAACACCCGTTCGTCGAGTCCGGCTTCCATGTCGCGCGGAAGCTTGCTCGCTACATAAGCCATCCTGGCAACTTCGGCAAAGGACGCCGTGATGCCTGCCTCCGTCGAAAACACCCCGTTGGCATATTGCACATTCTCTTCCTGGGCCTCCAGCATGATCGCAGCAATCTTGCGGGCCTTGGCCAGAATCTTGCCCGCCGCAACATAGGCCGCGGAGCCTCCCACCGGCATGGAGCGCGAGTTGAACGTGCCATGGCCGGCCAGAACGCGATCGGTGTCGCCTTGCACGACGTCGATGTCGTCCATCGGCAATTGCAGTGCGTCGCCCACGATCTGAGCGTAGCTGGTGGCATGACCATGACCTTGCGGCATCGACCCGCTGAACAAGGTCACCTTGCCATCGGAATGGACGCGGAGGTGGGCGCTTTCCCAGCCGCCGCGGTCGAAACCCACCCGGCGGAGCAATTGGGAACTGCCCATGCCTACGAGTTCGAGATAACAGATCACGCCAATGCCGATATACCTGCCTTTATGCCGTTCGGCTGCCTGCCGTTCGCGCCAGCCGTCGTAATCGATCATCTCCATGGCCTGGGACAGGCAGGCTTCATAGTCGCCGCTGTCCCATTTGCCGCGCGCATTGTTATGCGGCTGGTAGGGAAACTGGTGCGCCTGTACGAGGTTCAGGCGGCGCAGCAAGACTGGATCGATGTCGAGCGCATTGGCCACCGCATCCATTGTCCGCTCGATGATATACGCGGCCTCGGGCCGGCCGGCGCCGCGGTAGGCATCGACCGGCGTGGTGTTGGTCGTCACCAGGTCGACCTGCACGTCCACATTCGCAATCTGGTAGTTGCCGGTGACATAGCTCGCCGTGTTGATGGTCGGGATACCCGTTCCCATGTTGGAAAGATATGCGCCCAGATTGGCATACGACCGGACCTTGATTCCCAGCACCTTGCCTGCATTCGTGACGGCGGCGTCCACGTATTCCACGTGGTCGCGCCCGTGCGTCGTGGCTAAGTGGTTCTCGCTGCGGGTTTCGGTCCAGCTCACAGGGCGGCCGAAATTCCGGGCGGCGAAGGCCACCAGCACCTCTTCAACGTAGAAGTGCATCTTGCAACCGAAGCCGCCGCCGATATCGGGCGCAACGACGCGGATCCGGTGCTCGGCCCAGCCCAGCGTCTCGGCGAGCCATCGCCGGGACATGTGCGGCACCTGGCTTGGCAAAATGAAGGTAAGCCGCTCGTCCAACGCATCGTAGCTGGCACAGAGCGCCCGGGGTTCCAGCGGACTCGGAATCAGGCGCTGGTTGACGAGGCGAATGGACACGACCCGGTCGGCCGCCTTCACCACTTCCTCGTAGTCGCCGCCCTTCAACCTGAATATGCCGATCAGGTTGCCGGGAACATTGTCATGAAGGAGCGGAGCCCCCTCCTGAAGCGCAGCTTCTGCGTCCACGACCACGGGTAGTTCGTCATACTCAACGTTCACGAGCTCGGCGGCGTCGGCCGCCAGTTCCCGTGTCTCGGCCACCACCATGGCTACGGCCTCTCCTGCGTAGCGCACGCGCTCGGCCGGCAGCACCGGGTGCGGCGGCACTTTGGAATCACCCACGACCCAGTTTGGGCGGATATGCCCGACCTTGCCTGCGATGTCGGCATGGGTGAGCACACCCACCACACCCGGCATTGCCAAAGCAGCCGCCGTGTCGATATTCCGGATCCGCGCATGGGCGAAAGGCGACCTGATGAAAGCAGCAAAGGTCATCCCGGGAAATTGGTGGTCGTCGGTAAACCGGCCCTGTCCGCTCATCAGGCGCTGATCTTCCCTGCGCCTGACGGGCTTGCCAATATAACGGGTGCTGGCGTTGTCATGCCCTTCACTCATGGCTCGCCTCCTCAACCGGTTGAGCCGCTTGTTCCTTCAAGCGGGCTGCCGCAAGCAGAACTGCGTCCACGATGTTCTGATATCCGGTGCAGCGGCACAGATTGCCGTGCAGCGCTTCGCGAACCGCTTCCTCCGAAGGACTTGACGTATTGACCAGCAGCGCCCGCGCGGCTATCAACATGCCGGGCGTGCAGAATCCGCACTGCAGCCCATGACACTCATTGAAGGCGCTCTTCAGCGCGGTGGTGATGGGGTCGTGCGCCATGCCTTCGATGGTCTGCACGCTACAACCCTCGGTTTGTACTGCCAGCACGGTGCATGACTTGACGGTCTTCTGATCGATCAGAACCGTACAAGCACCACATTGTGAGGTGTCGCACCCGATATGCACGCCCGTCAACCCCAGCGTATCTCGCAAAAGATGAACGAGAAGTCGTCTCGGTTCAGTATCGATGGTGCGCGGCGCACCATTGACGCAATTCTGTATCTGCATGGGTATCACCCTATCCCGTTGTCCGCACGTCTCGCCGGACGGATCGAAGTTCTTCGACCCGCCTGCATTTATAAAATGACGATCGTCATACTTCACGGCGCGGCGGCATCCTCGCACTCGCTCACCAGTTTTTCAAACCGCGAGAAGAAGTCCGCGAGGAACTTATTGGCCACGGCGCCCACCAGGCGGGAGCCGATTTGTGCGAGCTTGCCGCCAAGTTGAGCCGTGGCGGTGTAATGCAAAGCGGTTCCGCCGTTGATGTCTTCCAGGTGAACATCGGCGATCAGTTTGCCGAACCCTGCGATCCCGCCACTGCCGTTGCCTTCGATTCGATAACCGGTGTCTTCCCTGAGATCCAGGAAACGCGCGCTGCCTTTGAACCGGGCCTTGATTGGCCCGACGGACGCCGCGATAACGGCGTCGTAACTTCCGTCCTCCGCCTGCTCATAGCGCTCGCAACCCGGCAGGCACTCCTGCAAGGTCCGCGGGTCGTTAAGACGTTGCCATACGGTGGCGCGGGACGCGCTGATGTTTTGTGATCCGTTGAATTCCAAACTAACCTCCTCCAGTCCAGCAATGTATGCTCCGATAACATCCTAGGGAGCCATATCGCCATGGTCAAGATCGGATGGCACAAATCTCGGCTGGTGTTTACCCCCAGTCCCCCGGCTTCATGACCCTCAGCGCAGGGGAAACACTATGCAATGACGGTCGTCATCTTATATATTGATCGTAGTCTTCAGCGTTTGCATGAGAGGAGTTCGACGATGCGTTACCCACCCGAGCACAAGGAAGAAACCCGAGTCAAGATCATCAAAGCGGCTGCCAGGGCGTTCCGCAAGCATGGGGTCGACGGCATCGGCGTCGCGCAACTCATGAAGGGTGCAAAGCTCACGCACGGCGGCTTCTACGCGCACTTCGAATCGAAGGATGACCTCATCGTAGAGGCAATCGATGCAGCGTTTGCCCAGATGAGGAAGCGGCTCGAAACCGTGGTGTCGGAAACAACGCCCGATCAGCGTCAGCGTGCCGTGCTCGATGCCTATTTATCGCAGTGGCACTACGATCGCCCGGAAATCGGCTGCGCCATTCCCGCACTCGGCGCAGATGTTTCGCGTCTGGACGCCACCGCGAGGCACGCGTTCGCACGGGGCATCAATGCGCTGGTCGAATTGGTCGCCGGACAGGAAAAAGACAGCGAGTCGCGCGCAGCCGCCATCACAATGCTGGCAACAATGGCCGGCGCGATGTTGCTGGCGCGCTCCGTTCGCTCGGACGCACTCTCCCAGGAAATTCTCGACACCGTACGAACCAACGGATAGCCGTCTTATCCGGCTTAAGGTTCAATGGCTCCCCGGCCGGGAAAGTCCGCCCGCGAGACATCCTTTTGCAAAGCCCTATCCCTTATGTATATGCGACGTTTGACGGTCGAATGCGGAATGCGCTTTATCGACTTCTACACGCGATTTCGAATTCTCATTCGGTCGCATTGGCACAGCTTCCGCATACAGACTGCTGTCTGCGAGCTACAAGCGGAATTCCGATAACGAGTGCGACGACAGCAATCACCTCAACCCCTGCGGCGGCAATGAAGCCGCTGGCGTAGCTGCCCGTTGCATCGCGCAAATACCCGGTCATCCAGGGAGTCAAAAATCCTGCAATGTTGGCCACAGAACTGATGAGCGGCACGCCAAATGAAAGTGTATTTTCGCGCATGAACCGCGCTGGGAGTTGCCAGAAAAGCGAGACCCCAGCACCTGTCCCGGCTACCCCGAACACCAGCGCGGCAAAGGTGGCCGGCCGGCTGCTGTGCCAGACAAAAACCAGCATCACGACACTTGTGAGCGTGACCAGCGCAGCGATTGCGCAATGCCACCGAACGTCTCGATAACGGCTCGCGAATGCAGAGAACGCAATGTTGCCGATTGCACCAAGCACACATATCGCAGCCAGCGCGTTGCCTATCGCGCTATACCCTCCGAAGCCAGCTTCGCGCAGGATCGTCGGCGTGAAGAAGCCTAAGGCGGTGTTAGCAGCCAGAATGCAGAAATAGATTCCTGCGAGCAGCCAGAGCATGGGGTTGGCCATCAGGGGGGACGAGCCCTCTACGGGCGGTAAAGCATGATTCCGGTCCTGTGCGAAGTCGTCCAGAATAAGACGTCGCTCGGCGTCCGAGAGCCAACGCGCGGTAGCGGGCCCATCTGGCAGGACAAAGAGCGCCACCCCGCCGAGTAGAACTGTCGGAATGGCTTGCAAGAGAAACATCCATCGCCATCCAGCCAACCCCCACATGCCGCTCATGTGCTCGAGCACGAAGCCGCCGCTCAAGCTCACAGCGACTGTCGAGCAAAGTGCCGCAGAATGGAAAATGCTGAAATTTCGCGTGCGCCGCTTCGCTGGAAACCACTGGTTGAAATATAGAATGACGCCTGGGTAGAACCCTGCCTCGAAGACGCCAAGCAGAAAGCGGAGGGCATAAAACATTCCGGCAGACTTGACGAACATCATGGCGATACTGGCTGCGCCCCAGCCGATGGCAATCATCGATATGAGTCGTCTCGCACCAATGCGTTGCTGAACGATCGCACTCGGAACAGATAAAAAGACATATCCGAGGAAAAACAGCCCTGCTCCAAGACCATATGCCGTCTCGCTAAAATGCAGGTCCGAAAGCATTTGCAGCTTTGCAAACGCCACGTTCGCCCTGTCTACCCACGCGAGCATCCATAAGCCAAACAGAAGGGGGATGATTCGCCATTCAGAATTCAAATAGGCCTTGCGCAACAACCGGCGCGAGTCGGCGTCTACCTCTAATGCTTCTGTTTCGAATAACGCGCTCATCAGATTGTCTCCAATTACAGGTTCCCAGTTCTTGTGCCGGTTCCCCTAAAGTTTCAGTAGCTCCGATCTTTCGATCGGAGCCTTGACTCTGTCATGCCCACTTCGCGGGCACGACTTCTCCGCGATTTTCTCCAAAGCCAATCCGCGCGTAACCTGGACGCTCGCACCAGCCAGTCATCACAACTACGTCGCCGTCTTCGAGGAATGAGCGGGTTTCGCCATTCGGCAACCCGATTGGCGACCTGCCGCCTTCGGTGAGCTCGATCAACGCACCGGCCTCGGCTCGGGTCGGACCCGAGATCGTTCCGCTGCCTAGCAGATCACCGCTGCGAAGATTGCATCCGCCAACAGTGTGATGGGCCACCATCTGCGCGACGGTCCAATATTGATGACGAAAGCTCGTGTGCGTAAGGCGCGTCGGTGCCCTACCGTTGCGCCGGGTGTCCCCTGTCTCAAGCGCCACCTCGAGCTGAATATCGATCGCACCGGACGCATGCGTTTCGGGCGAGGACAGGTAGGGAAGCGGCTGCGGATCGCTCTCGGGGCGCGTCCATTGCGCACGAAATGGAGCGAGCGCTTCCATCGTGACAATCCATGGCGAAAGCGTAGTCGCGAAGTTCTTTGCCAGAAAGGGACCAAGCGGAGCCGCTTCCCACGACTGGATGTCGCGGGCGGACCAGTCGTTTAGCAGACAAAGTCCGAACACATGCTCTTCCGCCGACTCCACTGATATCCGTGTGCCCTGCTCGTTCCCGGTCCCGATGAAAATGCCTAGCTCCAGCTCGTAGTCAAGCTTGGCGCACGCTCCGACCTCGGGCTCCTGCCTGCCGGCCGTCAGGCGCTGACCAAACGGCCTCCGAACCCGTTGACCCGATAGACCGATGCTCGACACTCGACCGTGGTAGGCGCTTGGCATCCAATGGAAATTGGGCGACACCACACCGTCCGGGCGGATCAGCTTGACGATGTTCCGTGCGTGATCAATCGACGTATAGAAATCGGTGTAGTCGCCGATCTGCGCGGGCAAGCAATATTCGACATCGCACTGGGCAATCAGACACTTCTCGAGTATGTCGACCTCGAGCCCGACACGCCGACTTTCGTCCCGCGTCTTGAACAAGGCGAAAAGCGCATGTCTCAACGCCCGCCATGCTACTGGCCCCATGCCGAAAAACGCATTCAGGCTTGCTTGCGCACATGCTCGCGCCGCCTCAGCGGCGAGCCCGTCAAACGCACCTGCATCGGTCAATGCACCGAGATCGATCACCTGATCGCCAAGCGCAACGCCGCCGCGAAACCCCTCCACCGTCCCCGCACGGCGGAACACACCAAATGGAAGGTTCTGCAGCGGAAACGGGGTGTCATTCACGTTCGCGGCCTCGAGCCAGCTCTTCGCCGAGGCGTCGTGAGTGTGATCAAGGCGCATCGAAATCCTCGCGGATACTGCGGCGGCTCAGCAGAACCTTACGTTCCCGAAGTTCCTGAATGAACGCAGGGTCAACGTTCCTCTCCGCGAGCAGTTCAACATTGTGCTCCCCCTGAAAAGCCGGGATACCCGGAGGCGGCAAGGTGGCCGTGCTAAAGCGCCACGGCGCCCCAGGCAGTCGCATCGTCCCGCCGGAGCGATCGTCGACTTCCACGATGGCCCCCCAATCCGCAGCCCATTCGGACTCCGCAATTTCCCTGGTCGTGCGAACCACACCGATCGCAAGACCCTGCTCGCTCACTTGGGCCTGCAGTTCATCGAGATCGGTGAACGTCATGATCCACGTCCGGACTTCAGTCAGCAGCGCATCGAGATTCTGTCGACGTAGCAGTGCGGTGCCAAAACGCGGGTCGAGCAGAAGATCCGTGCGTCGCATCATCGCGCAATAGCGGAGAAACATCGGCGAGTAGATCGGGCTGGCGGCAATCGTCACCTGACGGCCGTCGGGCAGCCGGAAGATATGAGACTCCGGCGCGCTCAATGCGGGCGGCTCGCCGTTCGTGTCGATATTCGAAAGCTGCGCGCCCGCCCGCTCGTTGACCGCCAGCATGGTCGCGGCCATTGAAACGTCGACATGTTGCCCCTCGCCCGTGCGGTTTCGATGCTGAAGCGCGGCGAGGACGGCGATGGCGCCATGCAGTCCGGTGTAAACGTCCGCGTGACTACACGCATCGTTCTTGAAATCATCCGGGCCGTACCCGTAGTGTTCGCGCAGAATGTCGGTGAGCCCAGTCTCAGCCTGGACTGTCGGGGCGAACGCGGGCCGGTTGCGCCACGGACCCGTTTGACCGTAGCCGCTCATCGATACATAGACGACCCTGGGATTGAACTCGCGAACCTGCTCGTATCCCAGGCCAAACCGCGCGAGGGTACCAGGACGGAAGTTTTCGACAATGATATCGGCCTCGCGGCACAGATCGGTCACGATCGCACGCGCCTCGGGCCAGTTCAGATCGAGGCTCAGGTTGCGCTTTCCTGCATTCTGCTGCGCATAGTAGACCGACATGGTGCCGATGAACGGGACACCACCCCGTCCGGAATCGCCGCCGGGCGGCTCAATCTTGGTCACGTCGGCGCCCAGGTCACGCAACGTCTTCGTACAAAGCGGGCCTGCGAGCACTCGTGTGAAATCTACGACCTTCAGTCCTTCAAGCGGAGCACCCATGATCAATTCCCCTCAAATACTGCCGAGCCGGGTCCGCTCTTCATGAAGGCGGTAAGACCGCGCTTCTGATCAGTGCTCGCCCACATCATGTCGTTCATGTCCGACTGCCTGGCGTCTGCGCCGGCAATTCCGTGACGTGCCGACAGGTTGGCCAGGGTCTTGATGGCGCGCAGCGCGACCGTGGGGCCCGCCGCGAGTTGTCTTGCCCACGACATCGCCACCGCAAGCAGCTCAGACTCCTCGACAACAAGATTGATCGCCCCCCAACGTTCCAGTGCTGCCGGACCGTGGCGGCGGCCGAACATCGCCATTTCCTTCGCACGTGCGGGGCCGACGCGCTGCACGACACGCTGCACACCACCGAGCAGCGGGATCAGGCCCAACGACGCTTCCGCCATGCCGAAGAAGGCCGTGTCCGCTGCCACAATCATGTCGCAGGTCAATGCCAATTCGAAACCGCCGCCCAGCGCCGCACCGTGGACAGCCGCAACAGTGGGAATCCGAACGTTTTCGAGTGCATCAAGCAAAGCGTCCAGCCCTGCCTGATCCCGTCGGCGCTGCCCCCCAGTAAAGCCCGCCACATCCGCCCCTGCGCAGAAGTGCCGCATTGCACTGCGCAGCAGAATCGAGCGGCAACCCTCGTCGACGGCCTTGGTGTAGGCGCCGAGCAGGTCCTCCAGGAATACGTTCTCGATAAGGTTATGGGGCGGCTTCGACATGGTGACGACGCCGACCGCGCCGTCCTTTTCAAACACGACAGTGCTCATTTCTCGTCCGGGATGAGTGCCCGGCACAAGGCCAGGCATATTGGTTGACGCAGAAAGCGAAACAGATCAGGGATGCCGACGAAGCTCGCTCTGCCCGTCAGAAGGGCTAGATGTTGTCGTCAGAGCACTCCAGAACGATTCGACCTGAGAGAATGATAACGATGTTAACTTGAAGCGAAATCGGGGAATTCCCGAGCAACCTCATACCACGCACATTCAGGTCACGATACGGTCCGCTTTCTCGTTGGCGTGGCCGAACGGCCGACGATGCGTTGCGCGCGTGGAATTCGCACGCCTATAATTGGCTGCCTTCGACGACCTTTGACCAATACCGTGAGTCCGAAACCCTCAAGCGAGACACCTGCGCCGTACCACCATGGGAATCTTCGCAATGCCCTGATTGCCGAGGGTCGTACGGCATTGGAAGAAATTGGCGTCCACGAGTTGAGTTTGAGGTATCTCGCCCGTGCGGTAGGCGTATCAGAAGCCGCCCCCTCCCGGCATTTTGCCGGCAAGGAAGGTCTGCTGGCCGCGATCGCAGCCGATGGATTCATGGAACTTGCCGCCTTGAGAACTACGATCCAGGCACGCGACGAGCCTGCGATGACGAAGGCATACCGGATGATGCGGACCTATGTCGAATTCGCGCAGCAGCACAAAGGACTGTTCGACTTGATGGTCGGGCCGCGCATCATCGTTCGCGAGTGTTATCCGGAACTCGTCGAAGCAGGCCTGAAATCGTTCAACTTATTCGCATCATCGGTTCAGGATGCGGCGCTGGAAAGCGGCTGGCAAAAGCGCTCCGTGCCGCTAGTGACCCACGCGGCCTGGAGCATGGAGCACGGGCTTGCCACTTTAATTCTCTCCGGCCGGGCACCTCAATTCGGTTATTCCGTGCGTATCGATCAGATGATTCATTTTTCGATCTGCATGTTTCTGAGTGCCATTGCTGCCGGTCCGTCGCATCTTGAAGCGTGGATTCGTCTTCCAGACATACCCACCGAAACCGAGGCGTAGTCAGGTAAAAGGCGACCTGGTTGATTACACACTTCAAGTTGCTGCAACTGGAGTCCACCAGGGTCATCGAGTAAGCCGACACTTGCGCATCGGCCAATTAGTCTACAGAAGCGCGACCACCCGCACGTCGCCCTGCTCGGCCGACGCCACCACCTTGTCGCCGATCCGCCGGAACGTGATCGACACCGACGAATCGCCCACCTTCAGGTCGCCTACTTCGAGCCAGTCGATGCCCTCGGGCAGCATGGGGTGTGCGATGACGACTTCGCGCCGCTCCGCGTCGATCGTGATGCCCAGACAGGCTTCGAGCATCATGAACGGCGAGCCTGCCGCCCAGGCTTGCGGCAGACAGGCGACTGGATAGGCGGTGGGCGGCTCGCCGCGTCGCCGCGGGAAACCGCAGAACAGCTCGGGCAGACGCATGTCGAAATTGACCGCCGCCTGGAATAGTGCCTGCAACAGCCGCACGGCCGCCACCTTGCCGCCGTAGCGTGACAGGCCCCGTGCACAAAGGGCGTTGTCATGCGGCCAGACCGAGCCGTTGTGGTACGCCATAGGATTGAAGCGCGCCTGGCTTGCAGCCAGCGTCCGCACACCCCAGCCGGTGTGGAACAGCGTGGAGTCGAGCGCGCGCACCACCGCTTCGCCACGCTCGCGCGAGGGCAGACCGAAGGCCAGCAAGTGGCCCGCATTCGACGCCATCACGCGGCACAGTTCGCCGTGACCGTCGAGCGCGATGCCGTAGAAGCCGGACTCTTCCATCCAGTACTTTTCTTCGACGCACTGACGGATTTTCTTCGCGCGCTCGCTGTAGTGCTTTGCCTGATCGTGCAGTCCGCGCAGCTTGGCAAAGTGAGCCATCGTGTCGAAGGCGGCACTCGCATATGCCTGCACTTCGACGAGTGCAATAGGGCCGTCGGGAAACCGGCCGTCGGCGTGGAACACCGAATCGTGGCTGTCCTTCCAGCCTTGATTGGCAAGACCGCCATCGGACTCGCGCTGATAGTCCAGCAGACCGTAACGGTTCTTGTCGCAGACACCCGCGACCCACTGCGCCGCGCGCTCCAACGCCGGCCACAACTCGTCGACCAGTGCGAGATCACCCGTGCGTGCCGCATAGGCGCCAGCCAGCACGATGAAGAGCGGCGTGCTGTCGACGCCGCCGTAGTACAGCGCGAATGGCACTTCGCCGGTGGCGGCCATTTCGCCCTTGCGCATTTCGTGCATGATCTTGCCGGGCGCGGCGTCACGAAACGGTGAATTCTCGCGCGCCTGATGTTCGGCGAGAAAGCGCAGCACGCCCGCGGCCAGATTCGGTTGTAGCCACAGCGTCTGCAACGACGTGATGATCGCATCGCGGCCGAACGGCGTTGAAAACCATGGGATGCCGGCGTAGGGATACGGACCCGTGGCGAGATCGGTAGTCAGCAGACCCAGGTCGGCCAGCGAACGGTCGATCCACGCATTAAAGAGCGGATTGCTCGAACGCACGCGCGCGGTGACGCGGCGCCGTTCACGCATCACCAGGTGGGCGTCAACCAGTGCGGCGCGCACGGCAGCGCGGCCGACGCGCGGGCGCTCCGCGTCGATTTGCGACAGATGGGCTTCGCTCACCGCATGCGTGGGTTGTGCGACGCCCGCGGCCGGCTTGTTGGCTTGCGCGACCACTTGCACCGAGACAGACAGATAGATCGACACGCACGCTTGCGCCGGCAGCTTGACGGTGTAGTCCGCGCGATCGGCGAAGAGCTTGTCCGGCTCCGGCGAGAAGGCGATCTGCACATTGCGCGCCACGTCATCGAGACCGATATAGCCGAGCAGCACCTCGCGGTTCTCGACGCGCGCCGGCTCGACTCGACCCTGTTTGTCGCGCCTGAGGCCGCGCACTTCGAACATGTCGCGGAAGTCGCTGGCAAAGGAGATGGATAGCGGCACGACCGCGTCGCTCGTGCCGTAGTTGGTGAGTTCAATGGCTTCGTTGAGCACGGTGCCCGAGAGCACGCGCACACGTTCGACGTGGATCACGCCCTCCGGTGTACTGTCTCCGCCGAGCGGCGGCAGCGGGCGGTTGGTCAGATGCGCGGTGAACGAGGTGTTGTCGCTGCTGACGCTGCCCGACAACAACGAGGGCGCGCGGCCGCCGAAGGTGAGGCGCAGGCTCGAGAGGACACGGGTGTCGTTGACGAACAGGCCGTCGTCGTGGCCGGTGATATCGCCGAGGGGGTCGTTGACGATGAAGGTGTCGCCAGACTTCAGCACGTGCTGGGTGACGCTTGCGACGTTGAGGTTTTCCGTCGGGATGAATGCGCCGTCCGGCTCGGGTTCGCGGTGGTCGATTCCGCCCGAGTGGGACAGGCCGCCAAGGGCTTCTGGCTGCTGCATCAGGGTCGCTCCTATGGGGTTCGTGTTCGTGTTCGCTTTCGCGATGGCGTTTGCTTTCGCGTTGACTTTCGCTTTCGGTTGCCGCTGGGTGCCGGCTGATCGTTTCCGATTGTAGAGGGTCTGTTCGCGTCAGACGAACTTATCACATGCGAGTTTCGATTTTTTGTTTTGGCATGGGACATGCAGGCGCGTTTTTTTGTTTCCCTGTGCGGGGCAGGCAACCAACCCAAGAAAAGGCCTGCCTGCAAGGCACAAAACCACCTCTAGCGCCGAGCAGGCAAACAACCAAAACCTTTACCGCTTGGCAAGCGGCCGAGCCTCGCGCTGAGTCTCCCCGACAAACAACTGCCGCGGCCGCCCAATCTTCTGCTCCGGATCGGCGATCATTTCGTTCCACTGCGCAATCCAGCCGACCGTACGCGCCATTGCGAAGATACACGTGAACATCGCCGTCGGAATGCCCAGCGCCCGCTGCACGATCCCCGAATAGAAATCGACATTCGGATACAGCTTGCGCGAAACGAAGTATTCATCCTCAAGCGCGATCTTCTCGAGCGCCATCGCGAGCTTGAACAGCGGGTCATCATGCAGCCCCAGCTCTTCCAGCACTTCATGGCAGGTCTCACGCATCAGCTTGGCACGCGGATCGTAGTTCTTGTACACGCGGTGACCGAAACCCATCAGCTTCACGCCGGAGTCCTTATCCTTCACCTTCGCAATGAACTCAGGAATATTGTCCACCGAGCCAATCTCTTCCAGCATGTTCAGTGCGGCTTCATTCGCGCCGCCGTGAGCCGGACCCCACAAGCAAGCAATACCCGCTGCGATACACGCGAACGGATTGGCCCCCGACGAACCCGCCAGACGCACCGTCGACGTCGACGCATTCTGCTCGTGATCTGCATGCAAAATCAGAATGCGGTCCAGCGCGCGCACCAGCACGTCATTGACCTCGTACTCTTCCGCCGGATTGGCGAACATCATCCGCATGAAATTCGCGCTGTACGACAGGTCGTTCTGCGGATAAACAAACGGCTGGCCAACGGTGTACTTGTACGCCATCGCGACCAGGGTCGGCAGCTTCGCAATCATGCGAATCGCGGATACGTCGCGGTGCTGTTGATTGTTGATGTCGAGCGAGTCGTGATAGAACGCCGACAGCGCGCCGACGGCCGCGACCAGAATCGCCATCGGATGAGCGTCACGGCGGAAACCGCGGAAAAAGAAATGCATCTGCTCGTGCACCATCGTGTGCTGCGTAACCGTGGTGACAAACTCTTCCTTCTGCTGCGCATTCGGCAGCTCGCCCTTCAGCAGCAGGTAACACGTTTCGAGGAAGTCGGCGTTTTGCGCCAGATTGTCGATCGGATAACCGCGGTACAGCAGCTCGCCTTTGTCGCCGTCGATATACGTGATTTCGGAATTGCATGCCGCAGTGGACATGAAACCCGGGTCGTACGTGAACTTGCCGGTCTGGCCGTACAGCTTGCGAATGTCGATGACATCCGGCCCGAGCGTGCCCTGATAAATGGGCAAATCAATCGTCTGATCGCTGTCGGAAAAGCTCAGCGTTGCGTGTGTCTTCGAGTTCATTTACACGTTCCTATTACTTTCACATCGCACACATGCCGGCATGCTCGATCGTCGGATTACCGCGTGGCATGCTCAGGCTCCGCTTCGCATTCTACGGTCGGAAGGGGCTTTGATTGCGGCGATTGACAGCAACAATCCATCTCGAGTGACGCAACATTCGTTGCCTGAAAGATCGGCCAAATCTCCCGAAACACGAGGAAGTACGCCGCATGGAAGGGCACCATGCTCGCGAAGCGGCATTGCCAGACAAATGGAAGTTGGTACGCTTGGTGCAACAATGTTTTGCGGCACTCAAGCTGCACAAGCGGCGCCGCTCTGCGATACTGAATGCGTGTTTTGCTTCCCCTGCGAACACATCGCTGTCTTTGGCCCGCCGTCCTGCGGCGGGCCTTTTTTTATCAGCCAGAAGAACAGGAAGGACCAGATGAACGCCTCTCTCGAAACGCTGTTTCCGGATCACGTCCACGACGAAGATAAAATCGTCACCGCGCTGAATCATCAGGACATCGTCGTAGCATTGTCGGCGGCGCTGAAGACTCAAGACGTCGCGGTGCTGCATATGCTCTACCCGCGTACCGACGCGCGCACCCATCGCAGTCTCGATTCGCTCGTGGATATCCTGCACGGCCATGGCCTGCATGAAGTCGCAGATCTGATCGCGCAGGAAGCGCACTATCTGCTGTTCAAAGACCCCGTGAAGGCATGGAAAACCTTCCACGAAATTCGCAACGACTCGCTCGCGATCGGCGTGCATCTGTATTACCACGGCCTCGTCGGCGAAGCCGCGGAACGCGCGCTCGATAAAGCCGCGCATCGCAAGGCTTGAACCACGCGGGTGACTCAAACACGCGGGTGACTCAAACGTCCAGTGAGCGAATGAACTCGTCGACCTGGCGATTGAACGCTGCCGGATGCGCGAGATTCATGCCGTGCGCACGTACCGCGGATAGCGCCGCGCGATAAAGGACGGGGATGCGAAAACGTCCCGCATCAGATCATTCGTAGACGCCGTCGTCGAACAAACCGGCGGCAGCCGCCGCGCCCGCGCCACGCACGGCGCATGTGAGCGGTTCGTCCGCGACGTGGACCTCGAGGCCGAATTCATTGGTCAGGCGGCGGCCCAGATTGCCGAGCAGCGCGCCGCCGCCGGTCAGCACGATGCCGCTGTGCGCGATATCGGTCACCAGTTCGGCCGGCGCCGTTTCAAGCGCGCGCTTCACGGCGCCGATCACCTGACGCAGCGGGCCCTCGATCGCATCGGCAATATCGTGGTTGCTCAACTGAACCGTGCGCGGCAAGCCGTCGTCGACGCTGCGCCCGGTCGCGTTCATATGCTCGACCGGCACGTCGCGCAGGGCCGAACCGATGCCCTTCTTGACATGTTCGGCGGTTTGCTCGCCGAGCAGCACGCCATACAGGTTGCGCACGTAACTGACGATCGCCATGTCGAAACTGTCGCCGCCCACGCGAATCGAGCCGCTATAGGCGAGGCCGCCGAGCGAGATCACGCCGACTTCGGTCGTGCCGCCGCCGATGTCGACCACCATTGAGCCGATCGCCTCAGATACCGGCAGGCCCGCACCGACCGCCGACGCCAGCGATTCGCCGATCAGACTGACCTTCCACGCGCCGGCCGCCACCGCGGCTTCCTTGATCGCGCGACGCTCGACCTGGGTGGCGCCCGCCGACACGCACACGGTGAACGAGGC
Organism: Paraburkholderia sp. GAS348; assembly: GCF_050434205.1. Lineage (NCBI taxonomy): Bacteria > Pseudomonadati > Pseudomonadota > Betaproteobacteria > Burkholderiales > Burkholderiaceae > Paraburkholderia > Paraburkholderia sp. GAS348. The sequence goes on from NZ_JBNPVT010000021.1 coordinate 25,557, forward strand.
GCGCCGGCTGAACAGCGGCCGCGGGCGGGCCATGTCGACGAATTGCCGGATCATCTGCTCGGCAGCTGGAAAATTGGCGATCACGCCGTGCCGCATCGGCCGCACGGCTTCGACGTTGACCGGCGCGCGGCCGAGCAGCTGGCGCGCTTCGGTGCCCACTGCCGCCACGCGTTTTTGCCCGGCGGCGGATTCTTTCTGGAAAGCCACGACGGACGGCTCGTTCAGCACGATGCCGCCGTTGTCGGTATAGATGAGGGTATTGGCCGTGCCGAGGTCCACCGCCACGGAATGGCGGAACAGTCGATCGAAAAGCGGGTAATGCGGCGTCGGTCTGGCCATAGGAAGGCTCTGATGTATCGTTATCCGCCCTTGCCGGGCAGTCTGGAAAATGCGCCCCCGGTCACCCGAGCCGCTTGGCACGCCCGGATGGGCGTTGCGCGGTCCGCGCGGCGAGGGTGATTTTCATGCTTATGAGCGATTAACGGCAAGCAGATCAGGATCTTTAGAGCCACTTTTCAATCAGGGCCGTGTCAGCCGCGCGACAAAGCCCCAAGCGCGCGCTCCAGGGCTTGCTTGCCGAGCTCGACACCGTCCGCGTTAATCGTGTGACCGATGCCGGGCAAAGCGTAGGCATCGACCGTATAGCCGGCGTTGCTGAATGCATCCGCGGCGTATTCCAGTTCCTGCACCGGGATCACTCCGTCTTCTTCGCCGTGCACTAGCGTGAGCGGTGTACCGTTCCGCGCGACGATCACCGACGCGAGCCGCCCCGAATACGCGACGACGGCAGCAGCGCCTTCCGCGCTCGTCGCCACGTGATGCATCGCCATGATCGAGCCTTGCGAGAAGCCGACCAATGCAAGGCAATCGAAAGAAAGCTGCCGGTACGCCAGTTCCGCCTCGAGCATGCGTCGCAACGCCGGATAGGCGGCAACAACACGCGCCTCGCGATTGCCCTCGTTGACATCACGCAGGCTGAACCACTGGCGCCCGCCGAAGCCGCCGTCGAAGGCCTCAGTGCCGTCGAGCGAGGCGAACGCCACGTCCGGCAAGCTCTCGCTCCAGATGTCCGCGAGCGGCATCAGATCGCGCGCATTGCTGCCTACGCCATGCATCAGCACCACCAATGCTTTGGCTGGCGTTGTTGCCGGCGCGCGCCGCCAGCCGTGTTCGAATTGCTCCCAAGCCATATTCCACTCCTCTCTTTACTCTCGGTTCGTGTTTCCGCACGCGCGGCCAACCACGCGGCAGCGCCCTGCCCTCCGTGGCGCCTGACTTAGCTTCGCTCGCGCAGCCGTCGCGATGCCTCGCGATACCCCGCGTGGCCTTGCGTAGCCTTGCGTGGCGTCACGTCGCTTCGCGAAGCTCCATGCAGCCTCAGCCGGGAGCATACGCTGCCGGACTGGTTTCCGCCGCCCGACCTGCATGGCTCGACGGCGCCAAAACGTGAATACAGGTATGCTTTTGCGAGCACTCGACCGCCCGGCTCATTGCCCGGGCAGTGCATAAAACACCGTAGGGAACGTCCGTAGCATCGCAATCCGGAGAATCGTTTGAGCCAGCCCTCTTCCGCTCCCGGTGCCACGCCGCCCGCACCACCGCCGCCGTTACAAGGCGGGAAACTGGTTCTGGCGACGATCGCCGTCGCGCTCGCCACTTTCATGAACGTGCTCGACACGTCAATCGCGAACGTTGCAATTCCAACCATTTCGGGCAACCTCGGGGTCTCGGTCGATGAAGGCACGTGGGTCATCACGGTGTTCGCCGCGGCCAACGCCGTCTCGATTCCGCTGACCGGCTGGCTCACGCAGCGCATCGGCCAGGTCAAGCTGTTCGTCGGCGCGATTCTGATGTTCGTGCTGGCTTCGTGGTTATGCGGGGTTGCGCCCACGCTGCCGATCCTGCTGGTCGCGCGGGTGTTCCAGGGTGCGGTGGCCGGCCCGCTGATTCCGCTCTCGCAAGCGATTCTGCTCGGCTCGTATCCCAAGGAGAAATCGTCGACCGCGCTCTCGCTATGGGCCATGACGGCCACCGTCGGCCCGATTGCGGGCCCTGCGCTCGGCGGCTGGATCACGGATAGCTACAGTTGGTCGTGGATCTTCTACATCAACATCCCCGTCGGCATTTTCGCGGCCGGCGTCACGTGGATGATCTATCGCACCCGCGAGTCGGCAACCCGCAAGCCCCCCATCGACGTGGTCGGGCTAGGCCTGCTGGTTACCTGGGTCGCTTCGCTGCAGATCATGCTCGACAAGGGTAAGGACCTCGACTGGTTCTCGTCGCCGGTCATCGTGATTCTCGGCGTTACCGCGTTGATCGGTTTCGCGTTCTTCCTCGTGTGGGAGCTGACCGAGGAGAATCCGATCGTCGATTTGCGGCTCTTCCAGCAGCGCAATTTTCTCGGCGGCACGATCGCGATTTCGGTGGCGTACGGCGTGTTCTTCGGCAACCTGGTGCTGCTGCCGCAATGGATGCAGGAATATCTGAACTACCGCTCCGTGGACGCCGGTCTCGTTACTGCGCCGCTCGGCGTCTTTGCGGTGCTGCTCGCGCCGGTGATGGGCCGCGTGCTGCCGCGTTCGGACGCACGCATCATTGCGACCCTCGCGTTTATCGGCTTTGCGATCGTGTTTTATATGCGCTCGAACTACGTGATCGAAATCGACACGTGGCATCTCGTGCTACCCACGCTGCTGCAAGGCATTCCGATGGCGCTGTTCTTCGTGCCGCTGACGGCGATCATTCTGTCCGGACAGCCGCCCAACAGAATTCCGGCGGCGGCCGGTCTGTCGAATTTCGTGCGGGTGTTTTGCGGCGCGGTGGGCACGTCGATCGCCGGCAACGAATGGAATAACCGCACGGTGCTGCACCATGAACGGCTCACCGAGCAGGCTAGCCTGAACAACCCAGTGTTCAACCAGCAGATCGATTCGACCCAGTCGCTGCTGCAGCTGAATCCGCAATCGGCGCACGCACTGTTCGATTTTACGGTGAACACCCAAGCCGCGATGATGGGCCTGAACGACATCTTCTATGTGTCGGCGATCATTTTCGTTCTGATCATTCCGCTGATCTGGATTACGAAGCCGGCCAAGGGCGGCGGCGGAGCGGATGCGGCGGGCGCGCACTGATTGCGGTGTTGCCCGGCGCTGCGTCAGCGGCAATAGCGTGCGGGCGTGTCGGCGAAGTGCTGTCCGGTCTGTTGGCTTGCCAGTAGAATCGCGGCTTCAACGGTCCGAGCCCAATGAACTACGCATCCATCCTCGAACAGATTCATCGCGACATCGAACCGTGGCGCACCGCGGGCCGCGTCGCCGATTACATTCCCGAACTCGCGAAGGTGCCCGCCGAGCGCTTCGGCATGGCGGTCGTCATGCTCGACGGCCGCGTATTCTCGGTCGGCGACGCGCAAATGCGCTTCTCGATCCAGAGCATCTCGAAGCTATTCGCGTGCACGCTCGCATTCCAATTGCTCGGTGACGCATTGTGGGAGCGCGTCGGCCGAGAGCCGTCGGGCACCGCGTTCAATTCGCTCGTCCAACTCGAAAGCGAGCATGGCAAGCCGCGCAACCCGTTTATCAATGCTGGGGCGCTGGTCGTCACCGACGTGCTGTGCCGCCGCTTCGTGCGGGCCGAGACCGCGCTGGTGGAGTTTATGCGGCGGCTGACCGGCGAGGTCACGATCGACTACGATTCGCGGGTCGCGCAGTCAGAACTGCAACACGCGGATCGCAACCAGGCGATGGCGCACTTCATGGCGAGCTTCGGCAACATGGAAATGCCCGTCCACGCGGTGGTCGATGCGTATTGCCGGCAATGCGCGATCTCGATGAGTTGCGTCGAGCTGGCGAAAGCGGCGCTATTTCTGAGTAATGGCGGCGTGGTGCCGTCAACCGGGGAGCGCATCCTCGACAGCAGTTCGACCAAGCGTCTATCGGCCTTGATGCTGACCTGCGGCACCTACGACGCCGCGGGCGACTTCGTCTTTCGCGTCGGCTTGCCAGCCAAGAGCGGTGTCGGCGGCGGCATCGTCGCGGTGTTGCCTGGGGAAATGGCGGTCTGCGTGTGGTCGCCTGGGCTCGACGCAAACGGAAACTCCCTTGCCGGCGCCCGGGCATTGGAACAGTTGACCACGCTTACCGGGCAGTCGATTTTTTAAGCGTGAATAAGACCCTGAACCGTTCCCAATGAAGTCGCTTTGGCAGCGAGGGCTTCGACCGACGCGCTATGGCCTGCCCGATTGATCCGGGTCCGATAACAACGATAACTTTTTGCATACTCTCTTTGCCTCCGCCAACTTGCGCGTTCAGTAGATACTCATTACTTGCCGACGCGCGCCTGCAAGTGGGCAGGATACCGTTCACCCTGCACGGTGATGTTCGCGAGCCGCGCATCGATATCGCGCAGATTTTCGGCCGTCAGTTTGATGCCAGCACCGCCGACGTTTTCCTTCAGTCGATGCAGCTTTGTCGTGCCGGGAATTGGCGCGATCCACGACTTTTGCGTAAGCAGCCACGCGAGCGCGACTTGCGCCGGCGTTGCGTTCAGACCCGTGGCAATCTCCTTGAGCACGTCGACCAGCGCTTGATTGGCCTTGCGGTTTTCTTCGGAGAAGCGCGGCACGACATTGCGAAAGTCTGATTTGTCAAAGCCGGTGTTCGAGTCGATTGTGCCAGTCAGGAAGCCCTTGCCGAGCGGGCTAAACGGCACGAAGCCGATTCCGAGTTCTTCGAGCAGCGGCAGAATCTCTTTCTCGGGTTCGCGCCACCACAGCGAATATTCGCTTTGCAGCGCCGCGACCGGTTGCACGGCATGCGCACGGCGGATCGACTCGACGCCCGCCTCTGACATGCCGAAATGCCTCACCTTACCCTGTTGAATCAGGTCTTTGACCGCGCCGGCGACATCCTCCATCGGCACGTCGGGATCGACCCGGTGCTGATAGAGCAGGTCAATGCGATCCGTGCGCAGCCGCTTGAGTGCCGCGTCCGTCACCGTGCGGATATTGTCCGGCTTGCTATTGACGCCCTTCTGAACGTCGCCGCCCTCGAAACCGAACTTGGTCGCGATCACAACCTGATCACGGAACGGCGCAAGTGCCTCGCCCAGCAGTGTTTCGTTTGCGCCCTGTGCATACGCTTCCGCGGTATCGAAGAAGGTCACGCCCTGATCGAAGGCGGAGCGGATGAGTTCGATCGCATCGGCTTTCTCCGTTGCGGGTCCGTAGGCGAAGCTCAGCCCCATGCAGCCGAGGCCGAGCGCGGACACTTCGAGACCGCTCTTTCCGAGAATGCGTTTTTTCATGATCTGACTCCTTAGTCCTTTAGGGCCGCGCCGCCCTGATACTGCTCGTCCGTAACCTTCTCCATCCAGTCGACCGGACTGCCGTCGAGATTTTCAGCAATGGCGATATGCGTCATCGCCGTGGTGGCGGTCCCGCCGTGCCAGTGCTTCTCTCCGGGGGCAATCCAGACGATGTCACCGGTTCTGATTTCCTCTACGGGTCCACCGTCACGTTGCACCCATCCGCGGCCTGCTGTCACGATCAATATCTGCCCCAGCGGGTGCGTGTGCCATGCGGTCCGTGCGCCCGGTTCGAACGTCACGGTGGCGCCGCCGTTCCGGGAGGGCACTTCGCCTGCGAATGGCGCGTCGATCCTTACCGTCCCGGTGAAGTATTCATTCGGGCCCGTCGCAGATGGCTGCGAGCCGCATTCGATGATCTGCATGAACGTTCCTTGTCGCAGTTGTCGTGATCTTCAATGTACCAACGCGCTTTCCTGCAATAAATAGCTAAAATCAGCATGAAGTTAGAAGCTGGGCTTATAAATGGCACGTTCCGATCTATCTGATATCACAGCGTTTCTCTGCGTGGCTCGCGAGGGCAGCTTCACCAAAGCCGCCGCGAAGCTTGGCGTTTCACAGTCTGCGCTGAGTCAGACGGTGCGCAATCTCGAAGCGCGGCTCGGACTGAGGCTTTTGACGAGAACAACACGCAATATCTCCCCGACCGAAGCGGGCGAACGGCTGATCCAGTCAGTCGGCCCGCGCCTGGATGAGATCGAGGCCGAACTGAACGCGCTCACCGCGTTACGGGACACGCCGGCGGGCACTGTGCGCATCGCCGCCGGAGAGCATGCGGCAGAATTGCTCCTGTGGCCGGTGATCGAACAGCTTCTGCCCGATTACCCGGACATCACGATCGAAGTCGTCATCGACAACGGACTCACGGACATCGTTGAACAGCGACTCGATGCGGGCGTGCGGCTTGGAGAGCAGGTTGCGAAGGACATGGTTGCCGTTCGCATCGGCCCGGACGTACGCATGGCCGTTGTTGGCACTCCCGGATATTTCGCCACGCATCCAAAGCCGAAGACGCCGAAAGACCTTACGGCGCATAACTGCATCAACATTCGGCTGCCAACGGCCGGGGGCATTTACGCGTGGGAGTTCAAGAAAGGAGGACGCGAGCTGAACGTGCGCGTAGAAGGACAACTTGTCTTCAATACCGCGACGATGGCCGTGAAAGCCGCGCTCGCTGGCGTTGGCCTTGCCTTCGTTCCCGAACAACGGGTCTTATCGGAGATCGAAAGAGGGGAGCTTTTGCGAGTGCTGACTGACTGGTGCCCGTCGTTTTCCGGTTTTCATCTTTACTATCCCAGCCGACGTCAGCCGACTCCTGCGTTCGTCGTCGTTGCTGATGCGCTGCGCCGAGGGTCTTAGCTCCTTCAGGCACAAAAGGAATTACGCATCGGCCACGGTTTGCTTTGGGCGACTGTTTTCAGGGGTCATCTGGGCCGCACGCCTTCAGGTCACCGGGACGTCCCGGATTCACCGGCTTGTTCAGCACTTCCCTAGGCGATAGAAGACGGGGAGCAGCGATGTTGCGATACGTTTTCTATCATGAGCCAGTGGGCTATGAAAACGTTGCCACCCACGCAGCCGACAAATCGGACCACCGGACGGGCGGCCGGACACGGTGTCGGCATGCATTTCATGCCTAACTCCATGCTGGCGACGAGCCGATGCGGATGATCGTAGTGACCGGAGCCCGCCCGCCATGCATGGCAAGGGAGTCGAGATGTCTCACGAACTCTACATCAGGGCACTTAGCGCGATGTTCCTGTTCTGGAATGGGGTGCGCATCCTGACGTACCTTCCGACCATCGGCAAACTCCTCGCGAGGGAAGCAGACGTGCGCAGCCACAGTCTGCTCAGTTGGGGAAGCTGGGCTCTCAGCAATGGCACCTTCGCACTCATGCTCCTCGAAATGAGCCGGGGAATTCCGAATGGGATGTTCTGGATGAATCTGGCCAACACGCTGATGTGCGCGATCGTTTCGCTCATCATTCTCTTCAGGCGGTTCCCTTGGCTGCACACAAGCGTGAGCAAAGTCTATCGAAAGATCAGACGAAATGAGTCGAGGGCTGGCGCCGTGTCCGGACAGCCGGGGTTGCTGCATCTGGGCGCGGGTAGCCTGGCTGTGGGCGCCGATCTTGCGGTTGATCCAGTAGCGGGTGCACCGCCTACGCGGTTCGGACGCCCCGAGCTTTGGGTTGCGTCGGCAAGCGCATTGGCCTTCGGAGTCGTGGGTGCCGTCACGTATGATGCCTGGCCCAACCATGAGCAGAGCGCCTACCTCGAATCGAAGGCGAGCACACAGCCGGTGCCCGGGATAACCGGACCGGCATCGCCGACGCAACAAGTGTCTTCGTCCGGTCCGGTCGCGCCATCAACCGCACCTCCTGCTCGCGCAACCGCAATCGCCCGTACCGAACTCGCCCCGCCTACGGTTTCCACTTCGTTCGAACGCCGCGCGGCACCTTCCCGGGCTTCTGCCGCACCGCGGCCAGCTACAGGGCGGCCGGACAAAGCGGGCAACGGCGCGCCCCAGAATCGCGGGAATTGGGCGTCGCACTTTATGACGAACGTGCGGCAGGCACTCGGCATCACCCGATCGGCACCGCCAAAGCGATGGACGTCTTCGCCCGGTCGTGGCGCGCCATCATCGTCGGCTTCTTCGCGCGGAACTGCGGTTTCCCATGCCGAGATCGCCCGGCACGCACCTTCTGCTTCGTTCGCTCACGGCGCTGCGCCTTCCCGGGATTTCGCTGCACCGCAGTTTGCTACGGGGCGGCCTGGTCGTGCGGGCGATTTCGCCACGCGGGATCGCCTGCGTTCGGCGCGGCACGTTCCCGTGTATGAAGCGCCGCCAACCGTCGTCTTTGAAGCGGCTCCCGTCGTATACGAGGGACCCCCAGTCGTATATCAGGAGCCTCCCGTCGTGTACGCGCAAGCGCCCGTCGCCTACAGCCACGGATATGAGGGCGACTACAGGGACCGCCGTCAATGGCACGACAATAGCTGGCACAAAGGCTGGAAACATCGTCAGCATGAGGAGGACGACGATTAATGCCTGCCTCGCCAGAAACGCCCACCGCCAGATGCAGACAGGCGACGATACCTGACGAAACACATTGACCGCCGGACGGCGGCTAGACCGCGGCGAAGACACCGTCCCGGATCGCAACCGCGCTCGCTTGCGGCTTGCCTCTGTCGAGCGTCGTGAAGCGGCCATGATGAAGAATCGGATCGGGAGCGGTCGTCGTGGAGCTGTTCATGAGCGCTTCTCCGGTAAGTTCGCCGCGGTGACACGCGCCGTATCGCCTGCATTGCGACCTGGCAGCGAGCCAAACATATGCTGAGTGCACTTCGACTGTTGCCATGCCGCGTGAAAGCCGCTTCCGGAGAGCATCTGTTTGCCTACTGGAATGATCTGTTCACCCGCGAGAATGCCGAGCAGCCCTACGAGCGCGACGAGCGGCGGTGCTGGCGAGCGCACATGAATCAGGCTGTAGATCACACCGACCAGCACGCCGGCGAGCAGGGAGAAGATATAGGCTTTCATTGGCTTAACCCCTTGAGGTTGCACCCGGAATGGCGAGCGGGCGCAGGTGATTGAACGGGACGGCGAATCGACACGCCAGCACGACTGCAAGTTAAACCGGTCACGAAAATCGGCGTCCACTGGGCAGACAGCCAGGGTTGGAGTCGGCCTTTTCAGCCTGCCGCCGGTACCCGAACCAGGCATGAATCAAGATTAGAAAATTTCCACGTCCGTAACACAGAGATCGCGCGTAGCTTATCGCCGCCCACTTTGCACGTTTATGCACGTTTACATTCTTGTTTGTGCATGATAAGGTGCGAACATGAATGACGAAATCCCCCTCGCTCGACGCGACGAGATCGCGAACCGGCTCGCGCAAGGCCAGCCGGTAGTGGCGGCTACGCTCGCTGTCGAATTCAAGGTTTCCGAAGACGCGATACGTCGCGACCTCCGGGCGCTGGCGGCCGAAGGCCGCTGCCGCCGGGTCTACGGGGGCGCGCTGCCCATTACGCCCGAGTCGGCACCAATGGCGGCCCGAATGGACGAAGCGCGCGAGCGAAAGGCGGCATTGGCTCGCGCAGCCGTGGCCTTGATTCAGCGCGGCGAACTCCTGTTCCTCGATAGCGGCAGCACCAATCTTGCACTCGTCGGGCTGTTGCCCGAAGACTACGAACTCACCGTGGCGACCAATTCCATTGATATCGCTGCTGCCGTGCTTCGGCGATCCGATCTGCACCTCATCATGATCGGCGGGGCGGTCGACCCCGCAGTGGGCGGATGTGTCGATGCGAACGCTGTTCAGAACGTCGCGCAATTGAATGTCGACCGATGCTTCATCGGTACCTGCGCAATATCGCCAAAGGGCGGCATCAGCGCATTCGGTATCGCCGACGCGGCATTCAAACGCGCCGTCCTCGATGCAAGCGCGCAAAGTGTCGTGCTTGCAACGACAGACAAGCTCACCGCCCGCGCGCCTCACCGGGTGGCAATGATCAAGGTGATCGACTACCTCATCGTCGAACACGACATGCCACGCGCAGAGCATGCGGCCTTGTCAAAAGCCGGCCGTTCGGTTTTGAAGGCCGAGCCTCCCGCGAGCCAGTGAGCGCGCGCCCGATTCATCCTGGAGTAAAGCGAGATGTCTTCTGACCAGCCGGCAACCCGGCTCGCAACCCGCCTTGCCTTTCTCGTGGCGGGATTGGGTGTCGCATGCTGGGCGCCGCTCGTGCCGTTTGCCAAGCAACGACTTGGCGTTGATGACGGCGCGCTCGGCATGCTGCTACTTTGCATTGGCCTGGGTTCGGTCGTCGCGATGGCGGTGACAGGCGCACTCAGCGCGCGATACGGCAGCAAGCCGATCATTGTCGCCGGAGGACTCGGGCTAGCCGCGATCCTGCCGCTGCTGACAATTGTCAGCACACCGTTCGCACTGGGACTCGCCTTGTTCGCTTTTGGCGCCTCGCTCGGTTCGCTCGATGTCGCGATGAATGTCCACGCGGTCGAAGTTGAATGCGCGGCGGGCCGACCTTTGATGTCGGGGTTTCATGCGCTATTCAGTGTCGGTGGATTCGCAGGATCCACTTTGATGACCTTTTTGCTTTCGATGCGCATCGGGACGCTCGCGAGCACATCGATATGTGCCGCACTGATGCTCACCGCAATCGCCATTGCACAGCCGCGGCTGCTCAAGACGCTCCAGACGAATGACGGCCCCTTGTTCGTCACACCACGAGGCATTGTGCTGCTGCTCGCCGGTCTCGCCGCGATCACATTTCTTACCGAAGGTGCGCTACTTGACTGGAGCGCGCTGCTCATCACGGACAAGGGACTGGTCGTCGCCACCCAGGGTGGACTGGGCTATATGCTTTTCTCCATTGCAATGACTGCCGGACGATTAGGAGGGGACGCGATTACGGCACGCGTCGGAGATCGGCCCACGATGTTCTGGGGAGGGCTGCTCGCGACCGCCGGCTTTGTGATTCTGCTGACTGCGCCGATGAGCGCGATTGCGATGGCCGGCTTCCTGCTGATTGGCCTCGGCGCATCGAATATCGTGCCCATACTGTTTCGCCGCGCGGGTTCACAAAAAGCCATGCCATCCGCACTCGCTGTGGCTGCCATCACGACCACCGGTTATGCGGGGAATCTTGTCGGCCCGGCGGGCGTGGGTTTCGTCGCCAAGGGTGTCGGTCTGCAAGGTGCGTTCTGGTTATTGGCTGTCTTGCTCTGTCTCGTCCCGTGTTGCGCTCGCCTCATCACGGCAACCCGATCCTGAGGGGATGAACAATGAAACTCGCTAACGCACACTGATCCTTGATGTCCTGCGGCGTTTTCCAGTTCGCCCGGGGAGCTTCCGCGTGCCATGTCCTCGTCTCCACCGCGCTGCGTCTCAGCCCGCACGCTCGCCCCACTCCGCCAACACCGTCCGATAAGCGGTGCCGCCGACCACCCGCTCGTTCACGCCGTCTTTGAAATCGATCCACCCTGAATTCAAGCCATCGATCATCTCGATGCGCGGCGCAGGCCATGCGGTCCCTTGTGACTGGAACAGTGCAAAAATAAGTTTGACAAACTATCTTTAGATATATATCTTACGATACATCTTAAGACACAATACGAGCACCCAAGATGCGACATCAACATCGTTTCTCCCGTTCGCGGGGCGCGGACGAAGGTTTCTTCGCAGGACATGGCCGCCCGTCTTTGCATGCACTTTGGCACGCGATCGGCCGCCATCAGGAGCATCGCGGCGGCGGCCGTGGCGGGCACTTCGGTGGCGGCGGCCCCGGCGGCTTCGGGGGCGACGGCGACGGTTTTCCGCGCGGCCGCAAATTCAGCTCCGACGATCTGCAATTGCTGCTGCTCTCGATGATCGACGCGCAGCCGAGCCACGGCTACGAGCTGATCAAGGCGCTCGAAACGCGCTCAAACGGTTTCTATAGCCCGAGCCCCGGCATGGTCTATCCGGCGCTCACGTATCTGGAAGAACTCGGCTACGTGACCGTGCAGATCGAAGGCAACCGTAAGCGTTACGAACTATCGGAAGCGGGCCGTGAGTACCTGGCCGCCAACCGCGACCGCGTCGAATTGATGCTCGCCAAACTGGCGCATATCGCCCGCAAGATGGATTCCGTGCGCCGCGCGTTTGCCGGCGAGGAGCCGGCCGACATCAGCGAAGGCGGCTGGCTGCCGGAACTGAACGAAGCGCGCCGCACGCTGAAACATGCGCTCCTGCGCCGCGACAACGCGCCGGCCGCCGAACAGCGCCGCATCGCCGCGATCCTGATGCGCGCGGCACATGAAATCGAAGGCGAAGGCAATCCCGGCAGCGACGAAGGCAGCAGCGAACCAACCGCTTGAGATCGCGCCATTCGACACTTGCGTTCGAAGGTGCCCATGTGCGCCTTCGCGCGCCGATCAAACCAACAGGAGTGGCACCCTTATGCAGACAAAAGACAACCGGGCCGATCTGGCGGTCCATCGCGTGCGGCATCCGCTGAAGTTCCGTCTGTTGCAGGTCAAAGCGGTGCACGCGCTGACCCCGCATCTGATTCGCGTCACCTTCACGGGTGACGATCTGCAGGACTTCGTCTCCGCTTCGTTCGACGATCACATCAAAGTGTTCTTCCCCGAACCCGGCGCCGACCAACCCGTGCTGCCGGAAGCCGGCTCTGACGGTCCCGTGTTTCCCGCCGGCCTGCCGCGGCCGACCGCCCGAGACTTCACCCCGCGCCGCTTCGACGCTGACGCGCGCGAACTGGACATCGAGTTCGCCATGCACGAGGCCGGCCCGGCTGCAACGTGGGCGGCGCAAGCCAAAGTGGGCCAGTATCTCGGCATTGGCGGCCCGCGCGGCTCGCTGGTGATACCGACCGGCTTCGACTGGCATCTGCTGATCGGCGACGATACCGCGTTGCCGGCCATTGCCCGCCGCCTTGAAGAGTTGCCTGCCGGCACACGCGTCGCGGCGGTGATCGAAGTGGCCGATCCGTCCGCACAGATCGAGTTCGCGACGCGGGCCGAACTGCATATCATCTGGCGTCATCGCAGCGAATCGGGCTACCGCGGCGAGGCCTTGCTGCAAGCGGTACGCGAAATCTACTTGCCGGAAAACGGTGAAGGCTACGTGTGGGCTGCCGGCGAATCCGCGACGATGCGTGCGGTGCGCTACCACCTGTGCACGGAACGTGGCGTCGACAAGTCGCGCATTCGCGCGGCCAGCTACTGGAGACAGGGTGCCGAGGCGGTACACGAAACGCTCGACGACTGACTGTCCACAGCATGCGCGTAATGAACAGCGTACGTTGGACGAGTTAAATGTGCGAGAACACAGATTCCGGATGCACCACTACCTCCGTTCGATCATGACGCGTCTCCGTCCTTGCCGTCCTTGCCGTCCTTGCCGTCCTTGCCGTCCTTGCGATAGAGCTTGATCACCGCCGAGAAGTCCAGACGTCCCGCGCCCTTCGTGCTCATCGTTTGATAGAGCTGCTGCGCCAGCGCGCCGAGATACACCGGTTGACGCGCGAATTTCGCGGCGTCGGTGGCGAGGCCCAGGTCCTTTAACATCAGATCGGTGCCAAAGCCACCGGTATAGCCGCGCGTCGACGGCGCGGTCTCGATCACGCCAGGCATCGGGTTATACGTGTCCGAACTCCAGCAGCGGCCCGTCGAGGTATTGATGATCCCGCCCAGCACTTTCGAGTCGATGCCAAGCGCCTCGCCCAATGACATTGCCTCGGCCACGCCTGCCATCGTGATGCCGAGCACCAGGTTATTGCAGATCTTGGCGACCTGACCGGTGCCGGTGTCGCCGCAATGCACGATGTTCTTGCCCATCGCCGACAACACCGGCTTGACCTGCTCATACGCATCCGCGCTGCCGCCGACCATGAAGGTCAGCGTGCCCGCCGCCGCGCCGCCGGTGCCGCCCGAGACGGGTGCGTCGACGAAGGTGTTGCCGTGTTGCACGGCCAGTTCAGCAAACGCCTTCACGCTTGCCGGATCGATGGTGCTCGAATCGATGATCGTCACGCCTTTCGCGATGCCGGCGAATACGCCGTCATCCGCGCTCAGCACGCTGCGCACGTGTGCGGCTGCCGGCAGCATCGTGATCACACATTCGACCTCGGTCACCGCCGCTTTCGGGGAACCTGCCGCCTTGGCGCCTGCATCGACCAGCGCTTGCACAGCTTGCGCGCTGAGGTCGAATACGTTGACCGCGTGGCCCGCCTTGAGCAGGTTGAGCGCCATCGGCGCGCCCATGTTGCCGAGTCCGATAAAGCCTATTTTCATGATGTCGTCTCTCATCCCATGCAAAGCAATAGACTCGAGGGCTCAGCGCAGGCTGATGGTCGTGTTGACGCCGTCGTTGACGGTGTCGTCGTCGAACCAGCGGGCGGTGACGGTTTTGGTCTGCGTGTAGAACTGCACGACCTGTTTGCCGTACGGCCCGAGGTCGCCGAGTTTCGAGCCGCGCGAGCCGGTAAAGCTGAAAAACGGCACCGGCACGGGAATCGGAATGTTGATGCCGACCTGGCCGATATCGATCTCGCTCTGGAATTTGCGCGCCGCCGCGCCGCTTTGCGTGAAGAGGCCCACGCCGTTGCCGAACGGATTGCGGTTGACGAGCGCGATCGCGTCATCGAGCGTCGCGGCATTCAGCACCACCAGCACCGGGCCGAAGATTTCCTGACGGTAGATCTCCATTTCGGTGGTGACATCGGTGAACACCGTCGGGCCGATGAAATTGCCTTGCTCGTAACCCGGCACCGTCACGTCGCGGCCGTCGAGCGCCAGCGTGGCGCCCTCTTTCACGCCCGTTTCGATCAGGCCGAGAATGCGCTGCTTCGCGGCACGTGAGACTACCGGGCCAATGTCCGTATTCGGCTCATTGCCCGCGTTGACCTTCAGCGTCTTCGCCTTCGCGACCAGATCGGGCAGCCATTGCTGCGCCGCGCCGACCAGCACGACCACCGAAGTCGCCATGCAACGCTGTCCCGCCGCGCCGAAACCTGCGCCAGCCAGCGCATTCAAGGTCTGCTCGCGATTCGCATCGGGCAGCACCACGGCATGATTCTTTGCACCCATCATCGATTGCACGCGCTTGCCGTGTTCGCTGCCAAGGCGATAAACATGCGTGCCGACCGCCGTCGAACCGACGAAGGAAATCGCTTTCACCAGATCGTGCGTGCAGAGCGCATCGACCACGTCCTTGCCGCCGTGCACGACATTCAGCACACCCTTCGGCACACCGGCTTCGAGCGCCAGTTCGACCAGTTGCATGGTCGACAACGGATCCTGCTCGGAAGGCTTCAGCACGAACGTATTGCCGCAGACGATCGCCATCGGGAACATCCACAACGGAATCATCGCGGGAAAATTGAATGGCGTGATGCCGGCGCATACGCCGATCGGCTGACGCAGCGTGTAGGTATCGACGCCACCCGCCACGTTCTCGGCGAATTCACCCTGCTGCAAGGTACCGATCGAGCAGGCGTGTTCGACCACTTCGAGTCCGCGGAAAATATCGCCTTCCGCGTCGGGAATCGTCTTGCCCTGCTCGGCGCTCAAGGTCTTGGCGATGCGCGGCGAATGCTCGCGAATCAGTGCCTGGAACTTCAGCATGATGCGCATGCGCGCGCCGACCGGTGTGTCCTTCCACGTCTTGAATGCGGCGTGCGCCGAGCGGATCGCTTCGCTCACTTCATCGGCGGTGGCGAACGGTACGCGTGCGAGCACCTCTTGCGTCGCCGGGTTGACGATGTCGCGCCATTCGGTGGTTTTGGATTCGACGAACTCGCCGTTGATCAGCAGCTTGACGGTGGCGGGATGGTTCGAAGCAATTGCGCTCATGCTGGAACTCCTGTGCAGTGGCCGTGTATCGGCCGGGCAGTGACCGGGAATAAAAATAATCAACGCAGATCCGGGAAATCCTCTTCCCAATACTCGTCCGGCAGGCGCGCCGGCTCGGCCTCGCGCTCCATTTCGCGGCGCCGCAATTCGACGCGGCGGATCTTGCCGGAGATGGTTTTCGGCAATTCACTGAATTGCAGGCGGCGAATCCGCTTGTACGGTGCGAGTTTTTCGCGCGAGAACGCGAAGACCGCGCGTGCAAGTTCGGGACCGGCTTCATAGCCCTGACGCACGGTGACGAACGCTTTGGGCACCGACAGGCGCAGCGCGTCGGCACTCGGCACCACGGCTGCTTCGCCGATCGCTTCGTGTTCGATCAGCACGCTTTCGAGTTCGAACGGGCTTAGCCGGTAATCGGACGATTTGAACACGTCGTCGGCGCGGCCGACGTAGACGTAGTAGCCATCGTCGCGGCGTAGCGCGACGTCGGAGGTATGGTAGAAACCGTTGCGCATGGCTTGCGCGGTGGCATTGGCATTGTTCGCGTAGCCCGTCATCAAACCGAGCGGACGTTCGGCCAACGGCAGCGAGATTTCGCCTTCGGTGACGGCTTGATCGTCGGCATCGAGGAGCTCGACTTTGTAGCCCGGCAACGGACGGCCCATCGACCCCGGCACCACCGGTTGCCCCGGCGAGTTGCCGATCTGGCAGGTCGTTTCGGTCTGGCCGAAACCGTCGCGAATCGTGATACCCCAGGCATGCTTGACGCGTTCGATGATCTCCGGATTCAACGGCTCGCCCGCGCCGACGATCTCGCGCAGCTTCACCGGATAGTCGGCGAGATGCTCCTGCACCAGCATGCGCCAGACGGTCGGTGGGGCGCACAGCGTGGTGACGTTGAAACGCACCAGCACGTCGAGCGTTTCTTTCGGCACGAAGCGCGCAAAGTTGAAAACAAACACACAGGCCTGCGCATTCCACGGCGCGTAGAAACAGCTCCATGCGTGCTTGGCCCAGCCCGGCGAGCTGATATTCCAATGGATGTCGTTCGGTTGCAAGCCGATCCAGTACATGGTCGACAGATGGCCGATCGGGTAACTCAGGTGCGTGTGCTCGACCAGCTTCGGCTTCGAGGTCGTGCCTGACGTGAAGTACAGCAGCAGCGGATCGGTGGCATGCGTGACGCCTTCCGGCGTGAATTGCGGCGATGCGTCATAGGCTGCAGCAAGATCGATCCAGCCTTCGCGCGGCGTGCCGACCGAGATGCGCGTGAGCGGCACCTCTAGCGCGTCGAACTTGGCCAGTTCCGCGCTATCGACCACCACGAACTGCGCGCCGCCGATCTGCACCCGATCGCGCACGTCGTCGGCGGAAAGCTGGGTGGTGGCGGGCAGAACGATCGCGCCGAGCTTCATGGCTGCGAGCATCACGTCCCAGAGTTCGACGCGGTTCGGCAGCATTAGCAGCAAGCGGTCGCCGCGCCCCACGCCGAGGCCGCGCAGGAAGTTCGCCATGCGCGACGAGCGCTCCGACATTTGCGCGTAGGAGAGGCGCAGGCCGTCGCTTGCCGGATCGTCGACGATCCACAGCGCCGGCTTATCGTTATCTCGGGCGATCACATCGAAGTAATCGAGCGCCCAGTTGAACTTGCCTGGCGTCGGCCACACGAATTCGCCGTAGGCGCGCTCGTAGTCGGTTCGGTGGCGCAATAACAGGTCGCGCGCTTCGAGAAAGCCCTTCGCTGCAGTCATCGTCGTCTCCTATGTCGATCAGAGTTAGCGCTTTAGCGCTTACTCTGATCCCATGCTGGTGGCGCGGTATGCGCTCTGGTTTTTGCCCTGCTGACAGACTATTTTGCACTCAAACGCCACCTATCTTTCGTCTAAACATGGCGCGCGATAACCATCCGCTGCACTTCACTGGTTCCTTCGTAAATCTGCGTGATGCGGGCGTCGCGATAATGGCGTTCCACCGCGTAGTCCTCAAGATAGCCATAGCCACCGTGAATCTGGATCGCATTCGAGCAGATTTCCTCTGCGAGTTCCGACGCAAACAGCTTGGCCTGCGATGCCTCGGACAAACACGGCTTGCCCGCCGTGCGCAACCGCGCCGCGTGATGCACGAGCAGACGCGCGGCGTTCAGGCGGGTCGCCATGTCAGCGAGCATATTGGCGATGGTCTGGTGGTCCTTCAACGCCTTGCCGAACTGGATGCGTTCGTTCGCGTAGAGACGGGCGGCATCGAATGCGGCTCGCGCGATGCCGACCGCCTGCGCCGCAATACCAATGCGGCCACCCTCGAGATTCGACAACGCGATGCGCAGGCCTTCGCCCGGTTCGCCGAGCAGGTTGCCTTCGGGCACCGCGCAATCGTCGAGCGAGATGGGACAGGTATCCGATGCGCGAATACCGAGCTTATGCTCGGGTTTGCCGACGTTGAAGCCCGGCGTATCGGTCGGCACGATGAAGGCTGACAGGCCACGCTTGCCCCGGTCCGGATCGGTGACGGCAAACACGATTGCAATGTTGGCGCGCGCCCCGTTGGTCACGAACTGCTTGTTGCCGTTCAGAATCCATTTGCCGTCGCGCAGCACGGCGCGGGTGCGCAGATTGTTCGCCTCGGAGCCGGCTTGCGGCTCGGTCAGGCAAAACGCGCCGATGCGGCGGCCCGTGGCGAGGTCTTGCAGATAGCGGTCCTTTTGCGCGTCCGTGCCGAAGTTCAGGATCGGCCCGCAGCCGACCGAATTGTGCACGCTCATCAGCGTGGCGCAGGCGGCGCAGCCCGCAGCGATCTCTTCGATGGCGAGCGCATACGCCACATAGTCGGTATAGGCGCCACCCCACTCGGACGGCACGATCATGCCGAGAAAACCCAGCTCGCCCATTTGCGTCACGACTTCCGCCGGCAGCTTCGCGTCGCGATCCCATTCCCCGGCATGCGGTGCGAGGCGCTCAGTGGCGAAGTCGCGGGCGGCGTCGCGGATCATCCGCTGTTCGTCGGTGTAGAAGCTGTCCATGGCTCGATCCTGTCAGGTGCATCGAGTCGCGGCGGCGAGGCGCGGCCTCGTCATCTGCGGCTCGTCGCGGGGGGTGGCCGGTCTCGCCGTGGTGTCTACGGGCGATGCGTCCCGCGATCGGTTGAGGCCAAGTGTAGGGAAGCTGCTGGACAGGTTCGATGCTCGACCCGATCATTCTGACTGAGCGCATTTGCCATACCGGTATCATGCAAAGCCGATTCAGGCTACGTTTTCAAAGGCTTAGCGGATCTCCACAAGGGAAATCCTGAGCGCGTTTGCCAGACAGCCATGAAAAACATGAAGAACTTCAAGAACCTCAGGAACGACAGAGGCACGATTTCCGTCACGCTGGTCGAAGAGGCCCTGGCGTTGGCGCGGGCACGCGGTTTCGAGGCGCTGCCGCTCGCCGAAGCCGCCGGCATCGCAGCCACGATGCTGGCGTCGCCGAAAAGCCGGGTCTCGTCGGCGCAGTACGGCGCGCTGTGGGCCGGCATCGCCCGCGCGCTCGACGACGAGTTCTTCGGCCAGGATTCGCACCGCATGAAAAGCGGCAGCTTCATTGCGATGACCCAGATGGCGCTGAGCGCGGGTAACGGCGCACAAGCGCTCGCCCGGGCGGTCGGCTTCATGCGGCTCGTGCTGGACGATCTTGGCGCACAGATCGAGACGGATGCGCAGCGCGTGCGCTTGCGGTATATCGAACGCGAAGGCGCGAAGCCGCCCGCCATGTTTGCTTACGCGACCTACTTTATCGTCGTCTACGGTCTGCTGTGCTGGCTGGTCGGGCGGCGCATTCCGCTCATCGAGGCGCGCTTTCGCTGCGCCGCGCCGCCTGCCGCGCATGAATACCGCCTGATGTTCTGCGACGACATGGCGTTCGATCAGGCCGAGTCGTACGTCGACCTGTCGCCGGCGTTTCTCGAGCTGCCGGTGATCCAGACCACCAAGTCGGTGAAGCCGTTCCTGCGCGATGCGCCCGGCAGTTTCATCGTCAAATACCGCAATCCCGGCTCGCTCGCCGCGCGAGTGCGCAAGATGCTGCGCGCGCTGCCGATGGCTGGCTGGCCCGCCGCCGACCAGATGGCGCTGCGCCTCAACGTCGCTGAAGCGACGATGCGGCGGCGTCTGAAACAGGAAGGCTATACGTATCAGTCGATCAAGGACGACTTGCGGCGCGACGTCGCAATCGGCGAACTGCAGGACACCGATCGCACGATCGCCGACATCGCCACCGCCGTGGGTTTTGCCGAGCCGAGCGCGTTTCATCGCGCGTTTCGCAAGTGGACCGGCATGCGGCCGAGCGATTACCGGCCGGCACATGCGGATTTCACGCACCGCATTGAATCGGACTAAGCTGTAAGGAGCAGGCCAGCCTTTTTGGGGTATCGGCCCGCGCCGGCCGATACCTGTCGGCATAGCGCGGCAGCCATCAGCGATGAGCACGTCTCCGCGTCTCCCGTTCCGGCAGTCTGGTCCGCACCCTGCGCCTATTCGTGGCGGAGTCGTGGGCCGGTTGATGCGCGGCATGACCGCGTTCGGCATGCTTTTGGCCGTGGGATTCGCATTGTGCGAAAACGCGCCGCGGGCTTGGGTCGCCGAGGCCGCCGTCGCGCCGAATAGCGTTGTCGTGATCCCGGTGAGCGGCGCGATCGATCCGGCCAGCGCTGACTTCATCGTGCGCAGCCTGCAGCGCGCCGCCGACGACCGCGCGCAACTCGCCGTCCTGCAACTCGATACGCCCGGTGGACTGGATACGTCGATGCGGCAGATCATCAAGGCGATTCTCGGCTCGCCGGTGCCGGTCGCCACCTTTATCGCCCCGAGCGGCGCGCGCGCGGCAAGCGCCGGCACCTATATCGTCTATGCCAGCCATATTGCGGCGATGGCCCCGGGCACCAATCTCGGCGCGGCGACGCCGATCCAGATGGGCATCGGCGGTGCGGAGCCGCCCGCGGGCGGCGGCGGTATGCCGGGTCTGCCAGGCGGTGGCGGTGGCGGTGGCGGTGGCGGTGGCGGTGGCGGTGGTGCCGGTGCCGGTGCCGGTGCTGGCGCGCAAAAGAACGGCCCCGGAGCACCTGCCTCAGCCGATTCGGCAAGCGCTGCCAACTCTGCCAGCGCCGCCCTTCCGCTCGACAGCCAATCCACCGAACTGCGCAAGCAGGTCCACGACGCCGCCGCCTACATCCGCGGCCTCGCGCAAATGCGCGGACGCAACGCCGACTGGGCCGAGCGCGCCGTGCGCGAGGCTGTCAGCCTGTCGGCCAGCGAAGCGCTCGCGCAGCACGTGGTCGATCTGAATGCGCGCGACATTCCCGACCTGCTGCGCCAGGTGGACGGGCGCACGATCGGTACAAGCCGCGGCGACGTCAAGCTCAGCACGGCCAACGCGCCGGTCGTCACGCTCGAAGCCGACTGGCGCAGCCAGTTCCTCGCGGTCATCACCGATCCGAACGTCGCGCTGGTCCTGCTGATGATCGGCATGTACGGCCTCTTCTTCGAGTTCGCCAATCCGGGCTTCGTGCTGCCGGGCGTGGTCGGCGCCATCAGTCTGCTGATGGGGCTCTTCGCGATGCAGATGCTGCCGGTCAATTACGTCGGGCTCGGCCTGATCTTTCTCGGCATCGCATTCCTGATCGGCGAGGCGTTTCTGCCGACCTTCGGCTCGCTCGGCTTCGGCGGTGTGGTCGCGTTCGTGATCGGCTCGTTGATGCTGATCGATACCGACGTGCCCGGCTACGGCATTCCGCTGCCCCTGATTGCCGCCGTGGCCGTGTTCAGCGTCGCTTTTGTGTTCGGCGTGTCGAGGCTCGCCTTGCGCGCGCGGCGCCGGCCCGTGGTGACGGGTTCGGAAGGGTTGATCGGCAGTCTCGGCGTCGTGCTCGACGGCGGCCTGCTGCCGGGGGACGCAACGGCAGACGCAGCAGCGGGCGGCACGCTGGCCGGCTGGGCTCAGGTGCACGGTGAACGCTGGCGGGTGTCCAGCACGGCCCCGGTCGCAGCCGGTCACGCGGTGCGCGTCACCGCGCGGCGCGGACTGACGCTGACCGTGGTGCCCGCGGAAACACAACAACAAGGAGAACGCTCATGATCGGTTTCACATTCGGCTTCAGCAGCATTCTGATTCTGCTGGCGGCCGTACTGATTGCTTCATCGATACGGATTTTTCGCGAATACGAACGCGGCGTGGTGTTCATGCTCGGGCGCTTCTGGAAGGTCAAGGGGCCGGGGCTGGTCCTGATCATTCCGATCGTGCAGCAGGCGGTGCGGATGGATTTGCGCACCGTCGTGTTCGACGTGCCGCCGCAAGATGTGATTACGCGCGACAACGTTTCGGTGAAGGTCAACGCCGTGGTGTATTTCCGCGTCGTCGATCCGGAAAAAGCGGTGATACAGGTGGCACGCTATTTCGAGGCGACCAGCCAGCTATCGCAAACCACGCTGCGCGCGGTGCTCGGCAAGCACGAGCTCGATGAACTGCTGGCGGATCGCGAGCAGCTGAACGCCGATATCCAGAAAGTGCTCGATGCGCAGACCGACGCGTGGGGCATCAAGGTGTCGATCGTCGAGATCAAGCATGTGGACATCAACGAAACGATGATCCGCGCGATCGCCCGTCAGGCCGAAGCCGAGCGCGAACGGCGCGCCAAGGTCATTCATGCGGAAGGTGAATTGCAGGCCTCCCAGCATCTGCTGGAAGCGGCGCAGACGCTCGCACGGCAGCCGCAAGCCATGCAGCTGCGCTATCTGCAAACCCTCACGACGATCGCCGCCGACAAGAATTCGACGATCGTATTTCCGCTGCCGATCGATTTGCTGAGCGCGGTGCTGGACCGCTTCAGCAAGCCGTCGGCCTCCTGAACCGGGGGGAGGCGCGCCAGTCCACTGTGGCCCGTTCTGGATCACAGGGTGAAATGGCGCATTGTCTTCAATCGACTTACTCGGAATGCCTATGAAAATTGAAATCTAGGGGTCGTTTTTAACCTCTCCATAGGAGCTAATCATGAAAATCGCTTCTCTAGCTGGACTCGGCGCACTGTTAGCCGCCGTGAGTATGAGCACCGCGGTTGCGCAGCCCGCGCGGCCTTACGATCCATCGGCGCCGCTAACGCGTGCCCAGGTGAAGGCCGATCTGGCCGAATGGCGCGCCGCCGGCTACGATCCGCTCGACTGGATCGACTATCCGGACAACGCGCTAAGCGCTGGCCGCATCGTCGCCGCACGGCGGGCGCAGCAGATGGGTGGGAGCATGCCGCAGTAAGCAGTCTCATCCAGGCCTTGAAGCGGCATGCCGGGCCGCCCGCGACTGCAAGGGTCGCAGGCGACGTTGGTCTTGCATGCCGTACACTCCCCCCGCAAGCCCCCCGCCGCACCATCGTGAATTCGCTTGCCGCTCCGCCCCGCGCGCTGGCAAGGTATCATCTCGCCCCTTCGGCAAGGCCCGCAGTCACGCGATTCGGGTTACCGCCGTCAATTTTGAACAACGAGAGACCCGCCTCATGGACTCCATAAAACGATACTTCGGCTTCGACGCCGCAGGCACCAACCTGCGCACCGAAGTGCTCGCTGGGCTGACCACGTTCCTGACGATGGCCTACATCATCTTCGTCAACCCGGCGATTCTCGGCGACGCCGGCATGCCGAAGGACGCGGTGTTCGTCGCGACCTGCATCGTGGCCGCACTCGCCTCGCTGATCATGGGCCTCTACGCGAACTATCCGATCGCGCTCGCGCCCGGCATGGGCCTGAACGCGTACTTCGCGTACACCGTCGTGAAGGGCATGGGTTTCACGTGGCAAGCCGCGCTCGGCGCGGTGTTCATCTCCGGCTGCCTGTTCCTGATCGTCACGCTGTTTCGCGTGCGCGAGGTGATCGTCAACGGCATTCCGCATTCGATACGTATCGCCATCACCGGCGGCATCGGCCTGTTTCTCGCAATCATTTCGCTGAAGTCGGCCGGCGTGGTGGTCGGCAATCCGGCCACGCTCGTCACGCTCGGCGACCTGCACAACGCGCATGTGGTCCTCGCGGTGATCGGCTTCTTCGCGATCGTCACGCTCGACTATCTGCGGGTGCGCGGTGCGATCCTGATCGGTATTGTCGGCGTGACGGTGCTGAGCTTTTTCTTCGGCGGCAATCAGTTCCACGGCATCGTTTCCGCGCCGCCGTCGATTACCCCGACGCTGTTCCAGCTCGACATTCGCGGCGCGCTCTCCAGCGGCGTACTGAACGTGATCCTGGTGTTCTTCCTCGTCGAATTGTTCGATGCGACCGGCACGCTGATGGGCGTGGCCAATCGCGCAGGGCTGCTGGTCGAAGGCAAGATGTTTCGGCTGAACCGCGCGCTGCTCGCCGACAGCACGGCGATTCTGGCCGGCTCGATGCTGGGCACCTCGTCGACCACGGCGTATATCGAAAGCGCGTCGGGCGTGCAGGCCGGCGGCCGCACGGGCGTGACGGCGATCACCGTCGCCGTGCTGTTCCTCGCGGCGCTGTTTTTCGCGCCGCTGGCGGGCGTAGTGCCCGGCTACGCGACGGCGCCAGCCCTGCTGTACGTGTCGTGCCTGATGCTGCGCGAAATGCTCGACCTGCCGTGGGACGACGCCACCGAAGTCGTGCCGGCCGCGCTCACCGCCCTGCTGATGCCGTTCACCTACTCGATCGCCAATGGCGTCGCGTTCGGTTTCATTTCGTATGCCGGCCTGAAACTGCTGACCGGGCAGGCGCGCAAAGTGAACCTGGTGGTGTGGATCATCGCGGCGATTTTTCTGTTCCGGTATTTCTACCTCGGCAGCGAATAAGCGCCGCGGTACGGATCCGTTCAGTTGCGCCAGTTCGCTTCATAGAAGCGCACGTAGCCGCTCCTCAGCACCAGACATTGCGCCCGCGTTTCCGATAGCAGACGCCTCGTGGCGGCTTCGATCCGGGCCCGGTGCGCGTCGAATGCGCCGACCATGTCTTCCAGACGCGGCGATGCGGCGCCGAAGTGATCTTCCAGCGCCTCAGCCGTGATCATGCACTCCACCCTTTGCCCATCAACCATCGCCGGGAACGCCAAGGTAAGTTCGCGACCTGAATATTCAGGAGTTTCGTTCGGGAATAGTATCTGCATGGGAGTTCACCTAAAGGGGTGGTGCTGCGCATGGGTCGATTGGTACTGCGCACGCTGGTTGAGTCTGGTCGCACCTGCAGCGCTTTTCCTCCTTGTCGAATGCTGATGGCGCGGGTCCGTCACCCCACGTTTTCGAGGGCGCCGTACTTCGCGCCCCGCGGAGGTGATTTGATTCACTGTAGACGAGTTCAGGCGCTGCGCAAGTTTTCCTTTTTATTTACTCAATTCTGGTGCCTGACAGGGTGATTTGAGGCACCGCTTCTCCACCGCGCGACTCGGTTTTTCCCTGCCGCGCGGCTTTCGCCTGGGTCCTGATTCGTCCTGTAATATCGGTGTTCGGCAGCAGACGCGTATGTTGCACT
The DNA here is from genome assembly GCF_050434205.1 of Paraburkholderia sp. GAS348. Classification (NCBI taxonomy): domain Bacteria; kingdom Pseudomonadati; phylum Pseudomonadota; class Betaproteobacteria; order Burkholderiales; family Burkholderiaceae; genus Paraburkholderia; species Paraburkholderia sp. GAS348. The sequence continues at coordinate 50,786 of NZ_JBNPVT010000021.1, forward strand.
GCGCAACGCAACGGTGGGCAATGCGTGGGCAATGCACCCGCCGGGGCCGATAACCGGAGACATGCTTTGATCCAACGTCCTGCCACGCCGCCCACCCTCGGTCGGCCAGATGTCATCGCGCAAGCTCATGCCCGCTCGCTCGAAGTCGGTCTGCGTGCGTCGGAAACGCCGGACTTTCATCCACTGTGCCGCCCCGCGCTGCGTGAGCTTGTCGATCGCAATCAGTCGCTCTATACCCACGCACTCCCGGTGATGGAGACCTTGCACGCGCAGATCGTCGACACGCAAAGCATGGTGCTGCTCACCGACAATCACGGCGTGATTCTCCACAGCCTCGGTGACAGCGACTTCGTAGAAAAAGCCAACCGCGTCGCGTTGTGTCCGGGCGTGTCATGGGCCGAAGCGGATCGCGGCACGAACGCGATCGGCACCGCGCTGGTCGACGGGCAGCCAACCGTCGTGCACGCCGGCGAGCATTTCCTGCACGCGAACCGGATCCTCACCTGTTCGTGCGCGCCGATCGCGGATCCATTCGGGCGCACCATCGGCGCGCTCGATGTCAGCGGCGACACGCGCGGCTTCCACAAACACACGCTCGCGCTCGTGCGGATGTCGGCACAGATGATCGAAAATCATCTGTTCTCCAATCAATTCGTCGACGCCATTCGTGTCCACTTTCACGCGCGCGCGGAATTCATCGGCACGCTATACGAAGGGCTTGCCGCGTTCGCGCCGGACGGCACGTTCCTGTCCGCGAATCGCAGCGCGCTGTTTCAATTCGGGCAGCCGCTCGCCGACCTGCAAAGACAAACCTTCGACGCATTATTCGGGATCGCATTCGCCCGGCTGCTGCAACAGATCGCCCGAGCACCAGGCGAAAGCATCGAGCTGACGTTGCCGAGCGGCGTGCGTGTGATCGCACGCGGCGAATTTGCGGTGCCACGCTATGTGGCTTCGGCAAAAACGCTGCCTGACGCGGCGCGTGCGGCCACTTCCAGCGGCACGCGTGCTGCGGCTCGCTTCGGCGAAGGGGCGCCACCCGCGCCGCTCGCCACACTCGAAACGCTCGATACAGGCGACGCGCAAGTGTCTGCAATCCTGCGCAGAGTCGCCAAGCTGCGCGGACGCGATATTCCCATTCTCGTACTCGGCAAAACCGGCACCGGCAAGGAATGGCTCGCTCGCGCGATCCATCACGATTCGCCGCGGCGGGCCGCGCCCTTCATCGCGCTGAATTGCGCATCGTTGCCCGATACGCTGATCGAGGCAGAATTGTTCGGCTACGAGGACGGCGCGTTCACCGGCGCAAAAAAACGCGGCAGCGTCGGCAAGATCGTGCAGGCCGACGGCGGTACGCTTTTTCTCGACGAAATCGGCGACATGCCGCTCGCCCAGCAAGTGCGCCTGATGCGCGTGCTGCAGGAGCGTACCGTCGTGCCGCTCGGCGGCACGCGGGCGATTCCGGTCGATCTGCGCATCGTCTGTGCGACCCACCGCAATCTGCGCGCGATGATCGAAGAAGGCAGCTTCCGCGAAGACCTGTATTACCGAATCAACGGCCTCGCGGTCACCTTGCCGGCGCTGCGCGAGCGTAGCGATCTGACTGCGCTGGTCGAGCGCATGCTGGCATTGCAGCCGGATGGCGAGCGTTTGCCGCGCTGCGTCTCCACTGAGGTGCTGGAGCGGTTTGCGCAATGCCGCTGGCCCGGTAATCTGCGGCAACTGGCCAACGTGCTGCGTACCGCAAGCATCATGGCCGAAGGCGCGGAGCAGATCGAACTCGAGGATTTGCCAGAGGATTTTCTGCAGGATTGCGTGAGTGATGACAAGACTAGCGGCGAGTTGCAAGTCAGCGCCAGCGCACCCTCCCTCGAGGCGACCCGCGCCTATGGCCATATCCCCTTCACAGCCGATGCGTCGAGCTCGCCCGCCCGTATGGACGAGTGGCAAATCACGCTGATCACTCAGGCGCTCGCCAGGCACAACGGCAATGTGTCCGCGGCAGCACGCGAGTTGGGACTGGCACGTAACACGGTATACCGGTACTTGCGCCAGAGCAGCGCGACTTGACTCCATGGAAGGAGATCGAACGCTATCATCGCCAACAAAAAATTACACAAGCCTTACCTTCACAGGGCTCCGGTTACCATCCTGCTAACCGGTTGCCGTGTACAGTCGGTGTTTGACCTCTCGCTCAGCCTTGTCGCATCCATTCATCCATGCCTGACACCCAAAGCCTTTTTCTCGTTCGCGTCGAACCCCTTGGCCAAAGTTTCGAAGCGCCCGATTCGCTCACGATCCTCGAAGCCGCCGCCTTCGCGAATCTGCGTCTGCCGCGCTCGTGCCGCAACGGTACGTGCCGGACGTGCCTATGCAAAATGACGGCGGGACGCGTGCGCTACACGATCGAATGGCCGGGTTTGAGTCGCGAAGAGAAAGCGGAGGGCTACATTCTGCCGTGCGTGGCGATCGCGGAAACCGACGTGGTGATCGAAGCGCCGGATGCGGTTGAATTACAGCAGCCCAGCGGGCAGCATCGCCTTCGGCCTTAACGGCCGTTGCCCATCGCGCGGGCGATTTTTTTGTCGGTGTTGTACTGGCTCAACGCATACACCGACCAGATCGCTGCCGGAATCCAGCCTATCAGCGTGACCTGCAAGATCAGGCAGATGATCCCGGCAAACGGCCGGCCGATCGTGAAGAACTGAAACCACGGCAGAATGATGGCAAGCAATAGACGCATTCAGATTTCCTGTTTGTATTGACCTGGCAGTAAGCGTTCTTCGGGTGCGATCGCGCTGGCGATCGTTTGAACGAGCCGGCCTAATTGATCGGCGCGAAGCGCGGCACCTTGGTGCCGTCGATTTCGACCAGCTCGAAAAACACCGAAGCCGGACGCGTCCAGATCGTACCATTGCTGGCTTTGTAGACGATCATTGTGACCGTCGGATCGGACTCCAGCGTGGCCTCGCAAACCAGCTCGTAAAGGCCGCCTTTGTAGTGTCGATAACGCACCATTCAACTACTCCTGTCCGGATCAACGGAATTTTTATAAACGGGCCGACGTCCTCCGAAACAGAGCACGTGGTTGTGTTGCGACCGTCATTTTAAACCCGCGCCGCCGCGCGAACGATCACGGATGCAGGCTAATGCGGCCGCCATCGACAGCCGCGATGCGTGGCTGCCCGAACAGTGGCAGACGCCAGCGTTTAGAGGAACCAGCGGTATTCCCGCGCGCTCACCTCGTTCATGAAATCCAGATGGTCCTGGCGTTTGTTCTCGCAGTAGACCATCACGAACTCTTCACCCATTCCCTCGCGCACCACCGGATGATTCTGCATCGCGGCAACAGCCGCGAGCATGTCTTGCGGAAAGTCGATCCCGCTCCTGCGGTCTTCGTTGAGCGGCGCGATGGGTTCGCGGCCAGCATCCAGCCCGTGTTCCATGCCTGTGAGAATGGCAGCCAGTACAAGGTAAGGGTTCGCATCGGCACCCGCCAGGCGGTGTTCGATGCGCAGGTTACGGTCATCCGATTCGGGAATGCGAATGCAGGCGTCGCGGTCTTCGAAGCCCCAGTTGCCACGGCTGGCAGCATTCGCTTTCCAGCCATAGCGGCGAAAAGCGTTGTGATTGGCAGCGAAGACCGGCATGCAATGCGGCAGCAGTGCGAGGCACCCGGCCACCGCGTGGCGCAGCGGGCGCTGGCCGTCTACGGCCAGCAGGTTGTGGCCCGCCTCGTCGTAGAGACTCACATGCACATGCATGCCGCTGCCCGGCGCATGCAGATAGGGCTTGCTCATGAAGCTGGCGCGATAGCCGTGCTTCATCGCCACGCCGCGCGTGCTGCGGCAGAACAAGGCGGCCCAGTCCGCCGCGCACAGGCCATCGTCGTTGTGTCCAAAGTTGATCTCGAACTGCCCCGGTCCGAGTTCGGCGGTGATCACGGTAGCGTCCACACCCTGCTCGCGCGTAGCTTCGACCATCTCATTGAGCACGCCGGAGAACCGCGACAGCCGCTCGATATGCATGTTCGGCTGGTCGTCCCTGTCGTCGCAGAACGGGTCGCGCGGGAACTGCGGCAGACCGTCCGCGAGCCTGGCGTCGAACAGGTAAAACTCCAGCTCGAAGGCTACGACCGGGCGGATACCGCGCCGCTCAAAGCGTTTCAGCACGCGCGCCAGGACCTCGCGCGGCTCGAACTCGATGGGCGCCGCGGTGCCGTCCGAGCTGATCAGCATCTGCCCCAACGGCTGACTTTCCCATCGCACAGGCTTGAGGGTGCCGGCAATCAAGCGACGCACCGCATCCGGGTCGCCGTCGTTGAAGCAATAGTCGCCGATCGGGTACAAGCCGCCCTGCGCACCCAGCAGGATGCAGTTCTGCGGCAGCTTCAGGAGACTGCCGGCTGCGACCTTCTCGAGCATGTCCACGGGGTATCGCTTGCCGTAGAAGTGCCCGGGGATATCCAGGCAAATGAGGTCGACGTAACGCACCTCGGGATAGGCCGCGCGGAAGGCCCGCACTTCGCTAAGCAGGTCGGCGCCGGGGGAAGTCATGGTGTTGTCCTTCTCACGCAAAAGGTGATGATCCAGATTCGGTTCAAAGTTGCCGTAGACCGCGGCGCGCACGTCGACAGCATAACGGGATGTAGCATCCACAAAATTATTGATTAGTCATCCGAATTTCAAATCGGCGTAGCGTCCCCCGCTACGTCAAGGTTCGGCCTGAATTCTAGGTGAACACCCAAAGTACCCGCGTGGGTTCGTCGGAGAGATTGGCATAGCGGAACCGGGCGTGCGCCGGCACCTGGAAGCCGTCGTTCGGGCCGAGGGTCACCGGCTGCACCTCGTCTTCCAGCCAGATAGTCAACTCGCCTTCGAGAACGAAGCCACCTTGCTCGTCGCTGTCGTTCAAAGGTCTATCACCGCTGCTGGCGCCGGGGGCCAGATGGCTTTCCAGCATCGAAAAGCCCGCGGACATGTTCGGCGACACCAGCACGTCGGTCACGCCCTCCGCGTAATAGAGCGTGCGGCGTTCATCCGGCCGGGTCACCCAAGGCAGCGCGCGCGGCTTGCTCAGGCTATAAAAATAGGTGGTGGGTACGCCGAGCGCCTCACCGATGGCAGTCAGGTCGCCCACGGTCGGACGCGACAGGCCGCGCTCGATCTGGGAGAGGAAACCCACCGAGCGGCCGATCTTTTCCGCCAATGCGCCCAAGGTCACCTTCTTATGCTTGCGCAGGTCCCGGATCAGTATCGCGAGACCTTCAATTTCTTCCTGCTTGTTCATCTTCTGCCTCTTCTTTCAGACTCTATCGCGCAGACGATACCAGGTCTTGCCCATGACCTCCAACGGCGCCGCCAGCAGCGCTCCGCCGGGAAAACGCGGATTGTCGATGGACTGATACAGGCCCAGCATTTCGTCGTCACCGAGGATGGCGTCGGCGACTGCCCGGGCAGCGGCGAGCGTGGGGAGCACGCCGTGCCCCGAAAAGCCTTGCAGCCAGTAGCGCTCCCCTTGTCGGCCAATATCCGGTGTGCGTTTCATGCTGATATCGATATGCCCGCCCCAGGCAAACTCCAGGTCGACCCCGCGCAGCTGCGGGAACGCCTGCTCCAGGTAGGGCCGGGTGGCCGCTGCAATATCCTTTGGGATGCCGCCCGCATACGTGCAGCCGCCGCCGAATAGCAGGCGGTTATCAGGACTTAAGCGGAAGTAGTCGGGAACGAACTGGTTGTCGATCACGCAACTGTTGCGCGGCAGCAGCGAACGCGCCACGTCCGGCCGCAGCGGCGACGTGGCCACCTGATACGTTCCGACCGGCAGCATTCGCCTGGAGAGTTTTCGATCGAGGCGGTCGATATACGCATTGCAGGCGAGCACCAGCGCGTCCGCGCGCACCTCCCCCTTGTCGGTGCGCACGACATAACCGGCAGGCGTTTCGCGGTAGTCCAGCACGTGGCTCTGCTCGAAGATGCGTCCACCTGCCTGTTCGATCGCCGCTCCCAGGCCTTGGGCTAGCTTCAATGGATTCAGGTGGCCCGCCTCGGGATCGTAGAGTGCCGCATGGTAACGCTCGCTCGCAATCCACTCCGGCATCTCCGCGCGAGGAATGAAGCGCATCCGGCCGTAGCCCCACTTCTCCTCCGCCTCCCGCTGGGCTTCCCGCAGAAGGGCAACGCGGCGCGGCAACACCGCCGCCCATAGACTGCCGATGCGGTAGTCAGCATCAAAGCCATGCCGCTCTGGCAGCTCGCGGATCTCCCCTGCGGCCCAGCGCATGCTGTCCCACAGTTGGCGGGCACGTTCCAGCCCCAGCGCAGCCTCCAGCGGCGGCATATCGCATGACCACCCGAGCAGTGCCTGGCCCCCATTGCGCCCGGACGCCGCCCAGGCCACACGGCTGGCCTCGAGCAAGGTGACGCGCTTGCCTGCGAGAGCAAGGCGCAGCGCCGTGTGCAAGCCGCTGAAACCTGCGCCGACGATTAACACCTCCGTTTCCAAACGCTCTTCCAGAGTCGGGCGCAGTGGAATCGGGCCTGGATAGGTGCGGGCGTAGTAGCTCGCGACGTGCTCGGCGGACTGATGGAACATCGGCGTTTTTTCGTGAAAAATTCAATCATTAATTTCATGAAAAAATAACATCAATTTTTCAATGAGGCAAGCAGCAGCTATGAGCCCCTTGATGTGGCAAGTCAAGTCGATGGAAGAAGCCATCGAATGGGTCAAGCGCTGCCCCAATCCAATGGAAGGCGATTCCGAAATCGAAATTCGCCAGCTATTCGAAGCCGACGATTTCGGCGCAGAATTGACACCCGAACTGCGGGCTCAGGAAGAGCGCTTGCGGGCTCAGGCCGAAGGCAGCGCGAACAAGCCGCGTTGATGCCGGGGGCGCGGTGGCGCCGCACAGGGCGATCGCTCCCGTGTCATTCACTTTGGCACTCGCCATCAGGAGCACAGGCAACAGGCGCGCAATCCAGCCACCTAGGCCCCGGTCAAGCAACGTCACGCCTTCGTGACACCAGTGAGGACAATAATGACTCTCGCGATCGCAAGCGCCATCTCGGACGCAGATGCACCCAACTATCTTGTCAAAGTCGATGCGGGCACGCACAGCCTGCTCGGCGATGAAGGGCCGCGCGAAGGGGGGCAGGATAGCGGCCCCGCCCCCTTTGAATTCGTGCTCTCGGGTCTCGCGGCGTGCACCGCTGCCACGCTCAGGATGTATATGCAGAAGAAAGCATGGCCGGGCGGCCGGATCAAAGTCGACACGGAATTGCACGTCGAGCGCGACGGCGGTCAATTCATTCGGCGTACCGTATCCGTCGATGGGCCCCTCGACGATAGCCAGCGGACCCGCCTTGCCGAAATTTGCGAGAAGACACCGGTCACCCTGTTCATCAAACGAGGAACACGGATCGATACGGCAATGCAGTGGTGACACGGCGCGCCTCGTTACGCCGGTATCGAACGCCGCTCGCGGTCAGCCAAGCCGTGAAAACCACCGCGCCATCCCGCTGCGATTTGAGCACGGTCAGCCGCCCTCTTTCATCTGCTTAAGAATCTTGTAGACGGTGGCGCGCCCCATCGTCAGCACAGCGGCCACATAGTTCGCGGAACTGCGGCCGCGAAACGCGCCCTGCGCATGCAGCGCCTCGACAATTTCCCGCTTGTGCTCGCGCGTGAGCGCATTGACGCCGATTTGCCGCTCGCGCAGCCAGGTGTGCAGAAAGGTGTTGATGCGGTCCTGCCAGTCGTCGCGGAACAGTTCCTCGGCAGGCGCGTCGGTCAGATTGCCGCCCTTGATGAACAGATCGAGCGTGGAGCGCACATCTTCGAACACGGCGATGTTGAAGTTGACGCACAGCATGCCGGCCGGCTTGCCCTCGTCGTCGAACAGGATGTTGCTCACGCAGCGCATGCGACGGCCGTCCCAATTGAGCTTCTCGTACGGCCCGATCGTCCGGCCGCGCGCCGCGTAGTGGACTTCATCGAGCACCGAGGGGCCGCCGACTTCGAGCTTCGACAGATTGTTCACGAGATAGGCGATGGTCTGATCGCGCAGGTCGTGAATCACGACTTCGGCACACGGATAGAACAGCGCCGCGATGCCGTCTGCAATGGGTGCGTAGCGGTCCAGCAGCAGGTCTTTCACGGGAGAGACGGTTGTCTTGCGCATTGAGAAGTCGCAGGGTTCGAGGGATGCGGCGCTGCCTTCGCCCAAATGAGCCAATCGGGGCGCCAAGGTCATCGCCGGCAGGCAGGGCAAGCAAACGATGCCGGGCAGCCAGGCGGGGCAACGCGCCATTGTAACGACCCCAATCGGCGGCCGCGACCGCGACGGCGTGGCGCTCCCTCATACACGGCGTGCCGGCCATACCCCGGCGCGCCGTTCGCGGCAGCCTTTTCTTGCCCAACACCCCGCCGGCTGGGCGGTTTGCCCGCGCGCGGAACTTTTTGCTATCCAATTAGCCCCATTTAGTGCATCATATTGGAATAGCTGTATTGCGCGTCCGCACTATCTGTAATGCAAGCGGCAGTACCAAGCACAGTATCAATCGGCGTCTCCGCACCACCCCCGACTGTTCGACCGCTGCCTGTCGGCGATCCCGTCACTCCGGCAATGCGCCGCCTGCATTCGCCGTCGCGAGTTGTGCAGCTGAGTAGTTCATTTACGCGCCCGATGTCTGCGCGACATCAGCGTGTTTCTTCTCCATCGAATCCGCGACTTTGCGCGGCCGCGCTCATGCCCTTGACATTGGGCCTGTGCCAACCTTTTTCCATGGCGGCGCGCCCCAAGGTGCTGCGCTGCCGGGCCTGTTGTGGCGCGCGTAACACGCGTGACACGGGGGCCACGTAATACAGGACACGTGCCTCATGAATTCAGCTGTCAAGACGTACAAGGGTTACGAAATTCACCCGCTCGTCTATCCGCGCCGCCCGGCGGACGGTCAGACGGGCCGCAATCCGGACGCAGGCTACGACGCGTCGGTGCGCATCTGCCGCGTGGGCGCCAATCCGGCAGCCGACGGGCGTGTGTTCCGTCTGCAGTATCTGTTTCCGTTCGACGGCACGGGCAAGGCGCGCATTGCGTGCATGGCCCACGCCGAACAATTGATCGACGGCCGTGTAGACGGCCAGTCCGTCGCCGATCTTTGAGCGGTACTATCAGCGAATCCGCTGTGACCGCAACACAGTTGGCCTGAAAGCCAACTGTCAACCGTATCAGATGTTGCGCCAGGCGGCTCAGCCGTGCGGCCAACGCCCACTTATCCCATCGACCAGGAGTTATGCATGGCGAAAGAAGAACTGCTTGAACTTGACGGTATCGTCGACGAAGTACTTCCGGATAGCCGTTACCGTGTGACGCTCGACAACGGCGTCGTGGTTGGCGCTTACGCGTCCGGACGCATGCGCAAGAACCACATCCGTATTCTCGCGGGCGACCGCGTAACGCTGGAACTGTCGGTTTACGATCTGACCAAAGGCCGGATCAATTTCCGTCACAAAGACGAGCGCGCCACCGGTGGCGGCGGCGCACGCAATACGCAATTCCGTCGCCGTTAAGGCTGGCGGCACGCTGACCGCTCATCGAGTTGCTCCGTGATCGGTCCGGGCGTGGTCAATTGTTGCTGTTTAGTTGTTCGCGAAGCCTTTCGCGCGCCCCCTCCGGCTTGATTCGTTGACTCGAGCCTGAGCGGCGCGTTGCGGCGTCGCATGCGCGCCCCCTCCTTTTCTACACCCCGAACACCGCACCGAGATCCTCTCCGGCGGCGCTTTTGCGCACCTGTTCGCCCCCTCTCTTCCAGCTCCGACAAATGCTCGCGCATTGTCGCCGGCGCCGCATGCAGGTCGCCCGCGCCAAACGCTCCGATGATCCACATGTCCGGCGGGTTCGGGACCTAGATCATGCTGGCCGGCAGCGTTGCCGCCATGATCGTCGTGAGCCTCTTCTTTTCGCCTCGCAGTTACGCGAAATGGCTTTGATTCGTCGCCATGCGTACACACACGTCGATAGCCTTACGCGGCTGGTAAATTATCTGACAGAAAAATAGAAACCCCTGATTGTTTATATTAATCAGGCTATTTATTCTCTTGTTCAAGCTATTTCTTGCGTCCAAACATAAGAACCTGACTGGCTGACTAACAGCCGCAGAAGGTCACGTACCACGCAGCCGTCACCGACATTCATTAGTTAGGAATCTTAACTCGTCATGAAAGTTAGCCTGCGCCGGCTGGCCAAATGACGGCCAATGGTTGTGGCACCGCTGATGACTGAAGTACGACTACTTCATAAAAACAGGGGCAATCATTTCTGTACGTCGTACCAGGAATAAAACCGTGAAACAAAAGAAAGATGAGAGCGTGCGAAACGGCTCTCGCAGAACAACGGCCTACATTGGCGCGCTGTGGTCAACAGCAGGCGCGCGCTGCGTGTTAGCGGGTGCAGCCTGTATTTCGCTTGCGCTGGCACTCGCGGCGTGTGGTGCGAACAGCGCCAGCGATACGGCTTCGGAAGCTACAGAGGCATTCGCGGCGGCGGCAAACACCGCCAGTTCAAGTGCCGTTTCACTGCAAACGGCGCTGAAGATGAATATGACCAGCCTGTCGCCAGATGCGTCCAGCGACCGCTTTATTGTCAAGTACAAAACCGGCACCGCCGAGCGCGGAGCAGCGTCGGCGGTGCAGTCAAAACTTAACCGGCTGGCGAACGCGTTCCCGTCGAAGGCGCACCACATGCGCCGCATGGGCATCGGCGCCGACGTGGTGACAACGGAGCGCAAGCTGACGGCGAAGGAGGCCAAGACATTCATGCGCGCTATCGCATCGGACCCTAACGTCGAATATGTCGAACCCGATACGGAAATGTCGACAACCATGGTTCCGAACGATCCGGAGTATTTCAGGCAATGGAGTTTGGCCTCGAACCTGAAACCCGCTACCCCATACCCGGGAATACGCGCCGAAGGTGCGTGGGATATTGCTAACGGTTCCAGGGCCGTGATCGCGGTGGTGGACAACGGCGTAACGAGTCATAGCGACCTGGATGCCAATATCCTGCCCGGGTACGATTTCACCGCATATAACCGGGGCGGCAATGGCAGCAATCCGGGAATCACAACAGAGACGTGCCCGGTCCAGTGGCACGGCACGCATGTCGCGGGCATCATGGCCGCGCCGGCCAATAACGGCCTGGGTATAGCCGGCATTGCTTCTGCGGCAAAGCTGATCCCGGTCCGGGTGCTGAACGGGTGCGGCAAAGGCTATACGTCCGATATTGCCGACGGCATCGTATGGTCCGCTGGCGGGAGTGTTCCGGGCGTCCCCGCCAACGCCCACCCGGCCAGGATCATCAACGTGAGCCTCGGCGGTAGCGGATTCTGCGAAACGACATTTCAGAACGCAATCGACTATGCAGTCAGTCAGGGCGCCATAGTCGCAGCAGCAGCGGGCAATGACCAGGCCAGCGCAACGAATTTCGAGCCGGCTAATTGCCGCAACCTCATCAATGTCGGCGGTAGCAATCGCTATGGCGCGAGGTGGATCGGTTCGAACTTCGGCGCAGGGGTCGATATCGCTGCGCCGGCCGACTCGATCTGGTCCACCTACAACAGCGGAACAACTGCGCCGGGGGCCGAAGCGTATGCCTTCATGAACGGCACATCGATGGCGACACCAATGGTAAGCGCTGTGATCGCGCTCGCCCAGTCAGTCGCTCCCACGCCCCTGAGCGCCGCTGAAATGCGAACCCTGCTCGCGCAGAATGCACAGCCCTTTCCCACCGGTCAGCCAGATCGTGCGCTCGGGCAGGGCATTCTGGATGCAAACGCAACTGTCGTTGCCGCCAGGTCTGGAAAGATTCCGGCTGCGGCGGATTTCAAGTGCTCTGAGAGTACGACGGTGATGCAGGTGTCGTGTACCGACCTCTCTACTGCGAGGGGTATGCCCATCAAGTCGTGGGCCTGGAATTTCGGCGCTGGCGCGCCTGATTTCACGCGTACGCAATCAGTCAATCCGACCGTGAACTATGACTATCCCGGCATTTACGAAATCACACTCACGGTCACGGATAACACTGGGGCCGTTAGCCGCCTGACACGCCCTTTTCGGGTCATACCACCGACTATTACGGATATCAGCCCCAATGTTCCGGCGACGTTTTCGGCTAACCCGGGAGATATGCGGTATTTCGCACTGGACGTTCCAGCCGGCGTAAAAAGCCTCACTTTCAGCCTGTCACCTGGCGCCAACGGCGAAACCGGAACGCTGTATCTCAGGGCCGGCACGCCGTCCGTGCTCCATCCTGATTGCGGGAACGCCTGGACCAAAGGTGCGAACGCGATCTGCACCCTCGCCAAGCCCGCGTCCGGGACTTACTACGGCATAGTGAGCGTCCCTGGCGCAACGGTCAGGGGCGCTTCCATTCTGGCAACTTATACGCAATAAGCCCCTCCCCAACGGAATAACACCTCCGCCCCTGCTGCGGTTCGCAGGGGTGGCTTCCCGCGCACGATAAGCTTGTACCAGGACCTCCCGGTTGATGTTCAGAATCCCCCGTTTCAACAACGACGACACAGACGTCGACGCGCTCGTCGCGCGCGCGGACGCGTTTTTTTCCGCGCGGCGGATGACAGACGCGATCGTCGCTTACCGGCAGGTGCTAAGCGTGCGTCCACGCGACGCTCACGCGCTGCACCGCATGGGACTCGCCTGCGTTCATACGGACGACATGGAACGAGCTCGCGGCTACATGGAGCAGGCACGACAAGCGGCCCCTGATCGCCCTGAATTATGGGAGCATGCGGGCCTGCTTGCGGCGTTGATGGGCGACCACGAACCGGCCGAAGCGTTCTATCGCCGCGCAATCAGCCTGGCGGGCAGTACGGCCAGTCTCCATAGAAACCTCGGAGACTGCCTGCGTCAAACCGGCCGCCTCACGGAGGCGATGATCCACTATGAGAAATCGATTGAAATCGACCCGAGGCTGCATCACGCGATTCGTGCCCTGGCTCGCATCCATGCGCAACTCGGGCAACTCGATAGCGCGGCACACTACTGGCGCAGCGCATGGACACTCGAGCCGGCCAGCCTGAACGACGGACTCGGCCTGATTGCCGTACTCGCAAAAGCCGGCCGTACGCATCAGCTTGGCAATACGATCACGCAGATAAGAACCCGCTTTGCCGGCGATGCCGCCGCCCTGAAAGCGCTGGCCTTCGTACTGAACACAAACGATCGTTTCAACGATGCGCTCAGTGTCGCGAGACAAGGTCTCGCCATCGATCCGCACCATCCACTCCTGCATCACAACGCGGCACGCGCACTCAGCATATGCGGAAAAATCGCCGAAAGTCGGCCGCACAGCATGGAAGCGGCACAGCTTCTGCCGGACAACCCTCACATGCAATTCCATCTTGCGAGCGTACTGCTTGGACTGGGTGAATTCGCAGAAGGCTGGAAGCGGTACAAATGGTTCTACGACCTGCCGGACAGGCAAAAGGAACAAGTCCGGCCCATCTTCCGCGAGTGGAACGGGGAATCCGTCGTGGGCTGCCGGTTCCTGCTCGTTGGTGAACAGGGGCTCGGCGATGAAATACAGTTCATCCGATTCGCCGAATGGTTGCATCGGCAAGAGGCAACGGTTGACGTGCTGGTAAGCAAGCCGATAGCGGAACTGGCGACCAGCATGACGGGCGTGCAAACCGCATTCACCACTGTGCCGCCTGGACCTTACGACTACTGGTGCTACATGCTAAGGATGCCGGAGCATATTAAACTCGATATATCGATGCTCCCCGTCGCCATGCCGTATCTGACGGCGACGCCCGACAAGTCGCGCCAATGGCGCTCACGTATCGAAGCTATTTCATCGGGCAGAAGGCATGCCAATGGCAAACGCGTCGGCATCGTTTGGGCAGGCAGTCCGAACCACGTTCTCGACCGTTACCGGTCGATCCGGCTCGATGCGCTAAAGCCCCTGTTTGGGCTTGCCGGGGTGACCTGGTATTCTGTGCAAAAAGGCAACCACGAGCGTGAAAGCGAAAGCCTGGCGCATGAATATGACTTGCACACACTGGGCCCCGCGGTCAACGATTTCACGGACACCCTGGCGATACTGCAGACGCTCGATCTTCTGATTACCGTCGACACGTCGGTCGCTCATCTGGCTGGTGCGGCGGGATTGCCTGTCTGGGTGCTCGTGCCCGCCTATTCCGAGTGGCGATGGTTGACCAACAGAACCGATAGCCCATGGTATCCGTCAATGCGTCTGTTCCGGCAGCGGGAACTGGCTGAGTGGGATCCCGTTGTCAAGGAAGTGCAGGCCGCGCTGCAACTGTGGCGTGACGCCCCCGCGACCCGGCTTTGCGCTCATTGAGACAATGTTCATACCTCATGCGCCGCTTCGGGGCATGCCTCGCGCATGCCCCGTGCGAGTGCAGCCCCGGTTGCTACACTGTTTGTAAGCCCATGATTGCGTTACCTTCATCGCAATTGTCTCTGACTGGCATACAGGTTGCTTAATCAGTAGTCAGCCGTCGACAAACCCAACCCCATGCTGCGCGTTCTCCTCGTCACCGATACCGACAAGCCGATAGGCGATCTGCGCGACGCCCTCGCACGCCTTGGCTATGAGATGCTGGCCGGCACGGCGACGCCGCAAGCGCTGCATAGCGTGGTTCAGAGCGAACGGCCGGACGTTATCATCATCGATACGGAATCGCCGTCGCGCGACACGCTCGAACAGCTCGCGGTCATGAACGCCACCGCGCCACGTCCGGTGTTGATGTTCAGTCACGATGCGAACCAGCAATTGATCCGCGACGCGGTCGGTGCGGGCGTCACGGCCTACCTCGTCGAAGGTCTTGCCACGGAACGGCTCGCGCCGATTCTCGAAGTTGCGCTCGCACGGTTTGCGCAGGAGTCACAATTACGCGAACGCCTCGCGCAGGTCGAGAACGAACTCACCGAACGTAAGCTGATCGATCGCGCCAAGCGCCTGCTGATGGATCAACAGAAGATCACCGAACACGCCGCGTACGCCACCCTGCGCAAGCGCGCAATGAACCAGGGCGTCAAACTCGCCGAAGTCGCGCGTGCCGTCATCGCGTCGGCAGAATCGCTCAAATGAAGCGCCGCTTATGAACTCTCCCGCCTCCTTCTCCCCAACGTCCACGCCTGCGCCGCTCGAGAAAACCCATCTGCGGCTCGGTTTCGTCGCACTGTCCGATGCCGCGCCGCTCGTCGCCGCGAAGCTGCTCGAATTCGGCCACGCCCATGGATTGACGCTGGAGTTGTGCCGCCAGCCGTCATGGGCCGCCGTGCGCGACAAACTGCTGTCGGGCGATCTCGATGCGGCGCATGTGCTCTACGGTCTCGTCTATGGCGTACAACTCGGCCTCGGTGGTCCGCAAACGGATATGGCCGTGCTGATGGTGCTCAATCGCAACGGCCAGGCGATCACGCTGTCAAATCGTCTCGCCGACGCGTTGGCCGAACACGGCAGCTTGCCCAAGGCGTTGGCGACGCTCGGCCGCAAGCCGGTGTTCGCGCAGACCTTCCCCACCGGCACGCACGCGATGTGGCTGTCCTACTGGCTGGCGTCGCAAGGCGTGCATCCGCTGCGCGATATCGAAAGCGTCGTGATTCCGCCGCCGCAAATGGTCGCCGCGCTCTCCGAAGACGAACTCGATGGCCTGTGCGTCGGCGAGCCGTGGAATGCGATGGCTGAGGCGAACGGCGTCGGCAGAACGGTCGCTTATACAAGCGAGGTGTGGCCCGATCATCCCGAGAAAGTGCTGGCATGCCGGCGCGATTTTGTCGGCGCGAATCCGAATACCGCGCGAGCCCTCGTACAGACGATGCTCGAAGCGTGCCGCTGGCTTGACGGCGCGGGGCATCGCGAGGAGATTGCACGCTGGCTCGCGCGGCCCGAATTCATCGGTATCGACGAAGGCTTGATCGCGGCGCGGTTCGGCAATGAAATCGCTGCCTCGGCGCCGCGCGGCCTGCCCGTGCGGTTCTTCGATAACGGCGCGGTGAACTACCCGCGCGCCGCCGAGGGTGCCTGGTTCCTCACGCAGTTCGAACGCTGGGGCATGATCGACGCACG
Organism: Paraburkholderia sp. GAS348; assembly: GCF_050434205.1. Taxonomy (NCBI): domain Bacteria; kingdom Pseudomonadati; phylum Pseudomonadota; class Betaproteobacteria; order Burkholderiales; family Burkholderiaceae; genus Paraburkholderia; species Paraburkholderia sp. GAS348. The sequence goes on from NZ_JBNPVT010000021.1 coordinate 66,897, forward strand.
CGCGGATTACGCGGAAATCGCGGCGCGAATCAATCAGACGCAGTTGTATCGCGAGGCGGCCGCACGCGTCGGCGTAGCAGTGCCGGGCGACGAGCGTTCTCAAGTGCTAATCGACGGTAAGGTGTGGGGTAGCGACACGGCGTCTTCAACTGATGCGCGGCGTCGTTAAAAAAATCGCCAGCGCGACAACTGCATCAACTGCGTGCGGCCGATATATCGATTGATCGATTCGATCAGCGGCGCGACCCCACGCTCAAGCACCCTGACGTAGGTGCGCATGGCTTCGAGCTGATTCACAGTACTCAACCTCCATTCGTAATGCGAATTATCTGACATCGCTTGTGTTGCTGCGATAGCGAGGCCTGAACGGAAGGACTTTTGGTCTACCGGCTGCGATCAGCCGCTGAGTACGACGTCGTGTGAAAAAATCGGGAAGTGAGGAAAATCAGATTATCGCCGCTGGATAAACGGATGGTAACGATATGACAGGAGAATTAAAGGCTGCCAGGCCCGATATGAAGTATCGAAAGAGAGGCACTGTTTCCATAAAATGCCCGTGCGGTATAACATCTCCGGACGTATAGTCGAACATCAACCATGTCACGTATATCCGCGCACCTCTTGATGGCGAGGCAACGCTTCACGAGTGCCTGCGGCGGCTGCAACAGCAAATGTGCTTCAGTCATCCGGACGAAAAATTGACGCGCGCCTAAGGCAAGTAATCACGGTGGTGATCACGAAAGCGGAAAACATTCGCTCCATTCCCGAAATCACTAACGGTTTATCCCTATTCAATCCGATGCCCAAAGACATCCCAGAATCGCAAGCCGTTTGTAATGACATCACGCGTAGCGCGATCTTCATTGTCGCGGCCGTCGCGGCTGGCCAGGACCCCGCTGAACAGGTGCGCGCGTGGTGCGGGGACGTTGCCGCCCTGGTGCGCTCGGTCGGCAAGCGCGTCCCGTCCGCCAACCTGTCGTGCGTTGTCGGCTTCGGCTCCGAGGTGTGGGACACGCTGTTCGGCGCCCCGCGCCCGGCGTGCCTGCACCCGTTTCGCGAATTCGGCGAAGGCGTACGCCGCGCCGTGAGCACGCCGGGGGATATCCTGCTGCACATCCGCGCGGACCAGATGGATCTCTGCTTCGAACTCGCCACGCAGCTGACAGGACGGCTCGGCGATGCGGTCTCGGTGGTCGACGAAGTGCACGGTTTTCGCAACTTCGATCTGCGCAGCATGGTGGGCTTCGTCGACGGCACCGAGAATCCGGCCGGTCGCAAGGCCGTCGCTTCCACCCTCATCGGCAGCGAAGATCCGGAGTTCGAGGCCGGCAGTTATGTGATCGTGCAGAAGTACCTGCACGACATGACCGGCTGGAACGCGCTGTCCGTCGAGACTCAGGAGCGCATTATCGGTCGCACGAAATTGTCCGATATCGAGCTCGACGCAGCGGTCAAGCCGTCGTGTTCGCACAGCTCGCTCACAACGATCACCGAGAACGGCGAGGAAGTGAAAATCCTCCGCGACAACATGCCGTTCGGCCGCCCCGGCATGGGCGAGTTCGGCACCTACTTCATCGGTTATGCCCGTTCGCCCGAGCCTATCGAGCTGATGATGGAAAACATGTTCGTCGGGCGGCCGCCGGGCAACTACGACCGGCTGCTCGATTTCAGCCGTGCGGTCACGGGCGGCCTCTTCTTCGTCCCGTCGGCCACCTTGCTCGATGCGCTCGCAGATCGCGATCCGCAAGCGGCTGCCGCAGCTGTCGAGCAGCAGGCCGAACCGTCTTCGTCCGCCGAGCCGCGCCACGACGGCTCGCTGAATATTGGCTCTCTCAAGGGAATCTCTCAACATGAATAACCTGCATCGCGAGCTTGCCCCAATCTCCCGCGCCGCCTGGTCGCAGATCGAAGACGAAGTGGCTCGCACGTTCAAGCGCAGCGTCGCGGGCCGTCGTGTAGTTGACGTCAAGGGTCCTGGCGGAACTGAGCTGTCCGGCGTCGGCACAGGGCACCAGATTGCGATCACCGCGCCGCAGCAAGGCGTCGTGGCAAAACTGTCCGAGGTAAAGAGCCTCGTCGAGTTGACCGTGCCGTTCGAACTGCAACGCGAAGCCATCGACAGCGTCTTGCGCGGCGCGAAAGATGCCGACTGGCAGCCCGCAAAGGATGCGGCAAAGCAGCTCGCCTATGCCGAAGATCGCGCGATCTTCGATGGATACGAGGCCGCAGGCATAGGCGGCCTTCGCGAAGGCTCGTCGAATCCGCCGCTCGCGCTGCCGGCCGACATCGCCGATTATCCGAACACGATTAGCAACGCGCTCGAACAGCTGCGGCTTGCCGGCGTCGACGGGCCCTACTCCGTGCTGCTCGGCGCCGATACGTACACGGCGCTCGGCGAGGCACGCGACCAGGGTTATCCGGTTCTCGAGCACATCAAGCGGATCGTGAATGGCGACATCATCTGGGCGCCCGCGCTCGCGGGCGGCAGTGTGGTATCCATGCGCGGCGGCGACTTCGAGTTACACCTTGGCGAAGAACTGTCGATCGGTTATGTGAGCCATACCGACGCGGTGGTGCGCCTCTATCTGCGCGAGACGCTGACCTTCCTGATGCTGACGAGCGAAGCATCGGTGTCGTTGACGCAAGCAGAATGAGCGCGGGTTCAAGCTTGCAACGACGGTTTTAGAAGTGCTGACACATCTTCGTCGGGAAGCACGTCAATGCGACTTGTCACTTCGCCGCAGTCGACATGCACTCTTTCCAGGATTTCCGACGTGCACTTTCTTAACATCGTCACCATCATCCGCACCCGTGGAGGCACCGGACGTTGCGCCTGGATCCGCGAGACTGCTGACAGCCGCCATGAAAACCAGCTGGGGAATAATCGACTGCAACACGGAACCGTTCCAGACAAACAGCAGCCGGAACCAGTTTTGCCCTGGCCTCACAATCATGGTGTGCTCTTGTAATGGTCTAACTGCGCCGTCACCTTCAGTGGTAGCCGGCGTCCCCTTCCCGCACCTTGCCCCGGAATACGCGGTACTGCATGAAGTTGTAGACGAGGATGACCGGCAGCACGATCACCGTGCCAACCAGCGTAAACAGCTGGCTCGAGTGACTCGACGAAGCCTGCCAGATCGTCAGGGACGGCGGAACGATGTTCGGCCAGATGCTGATCAGCAAGCCGCTGTAGCCCAGAAAACACAGCGCGAGTGTGAGAAGGAAGGGGGTCGCTTCGTGCTTCAGCCGAAGCGAACGGAAGACGCCCCACACACAGGCGATAACCAGAATCGGCACCGGCAGGAACCAGCCGAGATTGCCGCTTCCGAACCAGCGATGCGCAACCGCCGCCAATCCGATCACGGTCCAGAGACTCACAATGATCATCGCCCCGAGCAGGACGCTCACGAGCGGCCGCATCACCTCGCGCAACTTGCGCTGCAATTCGCCATCCGTCTTGAGGATGAGCCAGCCGCAGCCGAGCGTCGCATACGTGACGAGCACGCCGATTCCGCAGAACAGGCTGAACGGCGAGAGCCAGTCGAACGGGTCGCCGGCGAAACGGCCATCGACGATCCTGATGCCTTGCAGCAGCGACCCCAGCACGATGCCCTGGCAGAGCCCTGCTAGCGCGGAGCCGCCAATGAAGGCGAGGTCCCAGGCGTGCTGAGTCCTGACGGCCTTTGCACGCAGTTCGAAGGCCGCCCCGCGGAAGATCAGGCCCACGACCATCAGGATCAGCGGGAGATAGTTCGCCGGCAGCAGCGTCGAATACACCGCGGGGAACGCCCCGTAAAGCCCGGCGCCACCGAGCACGAGGAACGTCTCGTTACCGTCCCAGACCGGCGCGATGGTATTGAGCATCACTTGCCGATCGCCCTTCTCCTCGAAAAACGGAAACAGCAGGCCGATGCCGAGATCGAAGCCGTCCAGCATCACGTAGATGAAAACGCCGAGTCCGATGATCGCGGCCCACACAACAGGAAGATCGATTTGCATGGTGTCACTCCCCTTCCAGTGCGTCCAACGGGCGATTGCGCAGGACCGGATGCCGGCGGGATTCGCGGCGCTCGACGTGCTCCTCTGGCCCGCGCTTCATCATCTTCATCATGTAATAGAAACCCATGCCGAACACCAGGAAGTACACCAGCACAAAGATCAGCAAGGAAACGCCGACTTGTTGGGAGCTGACCGGCGAGACGGAGTCCGCGGTGCGCAGGACACCGTAGACCGTCCATGGTTGACGGCCGACCTCTGTCGTTATCCACCCCGCCAATAGCGCCACGATTCCAGAAGGACCCATGCACAGGACGAAACCCTGATACCAGCGCGTCTCGTAGAGGCGGCCACGCAGTCTGAGCAGCAGACCAAGCAGCGCCGTCAACAGCATCAGCATGCCGAGACCCGCCATGACCCGGAAGGTCCAGAACACGATCGGCGAATACGGACGGTCCTCCGGCGGAAATTCTTTCAGGCCGCGAATCTCGCCATCCCAACTGTGGGTCAGGATCAGGCTGCCGAGATGCGGTATCTGAATCGCGTATCGCGTCACTTCCGCACTCATGTCGGGCAGGCCGACCAGATTGAGTGCGGTGCCACCTTTCTCGGTTTCCCATAGCCCTTCGATGGCAGCGATCTTGGCCGGCTGATATTCGCGCGTGTTGAGTCCGTGCGCATCGCCAACGAAAATCTGTATCGGCGTCAGGAAAAGCAGGATCCACAGCGCCATCGAAAAACTACGCTTGACGGGTTTGTCGCGCCGGCCTTGCAACAGATGCCACGCGCCACAAGCAGCAACGATGAAGCCCGCGACGATGAACGCAGCAATGGTCATATGCGCGAGGCGAAACGGAAACGACGGGTTGAAAATCACTTTCATCCAGTCGACCGGCACGATCCGGCCATTCTCAATGGCAAATCCCTGCGGCGTCTGCATGAAGCTATTCGACGCGAGAATCCAGAACGTGGAAATGAGCGTGCCCACCGCCACCATGAGCGTTGCGAAAAAGTGCGCGCGTGGACTGACGCGTTGCCAGCCGAACAGCATGACGCCGAGAAAACCGGCCTCGAGAAAGAACGCCGTCAGCACTTCATAGGTCAGGAGCGGCCCCGTGATGTTGCCGGCAACGCTGGAAAATCCACTCCAGTTGGTGCCGAACTCGTAGGCCATCACCACACCCGAGACCACCCCCATTCCGAAGCCGACTGCAAAGATCTTCGACCAGAACAGAAACATGTCTTTGTAGGCGACGTCGCCGGTCAGCAACCAGCGCCACTCCAGCACCGCGAGGAAACTGGCCATGCCGATGCTGATGGCGGGAAAGATAATATGAAACGAAACCGTAAACGCAAACTGCAACCTGGCAAGGTGGAATGCATCGAAAATTTCCATGATGGATCAAGCGCTCCAGGTGATAACGTCATTTGCGTAAAGGCGGACGCCAATCCTGCAAGTCGACCAACCGTACGCGCACGTCCGGTCGATCGCCCCGTCAAGCCTGCATCACGTCAAGCCTCTGCCGAACTCATAACATGAACAGGAACAGACTTGTACGAAGGCGTGCCGCTCTCCTTGTCTATGAAGTCGAGTGGCACCAGCACGTTGGCTTCCGGGTAATAGGCCGCCACCGAACCCGCATTGAACGCCTCGAATCCCGGCACCGTTTGTTCGATCAGGTCCCGAATCCCGTCGTAGTCGGCCACCAGGTCCGACCATGCCACCTTGCTGTTCGGCAACGTTGCCCTCGCCATTCCGGCGACGATCGCCGGTTCGGATAGCAAGTGTTCGGACGCGGGCGTCAGTTTGCCCGACGAAGCGTGGACCATCGACATGGAATCCTCGACCGTAATGGATTGCCGCCCAGTCGCCTGGATATCCAGTTCCGTGCGCCCCACAACCGGCAGCACGTACGTTTCTTTTGCCACTAGCAGGTGCGAACGATTGAGCTTGGTACCGAGGTGGACGCTCAGATCGAGCTTGCCCATTGCCGGAAAGGACTGCTCGGAATCGGGTAACGCAACCGCGAAGTTTCCGCCCAGGCAAATCAGGGCCTTGGCCGTGCCGGCGATCATTGCCTGCATCGCCTGGACGGCATCGTGTCCGTGCGCCGCGGGCGGCTTGAAGCCGAATACATCTTCAATCTGCTTGAGGAAGGTGGCGGACGGTTTTTCGGTGAGGCCGACCGTGCGGTTCCCCTCCACGTTGGAATGTCCACGCAAAGGACAGATGCCTGCGCCGGGTTTGCCGATGTTGCCGCGCAATAACAACAGGTCGGCAATCAGACGGACATTGGCGGTCCCTTTGTTATGCTGGGTAATGCCCATTCCGTAGGTGACAATCGTCGCATTCGATTTCGCGTAGGCAAGGGCAACCTCGTCGAGATCTTCGCGAGTGAGTCCGCTTGCCTTTTCGATATCGTCCCACGACGTCGCTTCCAGATCGGCCGCAAACGCGTCGAAGCCCTGGGTATGCGTCGCGATAAACTCGTGGTCGAGGACGGTGTTGCCCTGCTCCGCGTCCATCTGCAGCAGCGCTTTCATGATGCCCTTGAGGGCCGCCGCATCTCCACCGGCGTCGAGCTGAAAATAGGTCGAGGCGATTCGGGTCGAAGCGAAGGTCGCCATTTCGAAGACGCTCTGCGGATCGGCGAAACGCTCAAGCGCACGCTCGCGCAGCGGATTGAACACGATAATCGGCACGTTGCGCCGCGAGCATTCGTGGAGTGTCCCCATCATGCGCGGGTGATTCGTCCCGGGATTGTGGCCGATCGAGAGGATGAGTTCGGTCTTGTCGAAATCATCCAGCGATACCGTGCCCTTGCCGATCCCGATCGACTGGGGCAAGCCAACGCTGGTCGGCTCGTGGCACATGTTCGAGCAATCGGGGAAATTGTTCGTGCCATACTCGCGTGCGAACAATTGAAAGAGGTAGGCGGCCTCGTTCGACGCCCGGCCCGAGGTATAGAACTCGGCCTGATCGGGCGAGGGCAAGCCGCGCAGCACTTCACCGATACGAGCGAATGCATCCTCCCATTCGACCGCCCGGAACTTGTCCGTCGCGCGGTCGTAGACGAGAGGATGCGTCAGCCGGCCGAGATCCTCCAGTTCGTAATCCGTTCGTTGCAGCAGCGAAGACACCGTGTTGTTTTCGAAAAACTCCGGCGTCACCCGTTTGGTCGTTGCCTCCCATGTGACCGCTTTGGCACCGTTTTCGCAGAACTGGAACGTCGACTTGTGCTCCTTGTCCGGCCACGCGCAACCCGGACAATCGAAGCCGTCAGACTGATTGGTCCGCATCAACGTAATCGGCGCCTCGATACTTTCCATTTGTGTCCGGACGGCTTGAGCTGTCGCTCGAAGCGCACCCCTCCCTCCAGCGGGGTCATCGTATGGCCGGGTCCCTGGAACATCGCGTCGCGTGGTCATATGAGACTCCGTGGACGGCCTCAGGAGACCTGGAGGCAGTTTTGCTTGGGGTTACGCCATGTCACGGCGTAAGGCCTGGATAGGGTCATGACGTAGTGGCTTCTCCCAGCGGGTTGCGCACCTCATTGCTTCGAAGCGTCACTTTCAGGGGGGTCGGTGCTGGCGGCCGCTTCGGACGGCTTCTTCTTCGCGCGTCCGTTCCCCGTCTTCCCGGTGGCAGTCGCCTTAGGAGCAGGAGGCGCCTCGTTCTTATTGAACTTCACTTCGCCGCTGCCCTTGTCATAACTGACGTCGACGCTGTCGCCCGATGCCAAAGCGCCGCCGAGAATCTCCTTGGCGAGCCGTGTTTCCAGTTCCTTGCGAATCTGGCGCTTCAACTCGCGTGCACCGAACTCCGGCCGATAACCGGCATCGGCGAGGTGATCAATAACCGATTCGTCAATCTTGAGCGTAATGTCCTGCGCGGCGGCGGTGCGCACCACCCGTTCGAGCTGGATCTGCACGATCGAGCGGATGTTGTCGCGCGAGAGCCCGTGGAAGACGATGATCTCGTCGATCCGGTTCAGGAATTCGGGACGGAAGTGACCTTTGAGCACCCCCATCAACTCCTCGCGAATCGCCTTCTCGGCCACGCGATCTGCCTCGGGTTTTTCGAGGTTGCCCATGATGATCGATGCGCCGAGATTGCTCGTCGCAATGATGATCGTGTTGCTGAAGTCCACCACGCGGCCCTTGCCGTCGGTCAGCCGCCCGTCGTCGAACACCTGCAGCAGCACGTTGTTCACGTCGGGGTGGGCCTTCTCGATCTCATCAAGCAGGATCACGCTGTACGGGCGCCGCCGGACGCGCTCGGTCAGTTGTCCGCCCTCGTCATAACCGACGTAGCCCGGAGGCGCGCCGATCAGCCGTGCGACTGCGTGACGCTCCATATACTCGGACATGTCGATGCGAATGACCGCCTGCTCGTCGCCGAACACCGTTTCTGCCAGCGCCTTCGCGAGTTCGGTCTTGCCGACACCGGTGGGTCCGAGGAACAGGAACGTCGCGATAGGCCGGTTCGCCTGGCCGAGTCCCGCACGTGACAGGCGCACGGCGTCGCTTACGGCAATCACCGCGTCGTCCTGGCCGACCACGCGCTCGCGCAGCTTCTTCTCCATGTCCAGAAGCTTCTGGCGCTCTTCCTGCGTGAGCTCCGTGACCGGAATGCCGGTGAGACGCGACACCACTTCGGCGATCGAGGCGACCGTCACTTCGAGCGTTTCCGAGCCGGTCTTGCGCTGCCATGCCTCCATCTGCTCGTCGAGTTTCTCCTGCTTCTCGCCAATACGTTGCTCAAAAGCTTTCGCCTCATCGAAGCGCTTGCGCGAGGACGCATAATCCTGCTCGCGCTTGAGCTGGGCGGTCTCGGCTTCGAGCTCCTGGATGGCCGCCGGACGCGAGGTTGCGCCGATGCGCACGCGTGCCGCCGCCTGGTCAATCAGGTCGATGGCTTTATCGGGCAAAAAGCGCTGCGTAATGTAGCGATCGGAAAGCTCGGCTGCGGCAACGAACGCATCGTCCGCAAAGGTTACCTGGTGGTGCGCCTCGAGCTTGTCGCGAAGGCCACGCAGGATGACGATGGTCTGCTCCACGGTAGGTTCCGGCACCAATACCGGTTGGAAGCGCCGCTCGAGCGCAGCATCTTTTTCGATGTACTTCTGATATTCGTTGAGTGTCGTGGCGCCGATCAGACTGAGCTCGCCGCGTGCCAGCGCGGGCTTGAGCACATTCGCGATGTCGAGGCCCCCTTCTCCCCCACCTTGCCCCGCACCCACGATCGTGTGCAGTTCGTCGATGAACAGTATCAGTTCGTCCCGCTTCGCCGTCACCTCATCGATCAGCTGCTTCGCACGCTCCTCGAATTCGCCGCGGTATTTCGCGCCCGCCACCATCGAGTTGATGTTGACCTCGACGAGCCGCTTGCCGCGTAGCACTTCTGGCACGTCGCCGTTGATGATGCGCTGCGCCAGACCTTCGACGATTGCCGTCTTGCCGACACCCGGCTCGCCGATCAGCACGGGATTGTTCTTCTTGCGCCGTGCGAGCACCTCGATCGTGCTCTCGATTTCCTGCGCACGGCCGAGCACGGGGTCGAGCTGGCCCTGACGCGCCATGGCTGTGAGATCGCGCCCAAACTTGTCAAGCGTGGGTGTGCCGGTTGGCGTGTCGACGCGGCCGTCCTCCGCGCCCTTGCCCATGACTTTCACGACCTTCTGCCGCAACGCCTCCGGCGTCACGCCGTATTTCTTCAGCAGCGTGCCCGCGATACTGTCCGGCACGGCCGCAAGCCCGATGAGCAGATGCTCCGGGCCGACGTAGGAGTGGCCCAGATCGCGCGACGCCTGGAACGCATATTGGAACGCCTTTTTCAAACGCGGCGAGACGGTCATCTTCTCGATCGGCGCGTCGGGGTCTCCTGTTCCCGTTTGCGCATGCTGATCGATATATCCCTTAATGTCTTGCGGCGAGAGCTTGAGCTCCTTCAGGAGCGCGGCACACACGTCGGTGTCCGCGAGTACGTAGAGCAGATGCTCGGTGTCGAGTTCGTTGCGGCGAAGCTCGTGTGCCTTCTCCGCGGCACGCTGCAGCAATTCGAGTGTCTGTTCACTGAAAGCGTCGGTTGCATCGACCGATTCGCGCGGCACCTCAGCGGCGAATCCAGCGTCGTCGTCTTCGTGCTCCGATCCATCCTCCAGGCCGCCGAAGAAGCGCGACAGGCCACCGCCCCCCAGCAGTGAATCGAACGGGTTGAGCATGCTTTGGTGCCGCATCAATTGACGGTAGTCGTAGTCGCAGATCGACATGGATTTCCGCTCGCCGTTTTGCACCACGGTCACACGGGCAACAGCGGGGCGAGCATTACAGATTTCGCAGAGGGCTGGCATCGTAGAGTCACCTTTTCGGTTAAAGCATCCGGCTATTTCAAAAGGTTATCGAATGCATTGATGTGATTGCGAATACTCCAGGCAATGACCGAAGAATTTCGATAGGGATGGCTCATCGTGCGCGGAGTATGCGTCGGCGCACAGCAGCACAAGTATGATTAGCATAGCGAAACCCCGAATCCGCCCTTGGATTCTATGAGTCGCGCATGAATAAGGGAATATTGGTTTTTCCGATGATAGGCATTGGCGGCTTCTGCCCAAGGCGTTTATGCCAGCAAATCTGATTCCGGGCGCAGGGTGAGAGCCGCCAGGAAAACTTCAAGACCACATCAGCCCTTTACCTACATCACAGAAGGGTCGGAATCCGTCATTTTCCGGCCTCGCGGCGACTCTGCTCTTCGACGGTGAAGATCGCTTCCGGGACTGATTCGAGCCGCGCTTTCGGTATCGGCTCACCACTCGCATCATGCGAGAGGCGGCAGCATCAACTATCGTCAACGTTGTCCGCGTAATGGTCGATAGCGACCTTGCACTCGTCCACCACGACCTGAAGGAAAGCCGGCTCATTTCTTTCAACCCACCGCTCCACACGAAGAAAGCGTGCCGTTCCGAGATCGGCGATGCGCTCCGGGTCCGCGGCCGTGACATCGACTGTGGCGATCCCCCGGTAGCCTTGCAGAGATGAGATCGTTGCGGAGATCAGAAACCGTCGATATGCAAATTCATTGTGTGCCATGAAACCTCCCGCCACCAGATGATCTGGAGCCTCGCGATTCCTTTGTACTCGGAGTCTATGAGCAAGTCATGACCCTGTGAACATGGGTTTTTCCGATGCTGGATATTGGTGAAATACGTCTATCGGTTTGCCCTTCCGCCTCGATATCTGTGTGTCGGCGCGCAGGAATTGCGGCATGATGGCGCTTGGGAGAAGCGCGCACGCCGGATTGCGGGCAAATATCGATCATGAACGCGACAAAGGAGAAAACGATGCCAGCACGCACTGTTTCTTACGGCGAGTTTGAGATCGCCGTGCGCCCCGAGCGCAACAAGCTCGGCGCCTGGATCGCAAGTGTGAGTGTGAGTCATGGTGCCCGAACAGTCGTCGACATTCGTCCTATGACCGTTCAACCCGAGTGGCTAACCGAAGAAGAAGCGACGAGAGACGGGGTCGAATGGGCACGCCGGTTCATCGATCATGAGTTCAACACGCCGCAGCCCCGCTCCTGGGTCGCCGAGCGCTCTCATGCGGAAACCTGGTTCCGTGATGCCGGGAAAGCGGGCAGCTCCGAAACCAGTGCTTGAGACCTGCGTGGACATGAACCGTGGCAAGGTCGAATTCACTGCGTGAATGCCATGTGACACCAAAGGCAGTTGATCAGTGGCGCCGTAGGCGCGCTTCAATTTCCCGGGATTTGAGCGTCGACAGATCTTCGCTAATTTGCTCGAATATGAGCCGGCGGGTAACCTCGCTGAGATCCGCTTTGACCATGCCGAGAAATTTTGGCTCGATAGCGAGTCTCAGACGATTGTAGAGTTGATGGAGCCGCCCTGCTTCCAGATATTCGGCGACGCGCTTTGCGAATTTCTCACGGTCCTTTTCCGTTAGCATCGTGCCGGAATATTCCGTGTTGATGAGACTTTCTTTTTCTTGCAAGTTGAGCGTCAGTCCTGGCGTCTGGAAAACACGCGCGCGACCTCCGTCAGCCACAACAAGCCACGTCATTTCGTTCATCATGCACCTCTAAGCAGGGAATTGTCTGCGTATACTGCATCCGCATTAACTGCTCGCCTTTATCCTTGCCAAAACCGCGACCACACGTTCCGTCAACAATTGACCCGCTTGCCGAACGGCTCTCACTCAAGATAGCAGTTCGGGCCCGCGACGCCCACAGTCGATTTACCGATTCATAGTATAGGTCTCAAAGTTTGCGCCGAAGGCTGCTGCGCGTATCCGCAGCGGCTTCCAGCTTGATCGGCGGATACGCATATCCCGTACCAAATTGAGTGCCAAACAGAGTACCAAACAGAGTGTCAGACCAGAGTACAGCGACTGCTGCCTGCGTCACGCCGCGCGCCTTGCGCGGTGGCGCGCAGTGCAGAGGCGCCCGGTGCGCTGGGATGACTTCTGGTCGTCATCGTTGCCGTACGCGATCTTCACCAGCTTGATCTTCGAATACCCGGGTTTCTTCAACTCTTCCTGCTACATGCCCGGCTCCCGAATTCCAAACCACCCATTCATGCGTGGTGCGCGACAACCATCCATGCGTGGTGCGCGACAACGGCTAACCTTTTTGTTGGTGACGACTGCTTGCTGCGATTCGCGCGACTACCGGCACCAAGCGAGGGCTGAGCACAGGAACTGAGCCAGCACGACTTTCAGCTCGAGCAACGATTGCATCAATCGTGACTCGTGCGACCGCGCGTTGTGCCCGCCTCGCGAAGTGCTTCAGACGGCGATCGCTGACCGGATGCCGCGCCCATACTAGCGCTGCGAACCAACCGATAACCGTCCATCCGAGCAGGATATTCACCATGGTCACCGCAAAAGCGTCTTTGCGTTCTCTGGCGTCCGCAATCATTGCCGGCGCCAGATAGAGCATCAGCGCACCCATGACAACAGCACCTTCGATAACCTTTAACATTTCGACACCTCGTTGCAGCCTCGGTCAGAAGACGACCTTCAGATTAGCGGCCTGCGTAGAAACGACCAACGGATTCGGCAGATTGACGGCTGCCAGATTCCGAAAATGATCCAGCTACGCCACCGTGCGCCACGAGTCGAGTGAGACGCGCGCCGCAGACAACAGTCAGTTTAAGCGGCGCCTATCTTTTTTCCATGCCAATAGGGTGAAATCACAATTGCTGCAGAATGAACAATGCGGACCCGCTACACCCATGGCGGGTTCGCGGGCACCCGTTACGCTCATTTGTCGATTCTAGTGAGCGTCTGAGGGCGCGTTCGCCATCGCGTCGACTAACTCCAACGATTTCGGCACCACCTCAGACGTATCGGACACTGGAGCTGGGCCAGCCTCATGGCGATGGACGTCGTGCGTAACGAAGCCAAGGTCATGGCTGGGAACGTCGAACCAGTTGGGATTACCGAACGAGCGGCGGATGTCCTCGAGCCCGCTCGCCCAATGTTCGCCCATGGTGTCGTTGCTGAACTCGTAGTCCTTGTAGTGACCTTCAAAAAACTTGTTCTTGTAGATGAGGTGCACGACATTGACCGCACCGCCGTCTGCTACTTGCTGTGCCTGCTGGACTAGCGGGTGGGTCCGCCGCACTTTCTCGGGAATGTGTTCAAGCAGTTCCTTGATCAGGCGAGCATGCTTCTGGCTCTGCGACACGAAGGCCGTGATGGCGCGGGTCCGGCTTGAGTATTGAATGTCCTTGGTCCGCTCGGCGATATCAAGGAAATCGCCAGGTAGCGTTCCTCCTGCGCTCCACAGGTCAACCTGAAAGACCAGCGTATCCTTGTGCTGGCATTCCTTAACGATTTCCGTAAGCGGCGTATTAGAGACCAGACCTCCGTCCCAGTAATACTCCCCGTCGATTTCCACCGCTGGAAAACCTGGCGGCAACGCGCCAGACGCCATAAAGTGCTCCGGCTCAAGACGAGTCTGTGTGTTGTCAAAGTACACCAGATTGCCCGTGCGAACATTGACCGCGCCGACCGAGACGCGAACGTCCCCATCGTTGATGCGGTCGAAATTGGCGTACTTGACGAGCGTCGCACGCAACGCCGTCGTATCGTAAAAGCTCACCTCGTTCGGCTGTTTCTTTGCCACGCCGGCGATGGGTACGGAAAAACGCGGTTCGAAAAAGCCCTTTTGACCTTCAGTCAAAGCGCGAGCAGCAGCCCACATGCTCGACCATTTGCGCCCAACGTCCGGAAACCCAAACGCTGCCGGGACCAAAGCGCCAACGTGGCCCAGCAAGTCCGCTGGTTGACAGATGGTGTTCCAGAAGCCGCGCAATGCTTCTACGCGGTCCTCTGGCGCATTGCCGGCGATGATGGCGGTGTTCAGGGCACCGATCGAGATGCCCGAAATCCAGCTGGGTTCAACACCCGCTTCTGCAAGCCCCTCGTAGACGCCGGCCTGATAGGAACCCAACGCGCCACCGCCCTGCAGGACCAAACCGATTTCGTCGTAGGAAGGTAGCTCAAGATGATTCGGTTGCTTTAATGTATTGCGTTGACTGTGGCGCATTGTCGGCTCCTTATTGCATAAACCAACCGTGGCTGACTACGATCGACTGCCCCGTCAGCGCCGCTGATTCAAACCCGGCCAGGAAGGCCACCGTTCTGGCAACGTCCTCTACGGTAGTAAATTCGCCGTCAACGGTTTCCTTCAGCATCACGTCCTTAACGACCTGAGCTTCCGAGATACCGAGCGCCTTCGCCTGTTCCGGAATCTGCTTGTCGACCAATGGAGTACGAACAAAGCCCGGACATACAACATTCGCTCTCACACCGCGCGAACCGCCTTCCTTCGCGACCACGCGCGCAAGACCCAGCAGACCGTGCTTGGCGGTGACGTAAGCCGACTTCAGCTTCGACGCTTCGTGTGAATGAACCGAGCCCATGTAGATGATCGAGCCACCCTTTCCGGATGCGTACATATGCTTGATAGCAGCCTTCGTGGTCAGAAATGCGCCATCCAGGTGAATGGCAAGCATCTTCTTCCAGTCGGAATAGGCGTAGTCTTCAATCGGGTTGACAATCTGAATGCCCGCGTTCGACACCAACACATCGATACCGCCAAGTTTGCCGACTGCTTCTTCGATACCTGCGTTGACCGCTTCTTCGCTTGTGACGTCCATCGACACCGCAAGTGCTTTCCCACCTGCAGCGACGATACTGTCCGCGACCTGCTGCGCGTTTGCCAGATTCAGGTCCGCAATGACGACGGCCGCACCGTCCGAAGCCAGTTTGCGTGCGCATTGTTCACCGATACCGCTTGCGGCGCCCGTCACGAGCGCGACTTTTCCTTGCAATGACATAAGTTTTTCCTTGCTGAATTATTGGTTCACGGCGAGCTTCAGTGCTTCCGCCGGGGCGAGGTAGTCATAAGCGACTTCGCCAATATCGAGAGTGAGATTTGCAATGACGTGTCTGGCGGACACTACCCTTTTGACAGGCAGGTCAGCGACCGGCGCCAACGCATGTGCGTGCAGATCGAGCGCAGCGGGGCCTTCCCATGCACCGAGCACAGAAACGTCGCGCAAGTAGAACCGTACGAGTTCGCAAATCCGCGGTGAGCCATCGACATGGGGGATGACCTTCAACAGGTAATTGGGCGTGTCCGCGAGTTTCTTGCGTTCAGATTCGATATCGAGCGCGCGGTACTTGTAGCCCATCGTGCCCGTAGCGATCCGTTGCGTCCCATAGTCGAGTGTGCCGAGCAACGTATCCTTTCCGTCAACGGATAAACGGGGTGAAGCGAGCTTTTTCGGAAAACCCCAAATCTCCCGGCCGCCAGCAATCGGACCTTCGTCATCGAGATACATTGCGTGCGTATAGCTGGCTTTCCGGCCGGCTTCATCCAGGACCGAAATGACTTGGCCACTCTCTGTGTAGTCGCCGAATCCGGATGAATCTGGCATCCGGATGAACTCGTAATGGACCAGGCCATTGTCGACCGTCAGTGGCTCCGGCACGACCGCGCGAAGCGCGTCGATGTCGGTCTCGTACGAAATGATGAAGTATTCGCGGTTGAGGAATCGAAATGGCGGACGCGGATAGGCCGGGTTGTGCACAGGCATTGCGAAGGCATTTTTGCGGATTTCATCGAGTGTCACAACAATTTCTCCGTTGAATAGCGAAGGCAGCATCGTAGTGGCAAGTCGCAGTGGCCTTCAATGACACGCACATGGCGGGCGATGATTGCGCGACTGGCGTGTCGGAGTTCAAGAGTCCATCCCGCTTGGGTTTGAGCCGCGTTTGAGAGTGCCTCGATGGCACATTATCCAACTTCGCAAAACACTGTTGCAGGATGGATTTTGGCGTTGAGGGAACCCACGCTTAAGATTCGAAGTCGCACACCGGCCACGCTAGCCCAACGAAACACCCCACGCGCGCACGAGCGCAAGCACAAGCACGAGCGCAAGCACAAGCACAAGCACAAGCGCAAGCGCAAGCGCAAGCGCAAGCACGAGCGCGAGCACGGCGACGCCGATCGGCGATTGTTGCGACAGCGGCATCGCTACCAGTGCGAATCCAATCATGCCGAAGCCGAGCAGCGGGCATGTAATCGTCGACATCGTGGAATTCGCGTTACGCAGCAGGAACGGCGTGATGTACGTGTACGAGGAGAAATGCGCGCCGAATACGAGCGCCACCAGAGGACGCGGCGCTATCGTCCGGCGAGGCAGTGCTCGCCGGCGGATTATCTTCCATTAACATAGTATGGTTTGCGGGTAACTAAACAACGGGTGGGATTGGAGCAGCTGCACCGGACTAATCAATTCACGGACAGCAAATCGTGAATAAAAAGGCAGGCGGTATTGGCCCGCTTATGATTGCGATCGGAAAAAACAGCGGGTGAAAACCTGAACGGCGCACACCTTGACATCGTATTAAATCGCCCGCAGGCCACTCAGTAAAATTGCGGTTGGGCGTATGGGTAGTTCGATCAGGGCGCCGTGGCGCGAGTGGGTTAGAGGCGGTGTGTGCTGCTCCCCCACCGCCTCCCGAACTGCCGGCCTGCTATTGGCCAAAATAGATCCTGCAATGCCGCCCGGACGAGCACGGCCGTTCCTGTCGGCCTCCCGCCTCCGTCGCGCCTGCGGCCACGCCGCCATAGGAAACGTTCCGCACCGGTTGAGCGGCCGGCATCATGGTCCGCCCGGTTTCACCAAACGACATGTCGGTGATGTCTTGCGCAGATTCGTTCGCGTTCTGCATTAACACCCGGCCCGACGCAGCTTCGTCCTGCTGGCTGTCCAGTGCGCCGGCTGTGTTCGGCGCAAGAAAGAGAGCGGCGCTTGCCAACGCCATCAATAAACGTAGTTTCATGTCCAGACTCCTCGAATCCGGCGCAGCAGCTTTCATCCCCTTAAAAAGAATTGATCCGCAAAAAAACGTCATGCCGCCAAATCGAACTGACGGACGGGCGAATGCCTATGCGGGACTGCTGCGGCGAGTCACCGAATTAAACGAGTAAATAGTTGCCAGACCTGAAACCGATGTCGGGCGCGCACGCGCGGCTTGCCGGAATCGGTCGCCACCAGGCTGGAAACGCAGATTGTTGCTCCGCTGTTCCGTTATAGGTCGGCCACTCAGGATTTCAAACCCGGCGGTGCAGGCTGCCAGCGGCATCGGTTGCCGCCCGATCGGGGACATGCGGCAACAAAATCAGCCATGCTGGCGCGTGCATTATCCGAACAGTGCGCTATGATGCTGGAATAACGCACAAAATCAGCCCAGCGCGAGGCACCGGCGAGAGACGGGGCGCGGGCGTGAGACAGGCGATTCGCAATCAGTACATCGTCATCACCGTTTTTTCCATAGCGGCCGTAGGCTTACCCAGCCGTACCTGTCGCGCGGCGGAGCGCTTGAATATTCACTGATTGGCGCGGCCGGCCTTATAAGCGGCCTCACCGGGCATATGCTGTAACGCAATTTATGAGGCACCGTTTTGACGCTGCCGCTGGGATTTCCTTCGATCAATAACTTTACCGCTGGCGGGCCCCATTCACATGGGCTCAATGCCTACGCGGCTTCTCCTTGCAATCTGTAACTGACAGAACGCCGGACGCTTTAGAAGGACGAATATCTTATGGACGAAAGGAAGCGAGATAGCATGATTGCGTATCTCCGCCATCGCATGGAAGAGTTTGGTATCAAACCAGAAGACCTCGCCGCCGCGCTGGCGGCCGAACCGAAGGGGCAAAAAGCCGAGCGCTACCGCAGCGCAACGGGAGATAGCTGGGACGGCCAGGGTGAAATGCCCCAATGGCTTAAACAGGCAATTAGCGCAGGTCAATCAATCGACCACTTCGAATTGTCGGCCACGCCGGCGCCCGCCCCGCAGCCGAGGAAACAGGTGGACTGGCTAAACGACCCGTTCGCGGGAAGTCCGCTTGCGCGCCAGAACAACCGGTAAGCCGTCGGACTGTTAGACCGCTAGCGCAAAGGCATCACCCCGCACCGCCCTGATGGCAACAGCAGGTTCGACACGCTCGTCGACGCGGGCGTGTTCGCGCCATGTCCGCTGGCGAAGAGAAGTTGTGCGCCAACGGTTTGCATCCAGACACCTGGGCCCGCCGTATATCCCGTCAGAGCAGCGCAATCGGGCGTTGCGTCTTCGGGAGACCGGTCATGAAAGGAAAATTGGTTTTTGCCGCTGCTGCTTTGTCGATTGCCACCTCCTGCGTATTCGCTGCAGGCGAAACCGTTACGGTTGGCGGACAGGCGATGTACCCCACCAGGGACATCGTCGACAACGCGGTCAATTCCGCGGATCACACCACGCTAGTCGCCGCGGTCAAAGCGGCGGGTCTCGTCGATACGCTCAAGAGTCCGGGGCCGTTCACCGTCTTCGCGCCGACCAATGAAGCGTTTGCGGCATTGCCGGCCGGTACGGTCGACACGCTCGTCAAGCCTGAAAACAAGGCGATGCTCACCAGCATTCTCACCTATCACGTGCTCACCGGCCGTTACGACTTCAGGAAGCTGGACACGGCGATCAAGGCAGGCGGCGGCAAAGCGTCGATCAGGACGGTCAACGGCGAGATGCTCACCTTCACGGAAAACGGACCACGCAATATCGTCGTCGCCGACGCAGCGGGCCACACCGCAGACATCTCCACCTACGACGTCTACCAGAGCAACGGTGTCATCATGGTGGTCGACAAGGTGCTCATGCCGAAGTAACGGGCAGCACCGGCAGGCACGGGATGCCGTCCGATGACGCTATGAATCCGCCGAAAACCGCGCCTTGAATCGCGCCCCGCAGTGCGCGCCAGGCGTCGCTCAACCAGTCGACACGCGGAGAGCCGTTCACATGCCGCAACCGCACTGTATGACGGGGCTCGTTGGGCCGCTCATTGACGCGCGCGATGCGTCGCCGGCTTGCGCCGGCGACGCCGCGGCATACTGCGGCAATTCGATAAACGTGCTGACCTGCCGGACGATTTGCCAGAATACCTTTTCAAACACGCGGACGCGCTCCGGCTCGGGCATTCCGTCGGTAAGCGGATCGGCAAAGATCCAGTTGCACAACGCAGGCGTTCCGGGAAAGAGCGGCGCATGATGCCCGGCGACGCATTCGTCCATGGCGATGACGAGGTCCATCCGCGGCGCCCATTCGCCGGTGAATTCCAGCCAGCTTTTCGGGCTGAGCACGCCGAGGTCCGATATGCCCGGCCGCAATTGCGCGACCGCACTGGGATGAACCCGCGCGGCCGGCTCCGGCCCGGCGCTGAATGCGTCGAACCGGTGTCCCGCCAGTTCGCGCAGTAAAGCCTCGGCGATGATGCTGCGTGCTGAATTCTCGCGACAGAGAAACAGCACCTTGTATTTTTTTCTGGTCACGCTCACCCCGTACCCGTGTTTTTTTAGCTCTCAGTGACATTCTGCCGGCCCAGTCTTGCGCCCCCGTGACACTACGATGTCTTTATTTGTTGCGCCACGAGAATTTTTACCAGGTCGGTCAAGACTCGGACATCGGGCGTCGCATTTGCGACGAAGCGTAGCAGCGCAAATTCTCGCCTTTCAATATGCCGTCAGTCACGCGCGCCGGCCAGGCGACCATCGCGGCAACGGCGTCTGCTCAGCCGGAAGCCTCGCTGTCGCGCCGCTCGGACACGATCCGATTCGCCGCGTCGTTTGCGCCGCCAGACGCCGCCGGTGGGGTTTCGAACAGCATCGCCGCAGGCTGCGTACTGACCGCCTTGACGCCGTTCACAATGCCGGGCGTCGCGACGTATGGGACAAATGCCGCCATTGCAACGACAAAAATAAAAGTAACCATGGCCGTCGTGCCTCTCGGAATCTGCAACATGGAGGTCAAGCGAAATGGGGCTTTTTCGCAATCGAACGACACATGTCACGAACGTGACTTTAATTTTAGAGGGGGATACCTAATCGCTGAAGGCCGCTCTCTATATCAATTCGGTCTACGTCTCTGGTCTAGCGGCCAAAATCATCTGTTCAAAACCGCAAACCGTTCAGGAACTGAAACCAGAGTCCGCCCAGTACGCCGGCCGGGTGGGCATCGTTTGCGCTTTCTTCGCGCTTGCCTGGGTTGCCGTGGTTAGCCGGCGCGCCACGATTGGCGGCATTATCGTCCACGGCAGCCGCCTCCGCCTCCGCTGAAACGTCAGGGACGTCTGCCGCGGCTGCCGCCTCGGCGGCGGCAACGGCCTTCTCCGCCTCGCGCCGCGCCGCCTGCAAGGCCGACACACTGTCGGCGATCTGCGCGGCCCGCCGCGCCTCGCATCGACGTCCTAGCAGCACGCCAAACAGCACATCGCGATTGTGGCCGTCGTCGGCGAAACGCATGGCGAGCGACACCATCTCGGCATAGGCCGCTTCGTCCGCCGCGCGCGCCGCCGCCTCGCGTTCAGCTTGCGCTTTTTGCTGGCGGGCATGCTGCGCTTCCCAGCCGCGCATCTGCTCGGAATAAACCGTGTCATACACCTTGCGCTGCGCGGCGTCGGAGAGGATCGCATACGCGTCCTTGATTTCCTGGAAAGTGGCGCGCGCAACTTCTTCGGCGCCGCTGTTGCGATCCGGATGCCATTTCATCGCGGCCTTGCGGTAGGCCCGCTTGATTTCTTCGTCTGTGGCGTGCGCATGCACACCGAGCGTGTCATATAGGGTTGCCATTGCTTGCTCGACCTCGTCGGGAATCGCTTCGCGGACCATCGTAGCATGCGAAAAACGGCTCTATCGTGAAGTGGCACGCGCTTACGCCACTGAAAGGCCAGACGAAAAAAAGCCTCGCCGCTGGCGGACAGGCTGCTGAGCCGCCCAAAACCCGCGCGGTTATATCGTTAGAACAAAAAGTCGCTTCGCCCGGGTCGCGGCGGTCATTAAGATGACATTTCAAAGTCCGGTTCGCCCCGGTTTGTCTCTCGCGCAGCCCCGCGCCAGCGTCCCGTGAGCCGCTACCGAAGGAGCATTTCGTTGACCAGTTTCGATCATCAGCGCCGGCCACTCGTCATCGGCATCGGCGGCACGACACGCGCGGCGTCGTCGACCGAGCGCGCGCTCGGCTTTGCGCTGCGTGGTGCGCAGGCCGCGGGCGCGAACACCCGCCTGTTCGGCGGCACCTTCCTGCATAGCCTGCCCCACTACGCACCGAAGGACGTCCTCTTGGGGGACGCCCCGGAAAACCCTCAACGCACCGACGAACAGCTGGAACTGATCGAGGCCGTGCGCCATGCGGACGCGTTGATCATCGCGACGCCCGGCTATCACGGCGGCGTCTCGGGTCTCGTCAAGAACGCGCTGGACACGCTCGAAGAGTTGCGCGCCGATGAGCGGCCGTATCTGGATGGCCGCGCGGTCGGTTGCATCGTCACCGCTTATGGCTGGCAGGCTGCCGGCTCGGTGCTGACCTCGCTGCGCTCGATCGTCCACGCGTTGCGCGGCTGGCCCACGCCGTTCGGCGCCGGAATCAACACGCTGGAAACGCGCTTCGACACCGTCGGCACCTGTTCCGACGCCAAAGTTGTCGATCAGCTCGCCACGGTCGGCCAGCAGGCCGCGCAATTCGCCCTGGCGTTCAACGCGCATCGCACGCCGACGGCCGCGCCGCTCAGTCATGCAGTCAGGGAAGCGGAACCCGCCCGCTTGCTGCACGCGGTTTAAACCGCGAAGCGTATGACATCGTGGAGCGCCGCTTGCGCTCCACGAATCCTCCACGAATCCTGTTTGCCGGCTGGTTTTCTCGACCCGGCCGCCGCCCTCGTTCGAAACCGTGCGCCACATAACAGACCACTCGCCCGCCACGCCGGATAGTGTGTCTGAGCACTGCGACCGTAGCCCGATCCGGCCTTCTGAAGACCGTTCCCGAACCTCGCTGATTTGCTTACGACGAAAGATTGGTTCACCCGCTGCGCGGCGCGGCTTACGCTTGATCCTGCCCGCTCACTCACCGGTTGCCCGACGCACAGGGTTGCGTCCCGCGCGCCGGCTCCTTGGCAATACACGCGGGCATACTCAATGCCACGATCATGAATTCACATATCCGCTACAAGGGCTACGAAGTCGCACCAGCTGCGCAACGGCTGCCCAACGGCTTGTTCGCCGCCAACCTGACCATCGAGAAAACCACCGCAAGCGAGGCTCAAGCCTACTCGTTCGACGCGCTCGATTACTTCTTCGACGAAGAACACGCGCTCGCCTATGCGTTCCGCTGGGGACGCATGTGGATCGACAGCCACCAATAACCCGCGCCGCCCCACCCGATAACGCCCACGGACTCCATCGCAGCGATCACGTCAGTCAGGCGCGCAGAGCCCAAAAGCCAATCGCCCTGCGCACGCGCGACCTGGCACTGCGGCAAACGCAGATCACTTTGCGCCATTTGGCGTCGGTTATTAAACGGCTGTGCCAGAATAGGCGACACTTCAGTTCAAGGAGACGCCTGCAATGACATGGACCGTCGATGAACAGTTGGCCCTAACCGCAACGGAAGCGGTCGCTGCGATCCAGTCCGGGCGCCTCAAAGCCGCCGACTATATGGCCACGCTGCTGGCGCGCGCGGCGTCGCTCTCGAGCCTCAATGCACTCACCTCGCTCGACCTCGACGGCGCGCTGGCCGCCGCGCGGCGCATCGACGCGTTGCCGCCCGAAGCAAAAGCGCAATTGGCGCTCGCCGGTTTGCCCATCGTCGTGAAGGACAACATCAACACGGCCGGCATGCAGACCTCGGCGGGCACGCCCGCTCTGGAGGGCTTCGTGCCGAAGGCGAACGCACCGTCGGTACAACGGCTTCTCGATGCCGGCGCGATCGTGCTCGGCAAAGCCAACATGCACGAACTCGCGTTCGGCATCACCAGCACGAACTTCGCCACGCACGCCGGGCCGGTGCGCAATCCGTACGACCCCACCCTGATCCCCGGCGGCTCGTCGGGCGGCACCGCCGCCGCGATCGCCGCGCGCATCGCGCCCGCTGGCCTCGGCACCGACACCGGCGGCTCGACCCGCATTCCGGCCGCGTTGACGGGCATCGCGGGGTTTCGTCCGTCAGTCGGGAACGGCGCCGCCGAGCGGCGCTATCACGACCCGAATGCCGTCGTGCCGATCAGCCATACGCGCGACACGGTGGGGCCGATGGCGCGCACGGTCGCCGATATCGCTTTACTCGACGCCGTGATCACCGGAGCAGGACCGTTGCCCGCCATCACCTTGAACGGCTTGCGCATCGGCTTGCCCGCGCCGCTCTGGGAAGGACTCGAAAGGCAGGTGGAAGAAGTCGCGCGTACCGCCTTGCGCCGGCTCGAAGCAGCGGGCGTCACCTTCGTGCCTGTCGCGATGGGCGAACTGGAAACCTTGAACAGCCGGGTAGGCGGTCCGATCGCGATCCATGAGCCGCGCGAGGACGTACTCGCCTGGCTCGTCGCCAACGACGCGCCGGTCAAGACCGTGGCTGAAATGGCGGCCCGCATCGCGAGCCCGGACGTGCGCGCGATTTACGACAGCGTGCTCGCCGACGTGCTCGGCGCCCATTACGACGCCGCCCTGCTGCAATGGCGGCCGCGCTTGCAGCAGTATGTCGCGGCGACTTTTGCCGATGAGCGGCTCGACGCGCTGCTGTTCCCGACCACGCGCCTCGCCGCGGTGCCGATCGACGACCTGAACGGTTCGTCGACAGTCTCGATCGATGGCGCCGCGCCGATCGATACGATGGACGCGTTCCTGCGCAATACCGACCCGGCCAGCACGTCCGGCATTCCGGGCTTGTCGCTGGCGGCCGGGATGAGCGCCGGCGGCCTGCCGGTCGGCCTGGAACTGGATGGACCGCTCGGCGAGGACCGGCGCTTGCTGGCGATCGGCGTCGCCTTCGAGCAATTGCTCGGCGTGCTGCCGGCGCCGATGCTCTGAGCGCTTTGAAGATGGCGCCGAAGTGGCCGCTAAAGGGGCCATTGAATATCTTGCTGAAACCTCCGTTAAAAAAACCCCGATCCGCATGCCGATAACCGTGCCCAAACCGTCCCGCCTGCGGCAAACGCTGCTGCGAACCTTCGCCGCAGTGGCGCTCGCCATGATTGCCAACGCCTGCACGCACCTTGCCGCAGTCGATTCGAACGCGCTTTGGAAAATTGTCGATCTGCGCTGCGTGCCGTCGCAACAGGCCACCGGCACGCCGGGCCAGTGCACGCTCGTCGACCTCGACAAACGCTATGCAATCCTGAAGGACATTGTTGGCCGTTCGCAGCATCTGCTGATTCCGACCGACCGCGTCACCGGCATAGAAAGCCCATTCGTGCTGGCGCCGAATGCACAGAACTACTGGGACGACGCGTGGGCGTCGCGGCTTTACGTCGAGGAGTCCGTCAAGCGGACCTTGCCCGACAATCAACTCGGCCTCGAGATCAACTCGCAGTACCGCCGCTCGCAAAACCAGTTGCATATCCATATCGATTGCATGCACGGCAACGTGAGCGACGCACTCGCGCGTCACGCGAAGGACACGCCAGGCGAGTGGCATTGGGATACGCTCGACGGCCAGCGCTACCGGATCATGCGCGTCACCTCGCTCGCTCAGGCGAACAATCCGTTTCGCATCGTCGCGCGCGACGACCGGGACAGCGAGGCGATGGCCATGCAAACCATCCTCGTGACGGGCGCGGGGCCATCGGCGCAGAAGGACGGCTGGCTCGTCGTGAATAGCGCCCTGGATGTCGACAATGGCAGCGGCACGGCGGAAGGCTTGCTCGATCATGCCTGCCACGTGGCGGACGGCGGTTGAGCGTCGATTGCCTATCGCGCGGACAAGATCCGCGTGGACCCTGGGAGGCTTCATAGTCTTCCGTCAAGGTACGTCACACAATCTGCCCAGTTAGAATAACTGATATTCCTGACACCCGCAGTGTAGGGCTATACATCAGTATAATTCCTGCCCTGCCCCGCCTCGCGTGAGCTACTCTACGTTAGAGGCAGCCTCGCGCATGCAAGACTGTATTTTCACGCCCGATGTATTGGAAGAACCGAGGTTCATTGCTTGTGCGCCGATCACATAGCTTCCATTGTCGACGATGACGAGGCTGTTCGCGTCGCTACTGCGAGCCTGGTTCGCTCTTTCGGCTGGCAGGTGCACGCGTTCGCATCGGCGGAAGCTTTTCTACACTCCGGCCCCATCGAAGAGACGTCATGCCTGATCTCCGATGTACAAATGCCGAACATGTCTGGCATCGAGATGCATGATCGTCTTCTCGAGCTCGGGTGTGCGCCGCCAACCATCTTCATTACGGCCTTCCCAACGGTTGCCCTACAGGCGAAAAGCGAGAGAAACGGCGCGCTGGCATTCCTCGAAAAGCCGATCGACGCCGAGGTCATGGAACGCTACCTCAACCTCGCGTTAGCCAAACAGGTGGGCGATCCATAGGCCAATCGCGGATGCGCGAGACGCTATTTCAGATGGCGGCCACCGATCTCAGCGCTGCGGCCTTTCGATCGACTCTATGCATGTATCGTGACCGAATTATTGAAACCCGCAGAGGAAGTCGCGCGGATTCAGGACCTGCCGCCCGCTTGCGCCTCGCGATCAAGCATGAACGCCGATCGGCTCGCTCGACTGCGGTATCTGGTCATGCTGTGGATTTCCGGCTGCATCGCCTTGGGAGCCGTCACATGGGCGTGCTTCGCGCTTCGATGCGGCATGGCCACGACCAGCTTCATCTATCTCATGGTGATCGTGTTGCTGTCCTTTCTGGACAGCTTCGTTTCATCCACCGTTTTCTCTATCTTCTGCGCCGGTTGTCTGAACTACTTCTTTACGGCACCGTTGTTCAGCTTCCGGGTAGCCCACACGCAGGATTTCCTGGCGCTGGCTACTTTCCTGATTACCTCCCACGCTATCACTGCGCTGGTCAGGCACACGCGCCGACTGGGCGAAGCACAGCGCGAGCAGGCACGGCTGCTCGATCTTACGCACGACACGATTCTGGTTACCGACATGACTCGCGTGATCAGCTATTGGAATCGCGGCGCCGAGGAGCTCTACGGATGGAAAAGAGAAGAAGCGATCGGCAAAGTCGCCCACCAGCTTCTGCAAACGATATTTCCAGTTGCGCTCGATGACATCAACGAACAGTTGTCGCGCACCGGGCGCTGGGAGGGAGAGCTTGTCCATACCAAACGGGATGGCTCCAAGGTTGTAGTGGCCAGCCGCTGGTCGCTGCAACGAAGCGAAAGCGGGCGGCCGCTCGCTACGCTCGTAACCAACAACGATATTTCGGAACGCAGGCGGGCCGAAGATGAACTGCGCCGCAGTCAGGCCGAATACCTCGCCGAAGCACAGAGACTGAGCCTCACAGGCAGCTTTGGCTGGCGCGTGTCGAACGGAGAACTCTTCTGGTCCGACCAGAGCTTCAGGATTTTTGGCTACGATCCGGAAATCACGCCATCCCTGGAGATGGTGCTGCAACGCACCCATCCGGACGATGTCGCGCGTGTCAAGCAGTTGTTCGAACAGGCAGCGACAACCGGGCGCGACTTCGATTTCCAGCATCGGTTGCTCAGCCCCGACGGGTCCATCAAACATCTCCACGTTGTCGCCCATGCGGTAATCGACGAACAGGGCAGCCACAAGTTCGTCGGCGCGATCCAGGATATAACCGCGGCCACGCTTGCAGACGAGCAGTTACGCGAGGCACAGACTGAACTCGCGCGTATGAGTCGCGTGATGGCGCTCGGCGAGTTGAGCGCATCCATCGCACACGAGGTCAACCAGCCTCTGGCAGCTATCGTTACCAGCGGTGCGGCCTGTTTGCGCTGGCTAGGTCACGCGACGCCGCAACCGGACGAAGTGCGGGCCTGCGTGCAGAACATGATGGCCAACGGCAAGCGCGCGGGTGAAATCGTCCGGCGTATCCGCACGCTCACCAAGCGGGACACACCTCAGAAAATGCGCCTCGGCCTCAACGAGGTCGTCACCGAAGTTGCATCTCTGGTACAGCATCAGGTCCTTACTCATCGGGTTAAGTTGCGCGTCAAACTCGCATGCGGGTTGCCCCGGTTGGCCGCCGATCGGATCGAACTTCAGCAGGTGATCCTGAATCTCGTGATAAACGGCATTCAGGCAATCGATGAAACCGACGACGGGTTACGCGAACTATTGATCGAAACGCGTCAGGACGAGGACGGATGGGTGGTCGTCGCGGTACAGGATTCGGGACCCGGCATCAAGGCGGAAAACGTCAACCACCTGTTCGACCCTTTCTTCACCACCAAGTCCGATGGCATGGGCATGGGGCTCTCGATCTGCCGTTCTATCATCGAAGCCCACGGAGGACGGGTGTGGGCGTCCAGCCATGCAGCGCGTGGCGCGGTCTTTCAGTGCAGCCTGCCCGCCCTCGGCGAGAGTGACCTCACCGAGCCCGCCCGCTGTCGATAACCTTGGTTTAGACGACTGTCGGCGTCGCCCGACGGGGATATTTCGGATATCTCGTACGAGGCGAACTCCGGAGAATTGCCGGCACGGCGATATCGGCCTCATCACAACGTGCTGCTTCATCGAGCCCATTCCCCCCAGGAATCGTTGATATCTCGAAGGGATATCTTCCGTCAGCCCATACTCCATGCAATCCTTTGCTTCATCGTTCACGGAGCAAACCATCATGAGTAGATTGCTTAACAAGACTGCAGTGATTACTGGCGGAAACAGCGGCATCGGCCTGGCAACGGCCAAACGATTCGTCGACGAAGGCGCGCACGTCTTCATCGTCGGCCGACGTCAGGCAGAACTCGATCAGGCGGCCGCTCAGATAGGCAAGAACGTCACTGCCGTAAAGGCGGACGTCACCAAACTCGAGGACCTCGACCGCCTGTATTCAATCGTTCGGGAACAGCGTGGACAGATTGACGTTCTGTTCGCCAATTCTGGATCGATCGAACACAAGACACTCGAACAGATTACGCAGGAACACTACGACAGGACGTTCGATGTCAACGTGCGAGGTTTGATTTTTACCGTGCAGAAAGCACTTCCCCTGTTGCGCGAAGGCAGTAGCGTTATTCTCACCAGTTCGATCGCCGGTGTATTGGGGCTTGAGGC
Organism: Paraburkholderia sp. GAS348; assembly: GCF_050434205.1. NCBI lineage: Bacteria > Pseudomonadati > Pseudomonadota > Betaproteobacteria > Burkholderiales > Burkholderiaceae > Paraburkholderia > Paraburkholderia sp. GAS348. The sequence goes on from NZ_JBNPVT010000021.1 coordinate 95,482, forward strand.
ACACGATACCTACAGCGCAGCCAAGGCAGCGGTCCGCTCCCTGGCCAGAACCTGGACGGTCGAGCTAAAGGGAAGAGGTATTCGAGTCAATGCCATTAGTCCGGGGGCAATCGACACACCCATCATCGAAAGCCAGGTAACCACTCCGGCCGAGGCGGATGCATTGCGTGCCAAGTTCGCCTCGGTGACACCTCTGGGCCGCGTGGGGCGCCCTGAGGAATTGGCGGCTGCCGTACTCTTCCTGGCTTCGGAAGACAGTAGCTACGTGGCAGGCATAGAGCTATTCGTGGACGGCGGATTAGCGCAAGTCTGACACAGCCAGGACTCCAGACCGTCCGCGAGTTATCCAGTCCGCCGATGTGTTCAAGCCTGGAACGTGACCGCCGTCGCGGCGGCCGCGTCGCATCACGCGACGTCGAGCTGATCCGAGTCGTCGGTAATCCCGAGTTCGTTCAGCGAGTATTCGATGAATGCCCGGACCTTCGGCGCCAACGCACGCGCCGCTGGATATAGCAGATGAATCGAACGCTCGGGCGTCGAGAAATCTTCCAGAACCCTGACGAGGGTGCCATTGCGCAGATACGGTTCGACAACGTAATCGTGCAGGTAGACGATGCCCGCTCCCGCCAGCGCCGCATCGACAATCACGTCGCAATGGTCGATCACCTGCCGTGCCATGCCCCCTATCCTGATGGTCCAGCTTCTGCTTCCGTACCAGAACTGCCAGTCATGGTGCCGCCGCGACTCGGCCGACTGATACGCCACGCAGTCATGAAGCGCAAGATCGTCGGGCGACGCGGGAGACCCGTGTTCGTCCAGGTATTCCCGGCTCGCGCACGCCACCCATCGTGCGATACCAATTCTGCTTGACGTCAGTTTCGGCGGGACAAGCTCGCCAATTCGGATAGCCAGATCGAAACCGTCGTCAATCAGGTCGACGACGGCGTCCGACAGGCTCGTCTCCACGACGATATTGGCATGGAGCCGGTGAAACTTCGGCAGCATCGGCACCAGCACGGAACGGGCATACCCGATGGGCGCCGTGATCCTCAACCGTCCCGACGGTACGCTCGCAGCGTCCAGTAGCTCGGTCTCCGCCAGCTTCAAGTCGGCGAGAATGTCGCGGCACCGTTCATAGAATGTCGCGCCTTCCGCAGTCAGCCCGACGTTTCGCGTCGTCCGGTTCAGCAGCATGACGCCCGTCTGACCTTCCAGACGGCTGATGGCCCGGCTCACGCCCGAACCGGTCAGCCCCAGCACCCGGCCGGCCTCCGTAAAGCTCTTCGTCTCCGCAACCCGCACGAAAGCCTCAACAGCGGAAAGATCCACTCGTTCCTCCTACTGCGGGCGCGCGCAACGCTCGACGGGGCACCTCGTCGGCCAGGTTCATCGAAGCGTCTCCCTGGTTCGCAGAACCATTGAATATAGGCTCATTTTATCGACAACATACGCCGCCGAACAATCGCCAACAATATTCATTTCTGCCGTGATCAATAGTCAATAAACATCACGTCGGGCGCGTTCCCGATGCGTCGAAGCAACGGGACCCGCAATTTACGCGTTCCCTGGATTCACTTCGGATTCGGCGACGCCATAATCATCATACAAAAGGTGAGGCAAGGCGCTCGCGATCGGCGTCGAGTCCTTGGACGGAGCCTATAATGACTGTCCGGCTGTTCCTCGAAGCCTCATTGCCACGCGCAGCGAAGCAGGTCTTCCCGACGTGCCCGGCTTCGAAAGAGCGCGAGTGTTTTTCTCTCGCATCGAGCGCCCTGGATGATCGATTTGAGGTCGGGAGGTTCCATGCGACCGCGATGCGCAATCAATCTGCTCCAATCGAAGGAAGGGTCCCGCCTCCACGGTCACGAACTCGACCGATGGCGCCGCTGGGGGCCTTATCTGAGCGAGCGTCAATGGGGCACCGTTCGCGAAGACTACAGCGAATACGGCACCGCATGGGATTACTTTCCGCACGATCATGCGCGCAGCCGCATGTACCGTTGGGGTGAAGACGGCATCGCTGGATTCGGCAACGATCCGCTTGACTGGTGCGTGTCGCTCGCGCTCTGGAATGGGCATGACCCGATCATCAAGGAACGGCTCTTTGGGCTAACGAATGAGCAAGGCAATCACGGCGAGGACGTGAAGGAGCTTTACTTCTATCTCGACGGCACGCCGACTCATTCGTACATGAAGATGCTCTACAAATATCCTCACGAGGCGTATCCGTACCAGGATCTGATCGACGAAAACCGGCGGCGCGGCGCCGATCAGCCGGAGTATGAAATCCTCGATACGGGCGTGTTCGACGACAACCGCTACTTCGACATCGTCGTCGAGTATGCGAAGCACACACCCGACGATATCGTGATGCGCGTCACCGTCGAAAACCGCGCCGATCAGCGGGCGGCGCTTCATGTCTTGCCGCAATTCTGGGCGCGCAACAGGTGGCAATGGTCGGGCAAGCCGGGCAAGCCGTCGCTGACGCTGGAGCCCGGCACGGATGAAGGTGTGCGCGTCGTCGCCCGCAATCCCGCGCTCGAAACGATGATCGTGACGGCGTCGGCACAACAGCCGGTCGAATGGCTATTCTGCGAAAATGAAACCAACGTGCGGCGCATTTTCGGCCTCGAAGGAACGGGCCCCTTCAAGGACGGTTTCAATGACTTCCTCATTGCTCGCGACGAGCAGGCAATCCGGCGCGACAAGGGCACCCGCGCCGCTGCGCATGTGTATCTCCAGCTCGCCCCTCATGAGAGCTCGGTGCTCTATCTGCGCTGGCGTCCCGAATCGTCTCCGGCTGCGGCTCCAGAGACTGTGCCGCTCGATATGAAAGCGCTGTTCGCGCGCCGGCAAGCGGAGGCTGACGAATTCTATGCGGTACTTCAGCACGACATCGCCGACGCCGATATGCGTCTCGTGCAGCGTCAGGCGCTCGCCGGGATGCTGTGGTCGAAGCAGTACTACCAGTTCGACGTGACGCGCTGGCACGACGGGGACCCCGGTCAGCCCAATCCGCCGAAAGCACGCAGACACGGCCGTAACGCCGACTGGCGGCACATGTGCAACGGCGACATCGTGTCGATGCCCGACAAGTGGGAGTACCCGTGGTACGCCTCGTGGGACCTTGCCTTTCATGCGGTCGCGTTCGCGGTGATCGATCCCGACTTCGCCAAGAAACAATTGCTGCTGCTCGTGAAGGACCGCTACATGCACCCGAACGGGCAATTGCCCGCCTACGAGTGGGCGTTCAGCGACGCGAATCCGCCGGTTCACGCATGGGCAACATGGCGTGTCTACGAACTCGACCGCGAAGTGACAGGCGTTGGCGACCTCGGGTTCCTTGAAATGATGTTCCACAAGCTGCTGCTCAATTTCTCGTGGTGGGTCAACCGCAAGGATGCCGATGACCGCAACATTTTTCAGGGCGGCTTCCTTGGGCTCGACAACATCGGCATCTTCGACCGGTCTTCATCGCTGCCGACTGGCGGCCGCATCGATCAGGCCGACGGCACTGCATGGATGGCCTCGTACGCACTCGATCTGATGCAGATTGGCCTCGAACTGGCGATGAAAAATGACTCGTACGTTGAAATCGCCGTGAAGTTCTTCGAGCATTTTCTCTATATCGCGGAAGCGATCAATTGCAGCGACGGCTGCGGTACAGGGTTATGGGACGCACACGACGAATTCTTCTACGACTTGCTACACCTTCCAGATGGAACCCAGGTGCCGATGCGGATTCGCTCGATCGTCGGGCTGATTCCGCTGTTCGCCGTACACGTGCTCGAAGATCGCGTGTACGGTCATCTGCCCGGCTTGCGTGAACGCCTGGCATGGTTTCTCGATCATCGGCCGAATCTGGCCAAGCTGGTGTCGCGCTGGACCGAACCCGGCAAAGGCAACACTACGCTGCTCTCGCTGTTGCGCGGGTACCGGATGACCGCGCTGTTGCGCCGCGCGCTCGATGAAACCGAATTTCTGTCTGAGTATGGTGTGCGGGCGCTGTCCCGTGTGCATCGTGACACGCCGTACGTCTTCGACCACGACGGTGCGAGCTTCCATGTCAACTACTTGCCTGGCGAATCCGACTCACGTGTGTTCGGCGGCAATTCGAACTGGCGCGGCCCGGTCTGGATGCCGGTCAATTACCTGCTGATCGAATCGCTGTATGAGTTTCATCGCTACTATGGCGACGAGTTTCGCATCGAATATCCAACCGGTTCGGGCAACCTGCTCTCGCTGAGCGAGATTGCCGACAAACTGGCGCGGCGCGTCACTGCGCTCTTTCTCAAAGATGCGCACGGCGTGCGGCCCGTGATGGCCGCCTATCCGATGCTGCAAGCCGACCCGCGCTCGCAGGATCTCATGCTCTTCCATGAGTACTTTCACGGCGACAATGGCCGCGGCGTCGGCGCTTCGCATCAGACCGGCTGGAGTGGCCTCGTCGCGCTGCTGCTCCAGCCGCGCATGATGAAGCTCTCCCACGCGCAACCCGATACCGCGTCGATAGTCGAAGCAATCGCCGAAGACACGGCACCCGTCATGGGTCGTTAGAGTCCGCTTGTTGGAAAGCCATCGAAGAACAATGCGTGATGAACTATTCAACCCCTTATTCCGGCAGCATCGAGAACCCTGTTTTCTCGGAACACAGGTTGTCGATTGGACTGACGCTGCCCTTGTTACGTCGAGGCGAAATCGTTGCGGACTTTCACGAGCAGCTGAAGCTCGCCGAACTTGCTGATACGCTCGGATTTCGCGCGTTGTGGATCCGGGACGTTCCGCTCAACAGCGCCGACTATCCCGATCCCGTCGGACATCTCGACCCGTGGGTCTTTCTTGGCGCGCTGGCATCCCGAACCCAGCGCATCGCCTTCGCAAGCGGCGCTATCGTGCTACCGCTGCGCCACCCGTTACATGTAGCGAAAGGCGCCCTATCCGTCAGCGCACTCTCGGGTGGCCGGTTCATCCTGGGCCTGGGCTCGGGAGACCGTCCGCACGAATACGCGGCGTTCGGCAAGGATTCCGGCGAGCGTCGCGAGTTGTTTCGACGCCATTGGGAAATTGTCGCCGCAGCCGTCGGGTCGTCTGCTCGCGTGATTCCCGACCATGCGCCGCCTGATGCCGCGGAATTCACGCTATTGCCTCGCGGTACCCGCGAAATTCCCATGCTCGCTGTGGGCTCCGGCGGACAAAGCGTTGACTGGATCGCTCGCAACGCGATCGGCTGGATGACCTACCATCGTGACCCGGATGTGCAGCGGTCTCGCCATTCGATGTGGCTAGCCGCTGTCAATCGGCTCCATACTCCTGCATTCCGAGCCTTCGGCGTGGCGATGCAGCTCGAATTGAGTGCGCATGCCGAGACACCGGCCACAGCGCTTCCGCTTGGCTATTCGACCGGCCGACATGCGCTAGTGCGCTCGCTACAGGACATGCGCGCGGCCGGTACGCATCACGTCAGTCTGAACCTCAGCTCCGAACGTCCGGTGCGTGACGTGCTCGAAGAGATCGCAGCACATGTGTTACCGGAGTTTCACGAAGGTCGTGGATCTGAATAGCTCTTATGCTGCGGCACATTACTGTGCTGACTCCTGATCAACAATCTCATGCGCAAGCGCCGCAACAGACATTCTTCAGGGCAGGCTATCCGCCACGAATGGCCGTGCCGCGCATCCCGAACCGTATTGCCCTGCCCCGTTCAAGGCCCGCGGGAGAGCGCATCTGCAGGTTTGCGCGTTGAGCGACTGCGGACGCCGATGCACGTCTGGACAAAGCGACCCGCCATGCCTGCCAGCGCGATGGGACTCACTATAATTCTCCGTGATGGGACTCACTATAATTCTCTTCATTCAGAAGGTGGTACGTACAGGGCGTATCCGGCCGGACCCAGCAATCGAAAACACATCGCCGGACGCTCCTCCTCCCAATGCGTTGCTCAATCGGTTCAAGAGGCTTCTTGATGACTCCCATCTTCGCTGAACGAGGCGGCGGCGCGACGAACACCACGATCGTATACGTGATCGACGACGATGAATCGATGCGGTTTTCGTTAAGCACTCTGCTACGCTCGATCGGATTGCGGGTCGAGACATTCGCTTCACCACAGGCATTTCTCGAGTTCAAGAAGTCCAACATCCCGAGCTGCCTGATTCTCGACATCAGGCTGCGAGGCGAGAATGGGCTCTCGTTTCAGCAGGAAATGCTCTCACGCGGCTTGCGCATGCCCATCCTCTTCATGACCGGTTACGGCGACATGGCGATGTGCGTGAAAGCAATGAAAGCGGGAGCGCTTGATTTCTTTCCAAAACCCTTTCGGGATCAGGACATGCTGGACGCCGTCACGCAGGCGTTGGCGCGCGACAGCAAGCGCCTCGCAGCGGAGGAATCGGTCGCGGCGTTGCGCGCTTCCTATACATCGTTGACGGGACGCGAACAGCAGGTCATGGCTCTTGTCACTGCCGGTTTGATGAACAAGCAGATCGCCGCTGAAATGCATCTCAGCGAGATCACGGTGAAAGTCTATCGCGGTCAGCTGATGAAGAAAATGATGGCAAGGTCGGTCGCGGATCTCGTTCGTAAAGCGGAGGCGCTGCGCATAGAGTCGTATCACGAAAAGACACTCTGAAACGCAAATTGCGCCTCACAACCAGAAAGAGAATAGAATTCACCTGCAAAATCGTTCGGATTCCATTGTAATATTTCCGTATCACTGGCGCTCCAGGGCGACCATAATTCAGGTCGATATGCTGTTCGAGGAGACGCCCGCGCATTTCCATGCCGGACATCCGAGGCATGCGAATGTCCGACTTCCGGAAGTTCCGACGCGACAACAGACCGCGACTGGGAAGCACCACAACCTGCCTCGTGCCACGCTGTTTGCCAGATTCAAGGAGAAAAGATAGTGGATCAATTGACGGCACTGGCAACCTTCGTGCGCGTAATCGAAACCGGTTCCTTCTCGACCGCTGCACGTTCGCTCGGCGTGAGTCAGCCCGCTGTATCGAAAGCCATCGCGACATTGGAAGAACGTCTTGCAGTCCGGCTACTGCTTCGATCGACACGCGGCTTGACCCCGACCGACGCGGGTGAGGCATTCTACGAACGGGCGAAGCGCGTGATGCTGGAAGTGGAGCAAGCTGAGCATGTGGCGCGAGGGGCCAGCACACGCTTATCCGGGCGAGTACGTGTGAGCGCAGACGTTACGTTTACGCGATTGCACCTCATGCCCGCGCTCAACGGATTTCTCGACACGTACCCGGATCTTGCACTTGATATTCTTCTGGACGATCGCAATGTCGACCTGCTTGAGGAGGGCGTCGACGTCGGCTTGCGGACGGGAACGCGCGACACTTCAAATATGCCGGCACGCAAGCTCGGCGAGGCACTTCGGTATGTCGTCGGTTCCCCAGCCTATTTCGAGCACGCCGGCATCCCCTCTACGCCAGGCGAATTGAGCTGCCATCAATTCATCAACTATAGCCAGCAAGGTGGTGGACGCGTCTGGACGTTTAGACGAAACGATACCGAGTCGTCCGTTTCCCTTAATGGCCGGCTGTCGGTGAGTGCGCTTGAAGCGGTACGCGAAGCAGTTCTTGCAGGTATGGGTATAGCGGTCGCGCCAGAGTGGCTGTTTTTGCCCGAATTGAAGAGTGGTCAGGTCAGGACCGTACTAACGGACTGGCGCCTCCCCCCATGTGAGCTATGGGCGGTCATTCCCGCGGGCCGGATGGCAAGTAGAAAGACGCGTGCTTTCATCAGCTTCGTGCAGGAAGCGCTCGGACAGGCGAATGCTTCGGTAGCGGCGCCACAGCCATGCGGCGGCTATTTTTCCGCGCCTATCCAGGAGGCACTGACTTCATGAGGCTCTGACTCCGCCAATGCCGCACGAGCGGCTTCCGCTTGCCACGCGGCCACCCCTGTTTGTCAATCGAATGGGTCAAAGAGCGAAACAGCCGGCAAGCGATCTCCGTCCTTGCCGGCCGCGCCGCATCAGGCGAAGAACCCGGCCAGCACACGAGCTACTGTGGCCGCGTCATTTTCCATTGGAATGTGTCCAGCTTTCGGAATACGGACGAGTTGCGTATTCGGAATCTCCCTGGCGAACTTCTCCGCGTACTCGACAAGCTGGAAGCTGTCGTCTTCGCCCCAGACGAGCAGCTTCGGCGTCTGCGACGCACGAAGGCTCGGCAACAGATCCATCGTATAACGACTGTCCGCCGCGCCGGCAAGGGCCACCCAGGACCGTGCTACGCGCGGATCGGTCCACGGCTCGAGATACTCCTCTACTTCGCTTTCCGTTGCCGGGCGGGCCAATGCCGTGAGCACGGACTTGCGACGAGCGGCGAGGACGTCCTCCGTAGTCGTTGCAGCGGCGACCGCCGGGTCGCGGAACCGGGCAACGCCAGGCACGGGCCACGAATCGAACATGACTGCGTTGACGAGTGCGAATTTGCTGATCGCAATTTTCCCATCCACCAGGACCTGCTGTGCGATGCCGCCGCCAATATCGTGCCCTGCGAGACCCACAGACCCGTCGATATGCAGTGCTGCGAGAAACTGCGGCAGCCAACCCGCCAAGGCGGGGATCGAGGCACTGGCAATAGTCAGCTCGCCGCCGGAACGGCCAAATCCAGGGAAATCCACAGCGATGGGGCGTAGACCGGCGCCCGCCAGACCGTCGAGCACCGGCTGCCATACCCGGCTCCAATAAGTGCCGTGCAGTAGCAATAAAACAGGCCCAGTCTGGTCCCCTGCAGTAAGGTAGCTAACCGGTACGCCAGCTACGTCGACGGTACGTCGTTCCATGGTGATTTTCCTCGGTTGTCGGCGGCGGCGCCCAGGCGACTCGCTGCTTCTGGGCACCGACCTGCCTTCGATACGTCTTCGTCCGTGCCCCGGAAGCCCCGATGGCTCGCACGTCAATGAATTGTCCTAGCGAATAAACTGCTTGACGTAGTCAGCGCCCAGGCCAATTTCTTCGTAATGTTTACGAGCCGCTTCGATCTTCGTGAATACGTCTTCATATCCCACCGCTACACCTTGCGGATCGACGTAAGTGTAGCCACCTGTGACGTGGAACCACGTGATCATCTCTTCGACGTCCTCAGGCACGTACAGCGTATGGGTTTCGCCTGCCGGCTCGTGCGCATACCCGCCCTGCTCCGCGACCCAGTCATGCTCCAGGTAGTACCATCGCCCCCTCAGAACGATTGCGTGGACAGGCCCAGTGTGGCGGTGACGCGAAAGCACACCAGACTGCCGAACCCGGAGGAGATTGACGTAATAACCTTGGCTTGCGCTGAGAAGCAGTGGTTTGAAAGACACAGTCCCGGTCATGGGTACCCACAGGTTATCGTCCTCCAGCCATTTGTCGAGGATCCCCGGATGCACGAGGTCGCGTGACATGTCTGCCGGTTGCGGCAGCTGATAGGGAATCGCCTGCTCATCAGGCGTTCTTGCGGTTGCGCTGGTCATGCTCGAAATCTCCAAAGAAGTGCAGTGCATCGGACACTACGTTCAGGCTATTGACAAGCCGATGATGCGCGCGGCGTCACGCCAGCGGAAGACGCCGCGAGTACATAACATTCATTCCCGCCAGGCATACAGCGCTCGATGCCGCCGCGACGCCCTATTCCCCTTTGGAATTTCAGTTATGCGTCCGCGAACTCTACCTCCCTCCGAGCGTTGCAAGCATGATCTGACGATCAGTTACTCTGACCTTGCCAAACAATCATGATCGAAGTCTATGCATTTTCTACCCCCAACAGCGTCCGGGTTCCGGTTGCCCTGGAAGAGATGGGCATCGCATACGAGCTGAAACCCGTCAACGTCCGCAAAGGCGAGCAGAAGGAAGCGAGCTTCCTGTCGCTCAACGCAAACGGCAAGGTTCCAGTACTCGTTGACCCTGACGGTCCCGATGGAGATCGCTTCGTCTTGACCGAGTCGACCGCCATCCTGATCTATCTTGCGGAGAAGTCGGGAAAGCTGCTCCCGGCCAAGGGCAGCACTCGCGCCCGGGTGTTTGAGCAGCTTTCGTTCCAAATCTCCGGAATTGGTCCAGCGTTTGGCCAGTTAGGCTATTTTCTCAAGCAGGCGCCCGAGCCCGTACCGGCGGCGGTCGCTCGCTTCAGCGCGGAAGCACAACGCGTAATGAAGGTGTTTGATGGTGTTTTGGCGCGTTCTGAGTTCGCGGCGGGAGATGAATTCACGATCGCCGACGTCTCTCACTTCGGTTGGTTGTGGAGACGGCAGTTTGCGGACATCGAATTGCAGGCGTTCCCCAACGTACGAAGATGGTATGACGCCGTTGCAGCGCGCCCAGCCGTGGAGAAGGCCGTTGCACGGGTGAGCGCGCTGGTGCCTGCGGCGTAACCGTTCCCGGTGCCAGGTTCTGCTTGCATGTATAGCGCGTCAAGCACTTTCGGAGCAAGCTGGGCAGGAGCGCTTCTGCAAAAGCAAAGTAGACCGCCTCCTGCCCGACAGCACCGCCCCGTTTCAATCTTGCAGGCAAAACAGGAGGGAGCAACATGAACACGAATTCCCACGTCAAGGTAGCCATACTCGACGACTATCAAAACGTATCGCTTAGCCTCGCGGACTGGTCACCGCTGGATGGACGCGCAAGCATCACTGTGTTCAATGATCACGTCGCCGATACCGACGCCATAATCAATCGGTTGAAGCCATTCGACGTCGTATGTGTGATGCGCGAGCGCACGCCGTTACCGCGCGCGATCCTCGAAAAACTACCGAACCTCAAGCTCATTGCTTCAACCGGCCTCGCGAATGCAGCGATCGACGAGGACGCTGCCGCTGCTCTGGGCATCGCCGTTCTCCACACGGGCTACTCGTCCAACCCGACAATCGAGTTTACGTGGGCGCTGATTCTATCGATGGCACGAAACGTTCCGCAGGAAAATCAGTCCCTGCGTAACGGTGGATGGCAGCTCTCAGTAGGCGAGGAACTGGCAGGCAAGACACTTGGCCTGTTGGGCCTGGGGCGAGTCGGATCGGCGGTCGGCCTGATCGGCCGGGCATTCGGCATGAAGGTCGTTGCATGGAGCCAGAATCTCACACCAGCGGTCGCCGCGGAACACGGCGTTGAGTACGTCACGAAAGACGAGTTGTTTTCGACGTCCGATGTCCTGTCCATTCACGTCCGCCTCAGTCCTCGCACTCATCATCTCGTCGGCGCCGCAGAGTTAGCGAAGATGAAGCCGACGAGCCGGCTGATCAACACCTCCCGAGGTCCGATAGTCGACGGTGCCGCGCTCCTCGAAGCACTCAGGACAAACCGGATTGCCGGCGCAGGCCTGGACGTATACGACGTCGAGCCGCTTGAAAAGCCACACCCGTTACGCGAACTTTCCAATGTACTCGCCACGCCACATATCGGCTATGTGTCTAAGGAGTTGTACCGAACGTTCTACGGCGACACCGTCAAAAACATCGCTCACTGGCTGGACGAAACCGGTCGCACCGCGCAGATCTAGTAAGATAACACCCTCTGGTTGGCCAGTATCCGCCGCGACGAGGACCACCATGAATAGCGACTCCGATTTGACCAGCGGTGCATCGCCTCGCAATGATGCTGTCGATTCGAGCGGATTCTCGGGTGACCTGATAAACGAGAATCCCAGCGCACGGGAAAACCCTCGGTACTATCAACTGTATCCCACGCTAACGGACGCAGAAATCGACAGAATGCGGCGCTTCGGAACGCTACGTCACTGTGCCGCAGGCGACTATCTGTACCGCGTAGGAAGCGTGAGTCCCGGCATGTTCGTGTTCCTGTCGGGAACGGTGCGCGTCGTCGGCCGCGATGGCCTGGGGCGCGAGCGCATGGTGCGCGCGAACATGCAGCGCGGTGAATTCAGCTCCGACATCGGCCAGTTGTCCGGCAAGCCCGCCCTGGTCGAGGCACGTGCGATCGAGGATGTCGAAGCGCTCGTGCTTCCTGCGGAAGGTCTGCGGGCATTGATGGTGGCCGAGGCTGAACTCGGCGAACGGCTCACCCGCGCCCTGATCCTACGGCGCGTCGCCGCCATCGAACGCGGCGACGGGCCCGTCCTCGTTGGCGCAAGTGACAATCCTCGCCTCGTGTCGCTGAGCAATTTCTTGCGACGAAACGGCCATCCGCATGTCGCACTCGATGCCCAGCAGGATGCGGAAGCCGTCGCGCTGATCGAACGGCTCGCTCCGAAGCTCGACGATTTTCCTCTGGTGATATGTCCCAACGGCGCGTTGCTGCGCAATCCCGATGAACTGCAACTGGCCTCGTGCCTCGGGTTGCTGCCTGAGTTCGACCCTGCGCATGTCTACGATCTGGTCATTGTCGGCGCCGGTCCCGCCGGGCTTGCAGCGGCCGTATATGCGGCATCCGAAGGCCTTTCCGTGGCCGCCCTGGATTGCCGGGCGCCAGGTGGCCAGGCCGGCGCCAGTTCACGCATAGAAAACTATCTGGGCTTTCCCACCGGCATTTCCGGCCAGGCGTTGGCCGGGCGCGCCTTCCACCAGGCCCAGAAGTTCGGGGCTCATATCGGGATTCCGTGTGAAGTCAAAACGCTGCATTGCAGCAGGCATCCCCTCTCCGTCGAACTCGCCGACAACCGTCGCATCATGACGCGCTCCGTCGTCATCGCCAGCGGCGCTGAGTACCGACGGCCACCTTTCGAGGGACTCGATCGATTCGAAGGTCGTGGGGTCTATTACTGGGCGTCGCCAATCGAGGCGAGATTGTGCCGCAATGAGCCGGTACTGCTGGTTGGCGGCGGCAATTCGGCCGGCCAGGCTGCGGTATTTCTCGCCTCGCACGCCGCGCATGTCCATCTGTTCATCCGCGCCGCCAACCTCGACCAGAGCATGTCGCGCTACCTGATCGAACGCGTCACGTCGTTGCCAAACGTGACACTTCATCCACGCGTGGAAATTATCGCTCTCGAAGGCAGCGAGCGACTCGAACAGGTTCGCTATCGCTGCCGCATCCGGGATACCGAAGCAACGATTCAGTCGGGTCACCTTTTCCTGTTTACTGGTGCGGATCCCAATACGGACTGGCTGCGTTCATGCGGCGTTTCGCTAGACCGCAAGGGGTTTGTCCTGACTGGAACCGATATCGGCGAAGGGGGCATCCGATCGCTTCCGCTGCAAACCAGCGTCGATGGCGTATTCGCGATCGGTGACGCTCGCGCCGGCTCGGTCAAACGGGTCGCCGCAGCGGTAGGTGAAGGTGCGGCCGTTGTGGCACAAATCCACCGGTTTCTCAGCGCTGAGCGGTAAGCTACCTGATTTGACGTTAAACCACGGGTGCTTCACTATTCGCCCAGCCAGGAGGATGCAGTGGACCGGTTAACAGCGATGGAAACCTTTGTATGCGTGGTGGAGTCGGGTTCATTTTCGGCTGCTGCGCGACTATTGAATGTAGGGCAGCCAGCCGTATCCAAGACCATCGCACTGCTCGAAGAACGACTCTCGGTGCGCCTGTTGCTGCGCTCGACGCGCGGCTTAATGCCAACCGAGGCGGGTCAGGCATTTTACGGGCGGGCAAAACGCGCGATCGAAGAGGCAGAAGAAGCGGAGCTCGCAGCCCGCGGAACTGGCACCAACCTCACGGGACGCCTGCGCGTGTGCGCCGCCGTTACGTTTGCCCGGCTACACATCGTGCCTGCCATCGGACGGTTTCTCGAAGCACATCCTGATCTCAACATCGACATGGTTCTCGACGATCGCAATGTCGATCTGCTTGAAGAAGGCATCGACATCGCATTGCGCATGGGACGACTCGAGGACTCGAGCATGACCGCACGCAAGATCGGTGAAGTCCCACGTCTTGTGGTAGGCACGCCTGCCTACTTCAACCGCGCCGGAATCCCCGTTTCCCCGGCGGACCTGTCGTCCCATCAGGCAATCGTATATAACCAGCGAGGTGGCGGCGGCACGTGGACCTTTCGACGCGAAAGCTCGGAAGTTGCCGTCGTCGTATCCGGACGCGTTGCCACTACGGCGGCTGAAGGAATCCGGGCGGCGGTTCTCGCCGATCTCGGGTTAGCGGTGGTATCCGAATGGATGTTTTCCCCGGAACTGAAAAGCGGCGAAGTCTGCTCGGTGCTCAACGACTGGCGCCTGCCTCCCATCGAGCTTTGGGCCGTGTTCCCGAGCGGCCGCATGGTCAACGCCAAAACACGCGCATTCCTCAACTTCCTCGCAGATATCCTGGACTTCCGCACAGATCCCGTAGACACGGGCGATCACCCGCAAGCCGGCAGCCCTGACGCCCCCGGAAATGTGCAGTGATACCCTCGCGCATTCGATCCCCGATGCGGTTGCCGTTCGGTCTCTCAACGCGTGGCCGCAGACTCTCGCTTCGCTGAAGACGGCATTTCGTGCGTGGATGATCGATAGGCTGCGAGACGGCTTGCGGTCAGCATCGGCCAGACCGGGTCGCAAACGCTATTCCCGCAGGGGATAACTACTATGCCGCGAGGCGCGTGGTGCCGCGCGCCCGACGTAGATAGACTGCTGCGAACCACAACAGACTATCTTCACAGGATTCCAAAATGCAAATCCTCGTCACCAGTGCGTCCGGCGCCAACGGCGACGGATATGGTTCGCTTCTTTCTTTTTCCCTCGACGGAACAGCACGCGGTACGTTCAGCGCGGATCCCCGCATCACGGATCCCCGCGGCCTGAGCGTGAGCGCGAATCGACGGCTTCTCTATGTAAATAGCGGCAGCGATCGAATCCTCGCACTGGACGCCGCTGGAAATGTGGTACGGGACACAGGAGAGATTCCGGGGCTCAATGCGGGAGGCGGCAACCTTGCACCCGACGGCACATACCTGGTCGGAATGCGCAGCGCACGGACCATCGTCGCGTTTGACGCCGATCTTGCCGGCGCGCCGCAAAACGTCCTGCCTGCGGGGGTTGTGCCGTTTCCCCGCGGTTTCGCGTCGGCCGAAGACGGAACCCTCTATCTGGCCTCGGGCATCGGCCCGGGGGGCGAAGGGGAAAACAGCATTGCAGTATTCGACGCAGACGGCACGCCGCTAGCGTCCCGATTCATCAGCGACGATGCACTGAGTCCATTAGATCTCGCGATCGCGCCCAACGGAAACATCATCGTCTCCAGCGAGTTTCCGTTTCGCGCGCCCGACGCCGTGACGAGCATTCGTGAATATGACCGCTCGAGCGGCAACCTGGTGCGTGTATTTGCCCCTCCACCAGGAGTCGGCTTCCATCAACCTCGAGGCTTACGGTTCGGTCCCGACGGACATTTGTATTGCGTTGCGCGCGACAACGTCATGGCATTCGACTTTGGCGACGGACGCTTCCTTGATTCCGTGGTGCATATGCCACGGCTCAATGGCCAGGCCATCGTCTTCTTTCCACTCCTCGCGGATTGAATTCGCCAGTCCTGGCCATAAACAGCTCGACCTTCAGATCGGGGCGACGGAGTCGACAACCCCGCCGCCCTGCTCACGTCTCTACCATTTCAATCAAGCCACGGCATCTTCAAGCACCGACTTGTAGTCGGTATAACCGCGCTCGTCACCACCGTAAAACGTTGTGCGGTCGTATTGATTGAGCGGCGCACCGCTACGCAGCCGTTCCGGCAGATCGGGATTGGAGATGAACATCCGGCCGAATGCAACAAGATCCGCGTGGCCGTCGACAATAATCTGCTCGGCATTCTCACGCGTGAAGCCACCTGCAGCGATGATCGTGCCTTTGTAGATCCGGCGAATGTCCTTCGACGTAACGTCGGAATCGCTCGTCTCCTTCTCCACGATGCCCCGAATGCGAGGCTCAATCACATGCAGGTAGGCGAGATCATACTGATTCAGCCGCTCTGCCACGTAACCGAACGTCGCATGCGGGTTGCTATCGGACATCGTGCCGTACGTACCGCTCGGCGAAAGACGGACGGCCACGCGGCCCGGACCCCAGACGGAAACGACCGCGTCGAGCGTATCGAAGAGGAAACGAGCGCGATTTTCGATCGGACCGCCGTACACGTCGTCTCGGTGGTTCGT
>NZ_JBNPVT010000022.1:0-107081 GCF_050434205.1 Paraburkholderia sp. GAS348
ATGATAGTGCGGATTCCCGTGTGAAAGTAGGTAATCGTCAGGCTCCCCAGCATGTCCAGAAACCCCACCCCACAAAGGTGGGGTTTTTGCGTTTATGCACAAAAAATTTGTATTCCTAAGAATAAGAAGCAGGATTTTGATATTTGCAGAGCCGACCAGTCGATACTGGGGACCCCTATTTCCGCGGTGCCTATCGCCAGACGTACCTCGGATTGTTCGGCGCTGATGGCCGAGACACCAGTGACGGGTTCGGAGGCGTTGAGCCGAATCCGATGATGCTGGAGGTCAACGCACCTCGGGCGCTTTTCTTGCGACTACAAAAACGTGTTTGGTGAAGCCCCTTCGCAGACGCTAAAGTGCGTGACGATGCGCTAGCCGTATTAGACGCGGATTTTGTGCCGTGCCTGCGAGCATTCCGGTGCATTGCTTCCGCTTCGCTAGAAATCCTCTGCATTGAGAAGCCAATATCAGATGCGGCAATACGCCGCTTCCGGTGCGCTATTAATCTGCTTGCGCTGATTCCGGCTTGGTTTGCCGAAAAGGTCTTCGTTGCGGCTGTAGTTGCTGCTTTAGTCGGCCCACGGCAGCCGTATCGAGCGACAATTCGCGCCCCGCTCTAATCACCGCTAATGTAGGCGCTCGTTTCCAGGTTTCCAGGCATATTCTGGCGTTAATATCGCAGACCGCATTAAATCAATTTAGTTCCCGCTTTTCCAAAATAAATTTACACCGCTTCGAATTGGGCTTATCGCGATTGCCCGGTTTTCGAACAATCAGACGCTTCTCACTTTTTAAACGTTCCGACCCGATTAGGTCATCCATATTAAATGCTGTTGCATTCACACAACTTTAATATTGAGATGTTGCAAATAACTTTTGTCCAGAGCTGGCGTGTCGCAGCTCTGATTTTGCGATAAATGTCTGAAAAACAAAGACTTAATGCCGATCTCGATTTTATTATTGCTGATTCAGAAATTCCATGTTGTGTAAATTGCGGGCGTCGCTACTAGGGTCTCCACCTACACTCACGCTTCGTTTGAAGGGTGCCCGGCCGCTCCGAAACGGTTTGGCCAACAGGGCAGCAGCGCGTGACGCATGCGTTGCTGAGGCAGGTCCCGCTCCCCGCGTAAATTTATCGAACTGGAGTCCCACGCATGAAAAAGAGTCTCATCGTCGTTGCGGTTGCCGCATCGTTCGCTTCCGTCGCTCACGCACAAAGCAGCGTGACCCTGTATGGTCTGCTGGACGCAGGCCTGACCTACACCAGCAACGTCAACCACAACGCAAAGTGGGCAGCGGGTAGCGGCGGCATCAACCAAAGCATGTTCGGTCTGCGTGGTTCGGAAGATCTGGGCGGCGGTCTGAAGGCCATCTTCACGTTGGAAAGCGGCTTCAACATCAACAACGGCAAGTACGCGAACAACAACGGCATGTTCAACCGTCAAGCGTTTGTCGGTCTGTCGAGCGCGCAATTCGGTACGCTCACGCTGGGTCGTCAATACGACGCAGCACAAGACTACCTGGCACCGCTGACCGCAACGGGCAGCTGGGGCGGTACGTACTTCGCTCACCCGTTCAACAATGACAACCTGAACACGAACGGCGGCTACGCAGTCAACAACTCGATCAAGTACTCGAGCGCTAACTACGCAGGCTTTACGTTCGGCGGCACGTACGGCTTCTCGAACCAGGCTGGCGCATTCGCAAACAACCGCGAATACAGCGTTGGTGCTGCATACCAGTGGCAAGGTCTGCACCTGGGCGCTGCTTACGCACAGCAGAACAACCCGGGCGCAGCTAATGGCGGCGCTTCGGACGGTTCGTACGTCAACGCGCTGGCAGGCAACGTCGGCAACTTCCGTCAACGTGAATTCGGCGTTGCTGGTTCGTACGCATTCGGCCCGGCTACCGTGGGTCTGGCATGGACGCAATCGCGTTCGGACAACTTCGTCGGTGCTGCACAATCGCTGCGCGCCAACAACTACGAAGTCAACGGCAAGTACAACCTGACGCCGGCTATGAGCCTGGGCGTTGCGTACACGTTCACCGACGGCAAGGGCTACGGCGTTGGCGCGAACGGTAGTTCGGATTCGGTTCGCTACCACCAGGTCGGCGTGCAAGCTGACTACTCGCTGTCGCGTCGTACGGACGTCTACGCTCAAGCCGTGTACCAGCACGCAATGGGCGACGGCGGTGTCGCTTCGATCTACAGCGGCGACAACACGCAATTGCCGTCGTCGTCGAAGAACCAGACGGCTGCTACGGTCGGTCTGCGTCACCGCTTCTAAGCTTCAGCAGAAGCGAGTTGTGGTAGAAAAGGTGCCGTTCGCGGCACCTTTTTTATTGGCGCGCCACTTGGTGGTTGAGGATCCGCTGGTTGTCCGAGGCCGAACCGTCCTGCAGGTTGATACGGCGCGATAGCGCATTGCGATTTCCAACAATTGGTATTGCACACAGGCAAGCCGCGGCACGCGATGCCCGACCGGTATGCGCCTTATCAGACTGCACATCGCTACTATCTGTGCTGGAACAATTCATGCGTGCTGGAAAACATCGCTTTCGCGCTGTTCGATACCGATGCCATGCTGGTGCGGCCCGTCACTCGCCGGAGCGACCCGCGCACCGTGTAGCAGGCTTAGGACTATTTCGGCATGACAAACAGAAAGGCCGTCACCCGGTAAACCGGATGACGGCCTTTTTCACTCGGCTACATAGCCAGGCGCACGCAATTGCCCTAAATCTGCTCCCGACCGAATGCGCACAGGCGTTCGAGATCCAGCACGTCGATCTGGTTATACGAGAGGCGCAAAATCTGCAGCTTTTCGAGGTTTTGCAGTGTCTGGTTGATCCGTTGCCGCGACACGCCTGCCAGCAGGCCGACTTCTTCCTGCGAAATGGCCAGCGTGCGTCCGGTGTCGGGATAGAGGTCGGGATTGAACAGTTGTGCGAGCGACTGGGCGACGCGCGCGTCGACGTCCAGCAACCGGCTATTCTGGATCGCTGCGATGAATTCGCCCATGCGGTTGTTCAACTGCCGGATCACGAAGCCTGTGAACGGCAGACTCGACTCCAGGAGTGCATGAAACGTCTCCGTCGGCACGAACATCACGAGCGAAGGCTGAATGGCGGCCACGTCGTATTTGCGCAATTCACGCTTGATCACGCTGCCTTCGCCGAACCAGCCGCCAGGCGGCACGCCAGAGAGCGTGCAACTGCGTCCTGAGGCGTTGTAGATGGCGAGTTTGATCAGGCCGGAATGGACGCCGATCCAATAGTCCGACGGCTCCTGGCGGCGCGCGATCCATGCGCCCCCTTCCAGACGCTCCGCGTACGCGCTGGCAAGGACCATGGCCTGATGCTCGGCGGCGAGCGCCCTGAACCAGGCGCAGGTGCCGAACAGCCGCGGCAGATCGGTGCGCGGAATCCGTTCAGGACGGTGCGGGCGGGTGTCTGCGCAGGCGGGGAGCGAAGCGTCATCCATAAGCGGCCAAGGGGGCGTAGGAGGGTGAAGTCGGTTGAGAAGAGTCAGGGCGCGCCACTCTGTCATTTGAATGACAGACAGTTCACCATGACAGTTGCTAGGCTAGTTCATCAATCAGAAAAAGCGACGGCGCGACCAGCGCATCAGGAGACAAAGCGATGAAGCACATGTTCGAAGAAGGCCTTGAGCGGCGCGAGGCCAATTATGTCCCGCTGACACCCATCGATTTCATCGTACGCGCAGCGGAAGTCTACGGTGAGCGGCCGGCGGTCGTCCATGGGGAGATTCGCCGTAACTGGCGCGAGACCTACGGGCGCGCGCGGCGTCTGGCCAGCGCGTTGCAGCAGGCCGGCATAGAACGCGGCGACACGGTTGCTGCGTTGCTGCCGAATATTCCTCCGATGATAGAAGCGCATTTCGGTGTGCCGATGGCCGGGGCCGTGCTCAATACGCTGAATACGCGGCTCGACGTGTCGTCGCTGCTGTTCATGCTGCGCCATGGCGAGGCGAAGGCGCTGATCGTCGACACGGAGTACAGCGAGTTCGCGCACCGCGCGGCGCTGGAATTTCCCGAGTTACGCGTGATCAGCGTGGCCGATGCGATGCCCGCCGACGCGGACAAGTTCATCCGCGCGACCGACTATGAAGCGTTCCTGCAAACTGGCGACCCGGAGTTCGTCCGGACTTTACCTGCCGACGAGTGGGACGCTATCGCGCTGAACTACACCTCGGGCACGACTGGTGACCCGAAGGGCGTGGTCTACCACCATCGCGGCGCGTATCTGAATGCGCTTAGCAATATCCTCGAATGGGATATGCCGAAACATGCAGTCTACCTATGGACCTTGCCGCTCTTTCACTGCAACGGCTGGTGTTTCCCGTGGACCGTCGCCGCACGTGCGGGCGTCAACGTCTGTCTGCGCAAATTCGACGCGAAGACGGTGATCGACCTGATTCGCCGCGAAGGCATCACGCACTATTGCGGCGCGCCGATTGTGCAAAGCGCGCTTGCGAATGCGCCCGCCGAATGGCGCGAGGGCATCACGCATCGCGTGTCGACGATGGTGGCGGGCGCGGCGCCCGCACCGGCGGTCATCGCCAAGATGAAGGAGATCGGTTTCGATCTGACGCACGTGTACGGTCTCACCGAGACCTACGGCCCGGCCGCGGTCTGCGCGAAACAGGCGGAATGGGAAATGCTCGACGACAACGCGCGTGCCGAAATGAATGCACGGCAAGGCGTGCGCTATCACTTGCAGGCAGCCGTCACGGTGCTCGACCCGGACACGCTCGAGCCGGTGCCTGATGACGGCGAAACGCTAGGCGAGATCATGTTCCGCGGCAATATCTGCATGAAGGGGTATCTGAAGAACGAGCGCGCCACGGACGCGACCTTCCGCGGCGGCTGGTTCCACACCGGGGACCTCGGCGTGCGGATGCCTGACGGCTATATCCGTATCCGCGATCGCAGCAAGGACATCATCATTTCGGGTGGCGAGAACATCTCGAGCATCGAGGTGGAAGACACGCTGTACCGTCATCCTGCGGTGTCGGTCGCCGCCGTGGTGGCGATGGCCGATCCGAAATGGGGTGAGGTGCCATGTGCTTTCGTCGAGCTCAAGGAGGGCGCTCAGGTAAGCGCAGAAGAGATCATCGCGCACTGCCGGCTGTTTCTTGCGGGATACAAGTTGCCAAAGGCGGTGCGCTTCGGCGAATTGCCGAAGACGTCGACCGGAAAAATTCAGAAGTTCGAACTGCGCGCGCGGATCAAGGCGGAAGAATCCAAATAGACCGCGCGCGATTGTCTAGCGCGCCCAATGACGCGCTATGTAGTGTTGTACGATGCAAGCGCGGGGTCCCGCGCGCATCAGACTCGACTCGCGCTTAACCGCGCGTGTCGACCCAGCGGCGTGCCCAGCGTGCCGAATGCTGCAATGCCTGTTCTTCGTTCGGGAAGTAGTCGAGCGAATAGAACTGGTAGCGCCCTTCGGTACGCACGCTGTCAGCGCGTTCGAGCAGCAGGTTGGATGAAAAGCTACCGTCGGGCAAACGATGCGCCGAGGGTTTGACGGCATAGCCGTTGTAATGATGAATATGTTTGTTTTGCATTTTATATTTTAATAATGTTCGAGTGCGCGCCTGCCGTGCGAGCCGTTGTACGGGTCACGCGGACGAGCCGATTCAAGCCATTGCGAGCCGAATCCACAAACGCAGTCGGAAAGCTAAAAAAGGGCGTTGAAGCCAGAGGGGAGAATGAGGTGCAACGAGGCGTTTGGCGCTTGGGGCTTGCTGCTGAACAACACATGCAGCTAAAAGCGATCGCGCCAACTGTGGGAGACAAAGCTCCGCGAGGATGTCGCTGCAGCCCGATGTCCGTTGCCGGACACCGAGCCCTTCAAACTTACATCGGCTTGATGTTAGCCGCTTGCAGACCCTTCGGGCCTTGCTTCGTTTCGAAGCTCACCTTCTGATTTTCAGCCAGCGTCTTGAAGCCGTCGCCGCTGATTTCGGAGAAGTGCGCGAACAGGTCGTCGCCGCCCTTGTCCGGGGTGATGAAGCCAAAGCCTTTGCTGTCGTTGAACCACTTAACGGTACCGGTATCCATGAAGAATCCTTGAGTAAAAATAGAAAAATTTGCTCTGTTGAGGAGCGCGTGAAGCGTCAAGGAGGGAGAGGACAACGAATACCGCTGAGGAGCGAGACATTGATGAACAGCAATCGAACTTCTTGAACTTCGGATGCCACAATAACCGTCGGGGCACGTCAGCGTCAACACTTATCTTGTAACTGTTTTGTTAGGGGCCCTGCGTGCGCCCGCGCGGCGATGCTGCCCTCGTTACCGGTTTGCCGTGTCGCGCGGCACGGCCAACGCTCAAGCGAGGTTTCCGTTTCAGATACCCACTTTATGCGCTGTCAGGATCAGACGTAAACCGAGTGCAGCGACTGCGCTTGCGGCGACGCGATCGATCCAGGCCTTCCATTGCAGATAGATTTCGCGCGGCCGTTTGCTCGAAAAGCACAACGCGACCACGGTGTACCAGCCGGCTTCAATGGCGAAGATCGCGGGGGGCAATGCAAAGTAGCACCACACCGGGGGATGTTGCGGAAGCAAGGCCGCGAAGATACTGCCGTAGTAGACCGCGGTTTTCGGATTGCTGAGTTGTGTGCTCAAACCGATCCAGAAGGACTTACGCACGTTGGTAGCGGCGGCTTGCGTGGCGTCGAACGCGAGTGGTTTAGCCGCACCGCGCCATATCTTCGACGCAAGGTAGACCAGATAAAGGCCACCGGCCACCTTCAAGCCGACGTACAGCCACTCTACCGTCGCCAGCAAGGTGTATAGACCGAGCAAGGCGATGCCGCTGAAGAACACGCCGCCGATGCCCATGCCGGCGGCTGTTGCGAGGCCGTCGCCGCGCGAGAGTCCGATTGCATTGCGGGCAACGATGACGAAGCTCGGTCCGGGGCTCATGGCGCCGAGCAGCAGTGCGGCCAGGATGGTGACGATGGCTGTCGAGGCGGGCATTTTTGCGTGTCTCCTACGGGCGGCGATGCGGGTCGGTCAAACATAGCATGAGAGGGCGAGGTTTTGCTTTTGATCAGCGCGAATAGAACCGATGAAGAACCAATAAGAATCGACCAGGCCGGAGCCGAACGCAAACGTAATGGCAAAGAAAGCCCGTCGCCGCAGGCAAACAATCAGTTGCTGCAAGCGGCGGAAATTGGATGCTAGAATCACCTCCCATACGCAAAAGCAGCCTTGGCACAGCAAGGCCGACCGGGTGCGATTCGAGCCGTTTGCCGACGAATTCCCATAAATCCAGGATTGATTGGGCATGATTCCCGATGCGAGTTGTCACGCATCGGGAGAGGCACTGTGAGTTCGATTTGCACTCAACCCATCTGATTCACGCATAGGCTTCGCGTTGTTTAGCGAAGCTTTTTGTTTTTCGAACGCGAGCACTATCAGCCGCGAAACCGGTACGTTATGAAAGAGCGAGAAGAACAACGGCTGTTCGACCTCGACGGGAATGCGCGTGAGCGCCTGATCGTGTGGATCCGCCGACGCATGGACGAATACGGCATTTCGATGGAAGCGCTTGCCGATGCGATCGAGGCCGACAAAGCCGCAGTCCGGGCAGTGATGTATCGCGACGCCTTCGGCAATACGTGGGACGGTCATGGCGATAAGCCAGATTGGCTCGCGCGCGCGATCTACGCTGGACAGAACATCGACCATTTCCGCTGTTGAGCGTGGCCTCAGCTTCCTCTGTGAATCGTTTTCCTGTGCGGCTGCGCTACACACGTCGTGCGGCTTGCTGTGGCTGAATATCGGCGGGGCGTTCAGTGTTCACTGAAAAGCACGCTGATCGAGTTATGCTGAATTTTTTCGGCATCCGAATTGATAGCCGCGCAGGCGCAAGAGCCAAAAAAAAGCCCGCGCGGGGCGGGCTTAAATACTCGGAGTTTCGCGATCCAGTCGCTAGACGGATCATGTCGAGTGTATGCGAAAGCTATATGAAAGTATAGAAAATCCGCGTCACAGGTCGAAAAACACGGTTTCCTTGTCACCCTGCATATAAATATCGAACCGGTACACATTGGCCGCATTCGGCTCGCGACGCGCGATCAGCGTGCCACGCCGATCCGCCGGAACCGCTGCCAGCACGGTGTCCTGTTCATTTGCCTCGGCTTCGTCCTCGAAATAGACGCGCGTGAACGTGTGCAGCAGCATGCCGCGCATCGTCACGATTACATTCAGATGCGGCGCTTCGTCCGGGCTTGCGCGGCCCGGTTTCACCGTTTCAACGACAAAGCGCTTCTGCGGATCCGTCCCCGTGCCGACGCGAGCGAAGCCGCGGAAGCCAGTCTTCAGGATTTCCTCGCGTGATTCCGGGTAGTGGCCTTGCGCGTCCACCTGCGACACTTCCAGCATAGCGTCGCCGATCACTTTGCCGTCGCCGTCGAACACCTGGCCGACGATCGTGATGTGCTCGCCGGCCGCTTCACGGTCCGCCAGAACCGGCGTAAACAGGCTCTTGAAGTCGAAGTCGTATTGCTGCGGACACAGACCGTAGGCGAAGTACGGTCCAACCGTTTGCGAAGGCGTTTGCTTGAGGGTCGTCATGGCTTAGCGCTCCATCGGAGTTTCGTTGCGGCCGCGCAGCACGATGTCGAAGTCGTAGCCGAGCGCATAGGCCTCCTGCGTCGTATCGAGCGAAAAGTTTGCGATCAGGCGGTCGCGGGCGTGCTCGGGCGTGCCCTGGAAAATCGGGTCGAAGGCGAGCAGCGGGTCGCCGGGGAAGTACATCTGGGTGACGAGGCGCGAGCCGAAATAGTCGCCGAACAGCGAGAAGTGGATATGGTTCGGACGCCACGCGTTCGGGTGATTGCCCCAAGGGTAAGCGCCCGGTTTGATCGTCAGAAAGCGATAGCGGCCTTCGTTGTCGGTGATGCAGCGGCCGGCGCCGAGGAAGTTCGGGTCGAGCGGCGCGTCGTGCTGATCGTTCTTGTGCACATAGCGGCCGGCGGCATTGGCTTGCCAGATCTCAACCAGCGTATTGCGCACCGGACGGCCGCCTTCGTCGAGTACGCGGCCCGTCACGATGATGCGCTCGCCGAGCGGCTCGCCGTTACGCACCGCATTGCGCGTCAGATCGTGATCGAGCGCGCCGAGGTCTTCTGTGCCGTAGACCGGCACGCGCTGGTCGCGCAGCTTTTCCTTCAGCGGAATCAGCGGACGCGTCGGGCCGCGTTTTACCGACGAACCGTAACCGGGATAGACGTAGGCGGGGTGGGACGCGAAATCGCGTGCGGTGAGAAAGGACTCGTCCATCAGTGTCTCCTTCGGGGAATTGTGGGATACAGCGTATGAAGCGACTTTATCCAACCTGAGAGGTTATGCAAAATGACGTTTTCGCCCTTTTCGTATAACCTGCCGTTATGCAACGCAGTCTCGCGGACAGCCGCGTCAAATTCCGACATCTCCAGTGCTTTCTGGCCGTCGCCCAGTTCGGCAGCGTGGGGCGGGCCGCCGAAAGCCTGTCCATTACGCAGCCCGCAGTCTCCAAGACGGTCGCTGAACTGGAAGCGATTCTCGGCGTGAAGCTGTTCGAGCGCGGCCGCCACGGCGCCGTGCCGACCCGCGAGGGGCAACTCTTCATGCCGCATGCGAGTGCTTGTGTCAGCGCGTTGCGGCAAGGCGTCGATTTACTGGCGCGCGCGGAAGGCGCGGCGGCCGCCACGCTGGAAATCGGTATTCTGCCGACCGTCGCGGCCGCGCTAGTGCCGCCGGCGCTGAAGCGGTTCGCCGCCCTTTGGCCGCGCGTGATCGTGCGCCTTGCTACCGGCGCCAATCCCGAATTGCTCGAACGCCTGAAGGCCGGCACGATCGAATTCGCGATCGGGCGTCTGGCGGACCCGGAAAGGATGGTCGGGCTCAGTTTCGAGCAGCTTTTCAGTGAGCCGTTGATTGCTGTGGTGCGCGCCGGGCATCCGTTGGCGCTGGGGGCCGGCTTGCCGGCCACGTCGCTGGAGGATTATCCGGTGGTGCTGCCGCCGTTCGGCACGCTGATCCGGCAATCGGCTGAGAGTCTGTTGAGCGCATGGGGCGTGCCGCCGTTGTCGGGGTTTGTCGAAGTGCTGTCGGTGTCGACGGGGCGCGCATTGGCGCTGGAGAACGACGCGGTGTGGTTCGTGCCGCTGAGCGCCGTCGAATATGAACTGGCGCACGGGATGCTGGTGCGTTTGCCCTTGCCGTTCGCGGGCACTGGCGAGCCCGTGGGGTTGATCCGGCGCTCGGACACGCAGCCGTCGCCGGTGGGGCGGGCGTTCATCGATGCCGTGCGCGAGGTCGCGCAGCAGCGGATGGCGGCGGCCGCTGGCAAGCCTGCGGCCAAACGTGTGTCCAAACGCGGCCGCGGCGGCTCGCCCACGATCTGACGCTCGCCGCGCAGCGATGCTGCGGCGCAGGCGCCACGAGAGACGCAGAAGACGCGCGTTGCGCCCCGATTCGCCGCGCGTGAACCATCCAGTACAAAA
Source organism: Paraburkholderia sp. GAS348 (assembly GCF_050434205.1). Taxonomy (NCBI): domain Bacteria; kingdom Pseudomonadati; phylum Pseudomonadota; class Betaproteobacteria; order Burkholderiales; family Burkholderiaceae; genus Paraburkholderia; species Paraburkholderia sp. GAS348. The sequence continues at coordinate 10,523 of NZ_JBNPVT010000022.1, forward strand.
TGAAGGTTGCGAACGCCCTGCCAGCCGGTGTACAAACACGGTGCAAAAGCCATCGCGAGGTCGCATTGCTGCGGCACACCACGCGCGCGGTGTCACACTACGGATGGATGACGGCTTGCACCAAACACCAGAAACATCACCAACACCCGGAACAGTGCACGAACGACTGTACAAGGAGATTGCCATGCCCAGCGACTTGCCCACTCCAGACGCCGCGCTGCGCGCCGTGTCGGCGCCTGAGCACAATCCGCTCGGCACCGCCGGCCTCGAATTCGTGGAATTCGCCTCGCGCGAGCCGAAGGCGCTCGGCGAGACTTTCACGAAACTCGGCTTCAAGGCGATTGCGCGCCATATCAGCAAGGACGTCACGCTGTATCGCCAGGGCGAGATGCATTTCCTGATCAACGCTGAGCCGGATTCGTTTGCCGAGCGCTACGCCGAGGAATACGGCGCGGGCATCTGCGCAATCGGCATTCGCGTGGCCAACGCGCAGCGCGCCTTCGACCGCGCGATCGAGCTTGGCGCATGGGCGTTCGAAGGCGAGCGCCTCGGCGCGGGCGAACTGCTGATTCCTGCGATCCAGGGCATTGGCGATTCGCACATCTATTTCGTCGACCGGTGGCGCGGCCGTGGCGGCCAGCGCGGCGGCCTCGGCGACATCTCGATCTTCGACATCGACTTCCGTCCAATCGAGATCGATACCGCGCAAGCCGATCTGAATCACGCGGGCACTGGCCTCGTCGCGGTCGATCATCTGACGCAAACGGTCGGTGAGGGCCGGATGCAGGATTGGCTCGACTTTTATCGCGACCTGCTCAACTTCCGCGAGATTCATGAGCTGCACGCGAACTGGCATGTGTCGGCGGAATCGCGCGTGATGGTGTCGCCGTGCGGCGCGATCCGCGTGCCTTTGTATGAAGAGGGCACGCGCCGCACGAGTCTGATGCACGAGTATCTGCCGGATCATCCGGGCGAAGGCGTGCAGCACATCGCGCTCGCCACCGACGATATCTTCGCGTGCGTCGAGCAACTCCTGGCGAACGGCGTCGAATTCGTCGAGCCGCCGCCGCGCTATTACGAACAGCTCGATGCGCGCCTGCCGGGTCATGGGCTCGACGTCGAGCGGCTCAAGCGCACGCATGTTCTGGTGGACGGCGAGATCGACGCCGATGGCGTGCCGTTGCTGTTCTTTCAGACCTTTGTGCGGCGCGGTGCCGGCGAGATCTTCTTTGAGATCGTGCAGCGCCAGGGGCACCACGGCTTTGGCGAAGGCAATCTAAGTGCGTTGGCGCAGGCACGCGAGCAAGCCGGCGCCTAGCGCTTACCGCTTACCGCTTACCGCTTACCGCTCACCGCTCACCGCTTACCGCTCACCGCTTGGCGCTGAATCAATCGGTATCGGGATTACCGGCCAGCCCAGGATTCACCGCACTGTACGCGGCTGCTTCCCGCAACAGCCACTCGCGAAAGCTCGTGAGTGGCTTGCCGTGGCTCAACTCGGTCGGATACACGAGGTAATACGCCGAGTTGGCGACTACGGGCACGTCGAGCGGTATCACGAGTCCGAGCTGTTCAAGCTGTGCGCCGACGAAAAAACGCGGCACCAGCGCAATGCCGAGACCGGCCGCGGCGGCACTGATCAGCATCGTGTGGAGTTCGTAGCGGACACCTTGCATCGTCCGGTTATCGTCGACACCGAGACTGGCGAACCACGACGCCCAGCCGTCCGGGCGGGTGGTGGAATGCAGCAGGGGGTAGTCCAGCAGATCGGCCGCAGTCTCGACCGGCCGCGTCAGCAGGCTTGCCGCACACACCGGCACGACTTCCTCGCTGAACAGAAAATCCGCCGACGTGCCCGGCCATGTCGGTTTCCCATAGTGAATCGCGGCTTCGAAATGCGTATCCGCGAACGGGAAGGTGCCGGTGCGCACGCCCATATTGACCCGCACATCCGGATACTGCGCGTTGAATGCCGCCAGCCGCGGAATCAGCCATTGCGATGCGAAAGTCGGCAACACCGCCAGCTCCAGATACCCGCCGCCGCTGCCGTGCGCGATGATCGACAGCGTGTCGCGGTCCAGTTGTTCCAGCGAGCGGCGCACCTGCACGCTATAGACCTTGCCCGCCTTGGTCAGCACCACGCGCTGTTTGACGCGCACGAACAGCCGCACGCCGAGATTGTTCTCCAGCGTATTGATCTGCCGGGACACCGCGCTCTCGGTGAGGAAGAGTTCGCGCGCAGCATGCGTGAAGCTCTCGTGCCGCGCGGCGGCTTCGAAAGCGAGCAGCGCACCCATGTTGGGGAGCTTGAATTTTCGCATGTTGATTCCAAAAGCGCATCAAGTGGCGATTTTATCTCGCTTTACGGCAGTGCCGCGGATTTGAATAATCGCGCATTCAACGATGCCGTGCTTGCGCCCTGAAGCCACGCCGGCAGGCCACCTCCAAATACACGAACGCGTGCTCGCCGCACCCCGCCCGGAACCGATATGCGAAACATCAAGAATGCGAATGTCGAACAACTGCTGCTGAAACTGCTCGGCGCCGAGAGAACCGCAAGGCTGTTCGCCACGTTGAACCATCCGCAGATTCTCAACGAATGGGAAGACGGCGCCGTCACGCGGGCCGAAATGGCGCAGGCGATGAACATGGCGCTGTTCGAAGACTTGCTGGCACGCTCCGCGAATGGCCGCCAGTACACCGAGGAGACGATCGCCGCCGGGGGCAGCGTCTACTTCGACCACGGCGCATTGCGCACCGTGCGCTGGGCAGAGAGCGGCGCGCTGCCGCCGGGCGAAGCGGCGTTCGCGCGCATCCTGCGTCCGCTCGGCTTTAGCATCAACGGCCGCTATCCGCTCGACCGTCTCGGCATGACCGGCCGCGCCTGGGCGCATGACGACGCCCCTGATGAGATCGCGCAGTTCTTCGTCAGCGAATTGCATCCGGAACGGTTTTCGACGGAATTTCAGCAGGCGGTGACGAACGTGATCGGCGCCTCACGCGATCCGTTGACGCCGCAAGCCGCCGGCCAGTTGTGGGAGCTCGAACGCGAAGGCGTGCTGCCGCTCGAGGCGGCACATGCGTTGCTGCCGGCGATCGTCGGCGCGTTCGCACGTCAGCACGAGACGCCACGCGAAGCCGATTACGAAGTATTGTTGAAGGAGTCGGCGGAAATGGCGTGGATCGCGACCGAAGGCAACGCCTTCAACCACGCTACCGATCGCGTCGCAGACGTGTTCAAGCTTTCCGACGACGAAAAGGCGAAGGGCCGTCCGATGAAGCCGGAAGTCGAGCGTTCGCGTTCGGGCCGCGTGTTTCAGACCGCGTACCGCGCGGATATCGTGCGCCGCGAGTTCCGTGCGGCCGACGGCAGCATCGTGACGCGCGAGGTGCCGGGCTCGTTCTACGAGTTCATCACGCGTAAGCGGACCTTCGATCAGGACGTGCACCGCTGGGAAACGGACCTGCGTTTCGACGCGGGTAACGCACAGGGCATCTTCAAGATGACCGCGAGCCAGGCTGCGTGATGCGTAGTTCAGGCCACAGCGCGGGCGTCGGACACGATACGTGAGGTACGCAGTGGGAACGTCATTGGATGAAGAGCAGGGCGCGGGCGTGAATGCTTCGTTGAACGACGCGCCTCATGACACCTTGAAAGCGCCGCGCGTTGCCAAGCCCTTTCAAGGGACTGCCGCTGTGATGCAGGCACTCGAAGCCGACTTGCGCCGCAATGTGCGCGGCGAAGTACGTTTCGATCAAGGCTCGAAAGCGTTGTATGCCGCGGATGCGTCGAACTATCGGCAAGTCCCGCTCGCCGTGGTGGTGCCGTCGGACGTCGACGACCTGCTGGAAACGCTCGCCGCCTGCCGCCGCAATGACGTGCCCTTCCTCCCGCGCGGCGGTGGCACCTCGCAGAACGGCCAATGCGTGAACGTCGCGGTGGTGGCCGACGCGAGCAAATACGTGAACCGCGTCGTCTCGGTCGATCCTGAAGCGGGCGTAGCGCTCGTCGAACCGGGCGTAGTCTGCGATACCTTGCGCGACGCCGCGGAAAAGCACGGCCTGACGTTCGCCCCCGATCCCGCGACGCACAGCCGCTGCACGCTCGGCGGCATGATCGCCAACAACTCGTGCGGCGCGCATTCGGTGATGGCCGGCAAGACGGTCGAGAACGTCGAGGCGCTGGAGGTCGCGACGTTCGACGGCGCGCGCTTCTGGGTCGGTCCGACATCGGACGACGAACTCGATCGCATCATCGCAGCAGGCGGCAGGCAAGGCGAAATCTACGCCGCACTCAAGCAACTGCGCGACACTTATTCCGATCAGATCCGCGCGAAATTCCCGCAGATCAAGCGGCGCGTGTCGGGCTTCAACCTCGATCAACTGCTGCCGGAAAACGGCTTCAACGTCGCGCGTGCGCTGGTCGGCACCGAAGGCACGTGCGCCGTGACCCTGCAGGCGAAAGTGCGGCTCGTGAAGAGTCCGGCGCAACGCGTGATCGTCGTGGTCGGCTTCACCGATATCTACATCGCTGCGGACGCCGTGCCGCATTTCATGCGCTGTGGGCCGATCGCAATCGAGGGACTCGACCGCGCGATCATCCGCGGCTTGCAGGCACGTGGTTTGAAGAAGGACGAGATCGCGTTGCTGCCGGATGGCGATGCATGGGTCGTGCTCGAATTCGGCGCGGATACGCAAGACGATGCCGTGCGCCAGGCGCAAACCGCCGCGGCGTATTTTTCGTCGGGCGAAGCTGGGCCGAATGTATCGGCGATGCTCGTCGAAGATCGCGCGTTGCAGGCGAAGGTGTGGTCGATCCGCGAGACGGGGGCGTCGGCGGTGGCGTTGTCGGTGGACGCGGGTACGCCCGATCCGGTGGTCGGCTGGGAGGATGCGGCGGTCGATCCGATGCGTCTCGGCGATTATCTGCGTGCGTTTCAGGCGCTGGTGGATCGTTACGGCTACGAGACGAGCCTCTACGGCCATTTCGGCGATGGCTGCGTGCACGCGCGCATTACCTTCGATCTGCGCAGCGCTGAAGGCGTCGCGACGTGGCGCAAGTTTCTGCGCGAAGCGGCGGAACTGGTGGTCGAATTCGGCGGCTCGCTCTCGGGCGAACACGGCGACGGCCAGGCCAAGGCTGAGTTCCTGCCGATCATGTACGGCCCTGAACTGATGCAGGCGATGGAGCAGTTCAAGGCGATCTGGGACCCAGCCAATCGATTGAATCCTGGCAAGGTCGTGCATGCGTATCGCGCCGATGAAAATCTGCGCATGGGTCCGGCGTACAAGCCGGTGACCCTGCAAACGAAGCTCACGTTCGCGAGCCAGGAAGGTGATGGATTTCAGCGCGAGATCGAGCGATGCATCGGCATGGGCAAGTGCCGTTCGCTCGAGGGCGGCACGATGTGCCCGAGCTATCGCGCGACACGTGAAGAGCAATACTCGACGCGTGGCCGTGCGCATCTGTTCTGGGAAATGCTGCAAGGCGACGTGATCGTCGACGGCTGGCAAAGCCGCGAAGTGAAAGAGGCGCTCGATACCTGCCTCGCATGCAAGGGCTGCAAATCCGATTGCCCGACGCATACGGACATGGCTTCGTACAAGGCGGAATTTCTTTCGCATTACTACGAGACGAATCGTCGGCCGCGCCAGGCGCTGTTTATGGGGCGAATTGGCGAATGGGCGCCGTGGGCGGCAAGGTTTCCGCGGCTGACGAATTTTATGATGTCGGCGCCGGGATTGGCTGCGGTTGGGAAGTGGGCTGCTGGGGTGGCGCAAGCGCGTGAACTGCCGAAGTTTGCCGCGCGGACTTACCGGCAGATTGCGCGGCAATCGCTTAAGGCCGAGCGGGGCGCTCGTGTTGGTGCTCGTGGCGAGGTCAAGAAAGTCATCCTGTGGGTCGATACCTTCAACGACCACTTCACGCCCGAGATCGCGCAGGCCGCTGCCGACTTGCTGACGCAAATGGGCTGGCACGTCGTGCTGCCGAAGAACCGTTTGTGTTGTGGGCGTCCGCTGTATGACTTCGGTTTGCTCGACCGTGCGCGCGAGCTGCTGACCACGATTCTCAATGACCTTGGAGACGATATTGCTGCGGGTGTGCCATTGGTCGGTCTTGAGCCCGGTTGCTTATCGGTGTTCAAGGATGAGTTGCTCAAGCAGCTCCCCGGTCATGCGTTAGCGAAACAGCTGTCGGCGCAAACTTTTCTGTTCTCCGATTTCGTCGCGCGTCAGCCGTTCGAATGGCCGACGCTTGCCGCGGACGTGATCGTACACGGGCATTGCCATCAGAAGGCGCTGTTCGGTATGCAAGGCGATACCGCGCTGCTGAACAAGCTTGGCGTGAAATGGAAATTGCTCGATACGGGATGCTGCGGGATGGCGGGATCGTTTGGCTTTAACGACAAGCATCACGCGCTTTCGGAGAAGATCGGCGAGGACACGCTGTTTCCTGCGGTGCGTGCTGCTGCGGCGGCGAATGCGGAAACGATTGTGCTGACCAACGGCTTCAGTTGCCGTGAACAGATCGAGCAGGGGACTGGGCAACACGCGATGCATATCGCGCAACTGGCGCAGCGGGCGTTGGCGGCGCGCCGTTAAGGGGCTGTGGCAGCGGTGCTATTGATGTTGGCACTGGCTTTAGTGTTGCCATTTGCCGGTGGCGCTGCCATCGGCATTGGCGACGCAGGCTTTCGCCTTTTGGCGTTTCGACGTGCTGCGAGCGGTCGTGACGCGCTCGTTATTTTTTCGCCGGTTCCACAGTGGCCGACGTCTGCGGGATGTCGGCGCTGGTCGCCATCCACAACACTTCGGCGTCTTCTTCGCTGGTGGAGACGGCGGCGTGGCCGGTGCGGCTGTCGAAGTACAGACTGTCGCCAGCGTTCAGATGCGTCGGCGCGTACAACTCGGAATACAGGCATACGCTGCCGCTGATCACATACAGAAATTCTTCGCCTTCGTGACGGCCCCAGTCATCGAACGCGTCCAGCGTGTGCGCCGAGATGCGGATGCGGAACGGCAACATCGCTTTGTGCGCCAGATCCGTGGCGAGTAACTCCATCTGATAGCCGCGGTAGGCGTGGCGCTGGCCTTCGTTTTTGCGGGTCAACGCGCGGCGGCCGCTGGCGCTGACTTTGGGTGTCGAGCCAAAAAGCTCGCCGATTTCGATCTTCAGGCCGGTTACGATTTTCTGCAGGACGTCGAAGGTGGGGGACATCAGGCCGTTTTCGACTTTTGAGAGGGTCGAGCGGGAGACGCCGCAGAGGCGGCTCGCGGTTTCGAGCGTCAAATCCTGCGCCTGGCGGGCGGCGCGGACGCGGCGGCCGAGGTCGGTTGTCGATTGGTCGGCAGGTTTGGAGAGGTGGGTGTCCATGGGGTCCAACGGCTTAAATGCGCGCCTTGGGCGGCGGGTCGTGTTTCCGATAATAACATTTGGCTTGGCGGAGACGTTCGCTGGCAGCGTTAGAGCTCGTATCGGGGAAGCGCTGGTGATGGTTGTGAAGTGATGCATTCCCTTTGCGCGCCAATCAGTGAGGGCTTGTACGCGCTGCTTCCTTGACGCGGGTGCTGACCGAAGCTGTCGCGCCTGGATTTGCGTGCAGTATCGAAGAGCCTTTCTCATCGGAAACGTGGCTTTCCACTGCCGACGCTTCTACCCTGGAATGGGGCCGCCGCCGGGTCCGGCTCGACATGATCGCCTGTATGCGATCGCCGTATGGGGTTCTACGCATGTCGCGCACGTCGAACCGCTAGAATAAGGCGCCAGCGCCCTTCAAGTGCGCACGCCTCCCCTCAACCCCGAGTTTCACGCCATGGCCCGCATTCAGTTGCAATTTCCCGACGACCAGTTTTACTACTCGACGCATCTCACGGTGCGCGTCACCGACATCAACGGCGCGAACCACCTGGCGAACGATTCGATGATCTCGATGATTTCCGAGGCCCGCGCACGCTTCCTGTTCGACGCCGGTATCGAGGACATGAAGGACACGCACACGAGCATCATCGTGACCGACCTCGCCACGACCTATCGCGCTGAAGCCTATGCGCGCGACCAGCTGTGCTTCGAAGTCGGCATCATGGATTTCAACAAGTATGGCGGCGACATCATCTTCCGCATCACGCGGCCGGCAGATGGCGCGCTTATCGCGATGGCGAAGTCGGGCTTCGTGTTCTTCAACTACGAGATGAAAAAGGTCGTGCCGATGCCGCAGGCGTTTCGTGGCAAGTTTCCGAACGTCAACGCCGTCGACTGAAGTTTCCGGTTCGCTCCGGTGTGGCTGGAGCGCAATCTGCGCCATGCCGGCGCCAAACGCTCGCACTCGGGCGGATCGCGCTTGACGACCGGAGACGTGCTTATGTTTGTCGCCGTTAACACCGGCATAGAACGGCCAGTTGCGGTCATTGGAAGCACCCTGGTGATCCCCAAAATAGTGGTCCTTTGAACGTGGAACTTGCTTCATTGCGCCGATAGGCGAATGGACACCACGTGCGCCGCGATGCAGCGCGTGCAGGCAGCTTATCGTAGTCGATACCTCGCTATGACCAAGCTGCTCCTGCACTGTCCGGATGTCGCATTCCGATTCCGGTAGATCCATTGCAAACGAATGGCGAAAGGTGAGCGACGTCACCCGCTTGGTCAGCCTGGTGGCTTCCGCAGCGCGTTCGATCGGCGTTGGAACGTCTATTGGTCGAAACAGACGTCTACAAAATCATCCCGCCCGCTATCGTTGCTCAAGCCATCCGTGCATCCCTGCTTGTCCTGCCTCCAGCAGCCGAAAGGGCGTTTCACATTGTGGAGGTCAGTTCAAATTTCCGCAGCATCATTTTCCCGCGGTTTGAAAACATGTTTCACATCGCAATAATTATTGTGTATCTCATTAAAAAATAAGCATAAATTATGTCATATGTCTTATATAAGACATAGGTGCGGCGCGTCAAAACGGTCCTACAATTAAGTCATGCAGTTCGCTTCGACATACGCAGCGGCACACCCAACTATTTTTTAAATGCGCTTTGCTCTTAGGAGATACACATGACCCAATATCAAGACGACATCAAGGCAGTTGCTGGTTTGAAGGAGAAACAAGGCAGCGCGTGGAATGCCATCAATCCCGAGTCTGCCGCACGCATGCGTGCTCAGAACAAGTTCAAAACGGGTCTGGACATCGCCAGGTACACCGCCAAGATCATGCGTGCCGACATGGCCGCCTACGATGCCGACTCGTCCAAGTACACCCAGTCGCTGGGCTGCTGGCACGGCTTCATCGGCCAGCAGAAGATGATCTCAATCAAGAAGCACTTCAACAGCACCGACCGCCGCTACCTTTACCTCTCCGGCTGGATGGTGGCCGCGCTGCGCTCCGAGTTCGGTCCGCTGCCGGACCAGTCGATGCACGAAAAAACCTCCGTTAGCGCGCTGATCCGCGAGCTGTACACCTTCCTGCGCCAGGCCGACGCCCGTGAACTGGGCGGCCTGTTCCGTCAGCTGGACGCGGCCGTTGGCCCGGCCAAGGCCGCCATCCAGGAAAAAATCGACAACCACATCACCCATGTCGTGCCTATCATCGCCGACATCGACGCGGGTTTCGGCAACGCCGAAGCCACCTACCTGCTGGCCAAGCAGTTTATCGAAGCGGGCGCGTGCTGCATTCAGATCGAAAACCAGGTGTCCGACGAGAAGCAGTGCGGCCACCAGGATGGCAAAGTCACCGTGCCGCACGAGGACTTCCTGGCCAAGATCCGCGCCATCCGCTACGCCTTCCTGGAACTGGGCGTGGACGACGGCATCATCGTGGCCCGTACCGACTCGCTGGGCGCAGGCCTCACCAAGCAGATCGCCGTGACCAACACGCCAGGCGACCTGGGCGACCAATACAATTCCTTCCTCGATTGCGACGAAATATCGGCCGACGCACTGGGCAATGGTGACGTCGTCATCAAGCGCGACGGCAAGCTGCTGCGCCCCAAGCGCCTGCCTAGCAACCTGTTCCAGTTCCGCGCCGGCACGGGCGAAGCGCGCTGCGTGCTGGATTGCGTCACCGCGCTGCAAAACGGCGCTGACCTGCTGTGGATCGAAACCGAAAAACCGCATATCGCCCAGATCGGCGGCATGGTCAGCGAGATTCGCAAAGTCATCCCGAACGCCAAGCTGGTGTACAACAACAGCCCGTCGTTCAACTGGACCCTGAACTTCCGCCAGCAGGCGTATGACGCGATGAAGGCCGCAGGCAAGGATGTGTCAGCATACGAGCGCACCCAGCTGATGAACGTGGAATACGATCAGACCGAACTGGCGATCGCCGCCGACGAAAAGATCCGCACCTTCCAGGCCGACGCGGCGCGCGAAGCAGGTATCTTCCACCACCTGATAACGCTGCCGACCTACCACACCGCCGCACTGTCGACCGACAACCTGGCCCGCGAATACTTCGGCGACCAAGGCATGCTGGGTTATGTGGCTGGCGTGCAGCGTAAGGAAATCCGTCAGGGCATCGCCTGCGTCAAGCACCAGAACATGTCCGGCTCGGACATCGGCGACGACCACAAGGAGTATTTCAGCGGCGAAGCGGCCCTGAAAGCGGCGGGCAAAGACAACACCATGAACCAGTTCTGATACCAGTAATACCCCAAGCAAACGCCAACCCACACAGGTTGGCGTTTTTTTTATCCGGCGAGATAGCCCGCGGGGTTCTCATCAAACATTTTCTGGCGCGCTTCCATGCAGAAGCTGTATGTGTGGCTCGGTAGACTGAGGATGGCGCGGTGGCCCTGGCCACGTTCATCTCGCAGATGGGGCACAGAGATGCTCGTCGCTTGAACGTCTTTCAACTGCCTTATCGGCAACAACAGGTTGCCACCTCAGAATGCATAGCGCCGGGCTGATTAGTTGGAGCGTTCCGATCAACGGACAACACGCGCGCTGCTCGCAAGACCGGGTCAATCCAATTCTTGCGCCCGGCGGTGGATCGGAGTGGGATGAAACGGTGGCGGCGAAGACGAGGGGGACGTGAGGCGCTGAGCCTGCACGCGATCAAGAGCCTCGACCGCCTCACTCAACATCCGCTGGATGACTTCTTCCGCCGACTCACGTGCGTGAATCAACGCCGACGACTGACCCGCGTATAACGCCATCTTCTCCAACTCACCCGTGGTGCTCCGCAACGGTGAGACCGTGCTGTACTTGGGTATCGGTCCCCATTCATCTTCAGCGATCACTTCGCGCGGCAACGAATACGGATCGTTGCCGAATGGATGATCACGCACCTCGTCGGTCACGCTGTTGGCGAGCACGCGCACGGGCGAGCCAACTGGCCAGTTCGATCGTCGCGGGTGATTCCCTCACCATGCCGAGCAGGCCGAAGCCTGTCGCCAGGGAACGGAAGTTGTGAGAGCGTGCGCAAGACCAGATTAACGCGCGAGGCCGCCACCCATTTGCGCACCGTGCTGTGGTCAATACGGTGTCGGCGAGCCACCTCTGCGCTACCGCCGCCTCTGCCAGACAGATAGTCTTCGACAACCGACTGCTTGAACCGCGCGCTGTATCTGCTCATGAAAAAACACCCCAAATCGTTGGACGGGTGTCCAACTTTTGGGGTGCAGTTCAGGCCTGATGCCGTTTAGCGCCCGGCTGAACGGCACCGGCAATCAAGCGAACACGCGAGTGTTCGCTTGATCCATTAGTTGCCGGCGATGGTGTCAACCTCGTAGGGTGACGGTTTGTTTTCCGTCTTCCATTTCACTTCTTGCTCGGTGTTCGGCATCGGCGGAACGAGTCCCTGAATCAGCCAGAGATCTCGCGACGTCTCGTCAACGTGGAACTCCCAGCTAATGCCGAGCTCCTTAAACATCGGCTCAATTGCCTCTCGTGCACGCGACAACCAGCTTTCCCTCAGTTCCGGTGTCGGTAAACTTCGCGCGATGTGATCGATCCAGATCCGCACGAAACGCTCGGCCGGTTTGCCGCCAATATAGAAATCGCCCTGCTTGATTTCCTGAAACACCACGGCGACGTAGAACGCCGGCAAGCGGAAATAAACATTTTTCGTAATCCTCTCCGCCAGTTCGGTTTTTTGCTCGTCGTTCAGTGTGTCGGCGGTGTGATACAGCTTCCAGAGCGGCATGATTCGTCTCCTTGTCGGTAACTGATATGGATTGTTTACTGCTGGGTTATGCAACGCGTGCGGGTCCAAACGGCGATGCGCCGACGGAAGCAACCCGGATCAGCTTTTTGTTCACGAACTCGTCGAAGCCAAGTCGTGAAAGCTCCCGGCCGAATCCTGATTTCTTGACGCCGCCAAATGGCAGTTCTGGCGCCGTCGCAAGCGGCTGGTTGACAAAGACCATTCCGCTTTCGATCTGGGCTGCCACTCGCTGACCGTGTTCAGTGTCAGCCGTGAAGACCGATGCACCCAATCCGAAACGTGTGGCGTTCGCCAGCTCGATTGCGGCCGCTTCGTTGTCGACGGCGTAAAACGCGGCGACCGGCCCGAAGAGCTCTTCGTCGAAGACAGGATTGTTGCGGTCGATGTTGGCGAGAATCGTGGGTTGCAGATAGAAGCCCGGGCGGTTGACCCGTTGCCCGCCGCACTCGATCGTTGCGCCGTTGGTGGCTGCCCGGTCGATCTGGGAGAGCAGAAGCGACAACGCGCGCTCCGACGAAAGCGGGGCGACGGCCGTAGTCGGATCCGTCGGATCGCCAACTTGCAAAGCGGACATCTTCTCCTTGAATCCGGCAAGGAAGGCCTGACTACGTTCCTTCCCGACGACGATGATGCGTTTCGATCCGACACAGCATTGGCCCGCGTTGAGCATGCGGCCTGCAACAGCGCTATTGATCGCCCATTCGAGCGGTGCGTCCTCCAGCACGATGAACGGGTCGCTGCCGCCGAGTTCGAGAATGACCTTCTTCAGGTTTCGCCCGGCGCGCTCCGCGACCGCGGCGCCGGCGCGTTCGCTGCCGGTGAGCATGACGCCCTGAACGCGAGGATCGTCGATGACGCGCCCGATCTGTTCAATGGACGCGAAAAGGTTCGTATAGACGCCCGCCGGCGCGCCGGCCTCCTCGAACAGCCGGGCAAATGCCAGTGCCGATTGGGGCACGCTCTCAGCATGCTTCAACAGCAGAACGTTGCCGACCATGAGTTGCGGGCCTGCCACGCGAGCAATCTGGTAGTACGGGAAATTCCACGGCTCGATAGCAAGCAGAACACCAATCGGCTCGAGGTGAATCTCCGATTCGGGGGATTCCTCGAGCGGGCGCGGCTTCAGATGCTCCTCAGCATGATTTGCGTAATATTCGAGGATCTTGGCCGCCGATTCGACTTCTCTACGCGCCTCGCCCGTGCGCTTGCCCATTTCCAGTGTTACGTAGTGGGCATACTCATCGGCCTTCTCCCGCAGGATTGCTGCAGCGCGGGACACGATGCGTGCGCGTTCCGCCACGGAACGGTGTCGCCAGTCGGATTCAAAAGTCTTGTGGGCGGTCGCCAGTCGAGCTTCGAGCTCCAGGTCCGTAATGTCGTCGAATTTCGCGACTAGCTCGCCTGTAGCGGGATTGATTGTCTGGTAATTCATAGGATCTCAAATTAAATAATATGCATCACTAATAAAAGTGTATGCGGTTTAAAAACGAAAAATCCGGGAACGTATGGGTCGCCAGTAACCTTCTTGGCTCATCCGGCGTCGCCGTCATTCGGCGTATCTGTCATCGTGTTGTAACGCAGCCAGAAAAGCGACAACCGACTCAGTGGAACACCATCTCACGACTCATCACGCAGTTCGTATGATTCAGATCCTAACGGCGTTAATATTTCTGAACAAGTCCGGGTAATCCCTCAACGACATCAAGGCGATGACCGCCATTCGGATTGCGACTCTTGTCACATGAGAGGCGGTAACTTAACCCGAACGAATGCGGGCGAAAGATAAGAAATTTACCGGGACAATCGCAAGATTTGAGGAGTGCTTCGTGTAAATCAATGCGACGTTCGAAGGGATGCGAATACTACAGAAAGGATACGGCCAACGCGATATGCGTGATCGCCTGAATACCTGCCATCCGTGCCCGGAACGGGTATCGAGCCCGCGTCCCAAAACGCCAGTTATCGAGCCCTTTCGAGGCCGTCTTTAAATACCGTTCACGCCCCGGATGCCGGCAAATACCAGGTCAAGCGCTTGATCGATCAGCTGCTGGCGACTCACCTTGGGTGCACCCACGGGGTTGATGCTGAAGTCGATCATCAATGTCGATACGCCGTGCATGCACATCCACGCAATACGCGCCATTTCAAGCGCTCGCGTCTCATCTTCCTTGCCTCGTTCGCCCATGTAATCCACGACAGCCCGAGCGAGCGTGTGGTAAGACTGGGTCGTCGCAGCTTCGAGTTCGGCGTGTATCTGCCGCGCGGGGAACTGTGGTCCGAACATCAAATGGAACAACGTCGGATGGTGCCACGCAAACGTCACGTAGGACGACAGCAGTGAGCGCAGTCGCTGCTCGGCGGACATATGGGGGCGCAACCGCGAGAAGCGGAACTCGGTAAGGTCGCGAAAGCCGCTGGCCGCGATGGCGGCCAGCAAGCCTTCCTTGTTGCCGAAGTGGTGTTTGGGGGCAACTTGCGATACGCCAACTTTGGCGGCGATCTGCCGCAAGCTCAGTCCAGTCAGCCCGACCTCGACAAGCTGCTGCTTGCCACAGCGGACGAGCTCCTCGCGTAGATTGCCGTGGTGGTATGGACGCTGCTTGGGCGCATCGGCTTCCCGCTCACCGCTCGACGCGCCGGAACGGTCCGCAGTGGGAGAACGGGACGCGCTTGCCTCCTTCTTTGCCTGCCGACGCGGAGATGCGGTGTTGGCACGGGTCGCGCGTTTGGTTTCTGCAGAGTCGTTCATGCGAGTGATCTTAACACTCAATCGATCCGCGAACGTGCTCTCAACGCCATCGTCGTCATCAGCAATAACCGGATCGGCCACACCACCGGATCATGGCGTTGCTTGTCAGTGCGTCACCTGGCTCGGCCGGCGAGCGGGAAGGCCCAGTATGCCGCGAGCCTCGTCGGGGGTCGCTACTTCTCCACCGATGCTCTTGATGATATCGACTGCGCGTTTGACCAGTGCAGCGTTGCCCGGCGCCAGTTCGCCCTTGTCAATATAGAGATTGTCCTCGAGGCCGACGCGGACATGCCCTCCGAGAATCACGCTTTGAGCCACCATGGGGAACTGGGCACGCGAGATACCGAATGCCGACCAGCGGGCGTTTTCGGGCAGATAACTCTTCATCAGTAGAAGGCTTTCCGTATCGGCATGGGCTCCCCATGGCACGCCAAGACAAAGCTGGAACAGCGGGGCCTGCAGAATCCCCTGTGTTTCGATCAGGTGGCGTGCGAGACGCACGTGTCCGAGATCAAACACCTCGATTTCCGGTTTCACGCCTGCTGCCTCGACCAAGGTCGCCATCTTGATCAGATGGTCCTTCACGTTGACGAATGCGCGATTGCCGAAGTTCATGGTGGCGACGTCCAGGCTGCAGATTTCCGGACGCAATTCGAGCACGTGTCGGACGCGGGCTTCGGGCGTCATCATCGTGCTTTCCTTGCTTCCCCGGTTCGGGTCTTCGTCGCTAGGGATGAACCCGGCACCCAGCCCGGTCGTCAGATTGATCAAAATCGGGCATCCGCTATCGCGGATCCGCGACACGACTTCTCGGTATAGCGCCAATTCGGCGCTCGGGCCGCCCGACTTGGGGTCGCGGACATGAATGTGGGCGATGCTCGCGCCAGCCTCGCATGCCGCGATGGCCTCCTTGGCGATTTGCTCGGGGGTGACGGGCACCGCAGGGCTAAGCCGCGTGGTATCGCCGCTTCCAGTCAGTGCACAACTAATAATTGTCTTGTTCATCACAGTGGTCAGTAAAGAGAAAGGGGCTGACTCATAAACGATGCCCTGAAGGGGGCTTCTGTGCTGCGAGCAGTTCGATCAATCATAAATTCGCACTCCAGAATGACTGGATGCGAAGAAAGAATTTCAGACGGCGAATTCATGATAACACTGTTAGGATTCGCGTCAAGACAGGTGTAATTCCGATCATGGTGCGTCCGCGGCGTGTGGTTTATCCGTCACGGTCGCGCGCATTCCCGTTTGTTGTGGCGGGCGGCGCCCGTCGGATGGGCGTGCAACCACGCCTGAGCGCGCTTCGCCGGATGGCGGTTGCATGCATCGACTGATGCGGAGCACGGGCCGAAGCGGGCGTCACTTCAAGACTTGGGGAATTCCCGGATTTCGATAGATATTAACGGTGTTAGGATTCGTCATGGGCTGAGCGAATTGACTGCGAAGATGCCGGAAGGTCGATGTTTTCGATCAGGTCGTGCGTTCGTCATTTCGCGCCCGTTGAGCTTTTTTAGCTGGGCGGTCGAGCAGATTGGCTATGAAGTCGTCGCGTTCAAGGGCCTGCTGTATTGTGGCAATCAAGCGCTGCCGTACGTCGTTATCGTCAATAGGTGAACCGTCTGGTCGTCCATCTTCAAACGATCCTGGCGAAATCGCGTCCGAAGGCTTCGGTACCGTCGACCCAGGTTTGGAGTAGTGTAGTTCGGAGAACTTTCATGCCTCTACCGCCCGTCCTTGCCAATCGACTGTCAGTTCCTGTCGTCGCTTCGCCGCTTTTCATCATTTCGAACCCGGATCTCGTCATTGCGCAATGCAAGGCCGGCGTAGTCGGTTCCTTCCCGGCTCTGAACGCACGTCAGGAGGGCGCGCTTGACGAGTGGCTAGACCGGATTACTAACGAATTGGCCGAGCATGACGCGAAAAATCCGGGTCGTCCGGCCGCTCCTTTCGCTGTCAACCAGATCGTTCACAAGTCGAATGACCGTCTTGATACGGATATGGCGATCTGCGAAAAATACAAAGTTCCCATCGTCATCACGTCGCTGGGAGCGCGAGAAGAAATAAACGACGCCGTGCATCGCTGGGGTGGCATCGTTTTGCACGATGTCATCAATAACACCTTCGCGAAGAAGGCCATACAGAAGGGGGCGGATGGTCTGATCGCCGTCGCTGCCGGAGCCGGCGGTCATGCTGGCGTGACGTCCCCCTTTGCGCTTGTACAGGAAATTCGGGAATGGTTCAATGGGCCGCTGTTGCTCTCGGGTGCGATCGCCGGTGGTAATGCCATTCTCGCGGCGCTGGCCGCCGGAGCCGACCTGGCCTACGTGGGCAGTGCTTTTATCGCCACCCATGAGGCGAACGCGTTGGACGGCTACAAGCAGGCCATTGTGGACAGCGCGGCGTCCGATATCGTCTACACGAACCTTTTTTCCGGCGTGCACGGAAACTATCTGCGCAACAGTATCGCCGCTGCCGGCTTCGATCCGGACAACCTTCCCGAATCCGATCCTTCGAAGATGAGCTTTGGCTCCGGAGGCGGCTCGAGAGCCAAAGTCTGGAAAGATGTGTGGGGCGCCGGGCAAGGCATTGGCGCGATCAAGAAGATCGTCCCTGCCGCCGATCTGATTGGGCGTCTGAAGGAAGAATACGGTCTGGCACGCCAACGTCTCGCTGTCTGAACCTGAGAGAATGGATAAGAAAGTTGGCTATCTTTATTTAAACAAATAACCGGAACATGCGATAGCTGAGCAGGTGGAAATGTGACGTCGACCGCGGCTGGTCATTCGCCGATGAATAAACGGAAAGTCATTTGAGTCGCTCCCGTTATCCATCGAATGCGCGCTCCACCGCCGCGGTTATCGCCATCTTTCTGCTTTAGCCACGCAGGTTGCGGAGGAGACCACTGATCAATCGCTGGGAGTCGGCCGATCCTGCCGTCAGGAACGGGCATGCGCGCGTGCGTTCGCTTATCTAACTATGCCGAACGCTAATTCGCGCGAGGATGCTCAAGCGCGGCGGTGGTCGAGAACGTATTACCCAATCACGTAATCGAATTTTACAAGAGGCAAAGCAATGACATCCGGAGTCAAAGTAGAACTGTCGAACGATGTGCTGGTCGCTACCATTTCTCGACCGGAGAAGAAAAATGCTCTCACCAACGACATGTATGGCGCGCTCTCGGATGCCATCGTCAGGGCGGATGTCGATGCCGAGGTTCGAGCGCTGTTGATTCAGGCCGATGGAGACGCTTTTACGGCGGGCAACGATATTTCGGACTTCGCTGCCAAGGCGGCGGGCCATCATCCGGAAGAACATCACGCCACCCGCCTGCTGCGCGTCCTGGCCAATGCAACGGTACCGATCATCGCCGCGGTCCAAGGCAAGGCAGTGGGAGTCGGCACGACGATGCTGCTCCATTGCGACTACGTGCTGATGTCCAAAGAAGCACAATTGATTACGCCCTTTGTGAACCTGGGTCTGGTTCCGGAAGCTGCGTCGAGCTATCTGCTTCCGTTGCGAATTGGTTATGCCCGGGCATTCGAAATGTTTGCGCTCGGCGATCCACTTCCCGCCGAAACGGCCGTTGCATGGGGCATCGCGAACAAGGTCGTTCCCGCCGAACAGCTGCGTGCCGAGGCGCGCCGCGTTGCCGACAAGATGGCGTCCAAGCCCAGCGGATCGCTGACGGCCACGAAGCGGCTGATGCGGGATGCGGGACGATTGCTAGCCCAGATGGATCGCGAGGACACCACTTTTGAGGAGCGACTCAAAAGCGCCGAGGCAAAGGAAGCGTTTGACGCATTCGCGCAAAAACGCAAGCCTGATTTCACCAAAATTGCTCAATCGTAGGATCGGCATGTATTGAGCTCGAGTGCCCGGGCCGCGTGATTTGCGGACAATTCCCGGGCACGTCGATACACGGCGATGCCGCGCCGGATTCGCGGGGAATGTGGTGCAAATATCAGCGGAGGTTCTCGTCA
Source organism: Paraburkholderia sp. GAS348 (assembly GCF_050434205.1). NCBI lineage: Bacteria > Pseudomonadati > Pseudomonadota > Betaproteobacteria > Burkholderiales > Burkholderiaceae > Paraburkholderia > Paraburkholderia sp. GAS348. The sequence goes on from NZ_JBNPVT010000022.1 coordinate 29,395, forward strand.
ATCGAGATATGTGGTGTCTCAAGTGGTCGAGTGGTTCGAAGTAGGCGAAGGTAATAACAAACGAAAATAAGATAACTTATTAATTTGGAGATGCTTCAGCCGTGATTACTCAACGAAATAGACGTCTTCCGATTTTTCAAGCGTGCACCGTTGCCGCGGTCCTTTCCGTTCTCCCTGGCGCGGTAAGGGCGCAAAGCAGTGTTACGTTATACGGGATTCTGGACACCAGCCTTTTCTATACGAATCACACGTTCAATCCGAGGACCCGGGCATCCGGGGGGCACGTGTTCTCGCTCACGGACAGCGACTACTCGTCATCCCGATTCGGCCTCAAGGGCAGAGAGGATCTTGGCGGGGGAACTGCGGCAATCTTTGCTCTGGAAAGTGGCTTTAGTACTTCCAATGGTGCGCTTGGAAACTCCAACGGGAATTTTTTTGGTCGTATGGCGTATGTGGGCCTTACCGGTCCGTATGGCACCGTGAAAATGGGTGAGCAATACTCTCCGTTTGCACTGTCCCTGTTGAATACGGAACCCCGCGGCGCGTCTTTTTTCGGCAGTGGTGCTGTAATCTATATCGGGAGCGTATTCACTACCGGGCTCTTTACGCCCAATGCCATTTCGTACACGTCGCCGAAGATTGCCGGGTTTGAAGGGAGTGGCATGATCGCGCTGGGTGGTCAGGCGGGTAATTTCCAAGCCGGTCGTCAATACTCTGCTCGCCTGACCTACACGATGCCGCATCTGGTTGTCGATGCGGCGCTTTTCAGTGGCAACAGCGGGGGTTCCGCGGCAAGCACGCCTATCCCGACGACAGTTGCCTTTACGGGTCGAACGATCGGAGCGGTGTCGAACTGGGGTAACGCCATATTCAATCTCTCGTACACGAACTACAAAGTAGCGAGTTCCTTCGATGAGCAAGTGTATATGGGCGGGTTCCGTTACACGTTCACGCCTGCATTTGCAGCCGACGGTGGCGTCTGGTGGATTCACGACGGTAATGCCGGCACGAATCACTCATTGCTTGCCGCGGCGGGCGTTACCTATTCGCTCTCCGCGCGTACGATGGTCTACGGTGAACTGGCGATGGTGAACAACCATGGGCGGCTTCACACCGGTCTATCCGTGAACGGCGCGCTATACGAGCCGACTGGATCGTCGACGGGCGCGACAATCGGGATCAGGCACTTGTTCTGACGGCGCGTTATCGATCGATTGTGTGTTTCGAGGGCTTGGGAATACCCTGATTTGCTTTAACGTTAACACTGTTGTCATTGGTTGAACGAAATGTTTTTTTATGTGGCGAGTGTATGTCGAGAAACCTCGAATGCAACGCGGAAGATGTGTAGTGGATGTCGTCGTCTATTTATTGAACGATCGTTTTGACCAATTTGCCTGACACTCCGTCAGGCTATGATTTAGGACATGAAATGAGCACTGTCGTATTTGAAAAAGACGGCGCGGTTGGCGTCGTCACGATGTCGAAGCCGCCCCACAACCTCATTGAGGATACGTTTTTGGGTGATCTCCTCGACTGCTACAAAAAAGCGGTCGACCAGGGTTGCCGTTCGATTCTCCTGCGCAGCGCGATGCGGCATTTCTGTGCCGGTGCGGACACCGCGGGCTTTACCGGTGGACGCCGGCGTCGTGATCAGGCCGGGCTGGATGCCTTGCTTGGCGCGCTCGAGAACGTGCCCGTGCCGACGATCGCGGCCGTTCACGGGGGCGCACTCGGTGGCGGATTCGAATTGGCACTGACTTGCGACATGATCGTCGCGGCCGATACGGCGTTTTTTGGGCAGGCAGAAGCGTCGCTCGGCCTGATTCCGCTGCTGGGCGGGACGCAACGCCTCGTTCAACGGGCCGGCCCGGCGCGTGCGAAGGAAATCGCTATGTTCGGTCGACGCCATAATCCGGTGGCGCTGGAGCGCTGGGGTGTCATCAACCTCGTGACTGCCGAAGCCGAACTGCCGACCGTGTCGATGTCGTGGGCACGGCAGCTGGCGGCGGGTCCGACGGTCGCATTCAAGGGCATCAAGAACCTGGCGAACCTGTCCGCGAGGCAAGGCATCGCTGGCGCAGACGCTCAGCAAACCGAAATGAACAACATGATGTGGGCGAGCGCGGACCAGAAGCGTGGTCTAGAGGCGTTCGCGAAGAGCGGTCCCGGTTCGGCTCTTTTCGAGGGGAATTGAACATGAGCGCTCCACTCGACGGACTGAAGGTGATCGACTTCACGCGTGTGTTGGCCGGTCCGCATTGCACGAAGGCGCTGCGCGATCTCGGCGCCGACGTCGTCAAGATCGAGCCGCCGGGCGGCGATACCGGTCGCGGTGGCGTGCCGCATATCGGCACCATGTCCGTGTACTACGCGCAGCAGAACGCGGGAAAGCGCAATCTGAGTCTCGATCTGAACTGGCCGGAGGCCCGCGAAATCGTGGCGGATCTTTGCCGCGACGCCGACGTTATCGTCGAGAATTTCCGGCCGGGGACGCTCGCCCGCTTTGGTCTGGGATATGAGCAGGTTCGTGAATTCAATCCTTCGGTTGTGTATGTCTCGATGAGCGGCTATGGGCAGACCGGTCCGTGGCGCAATCGTCCGGCATTTGCGCCCACCGTGCAGGCGGAGACGGGCCTGACCGACATTTTGCGCGACCATTTTGAATTCGACCCGAATGCATTGAGGAACGACGCCTGCAGCCATGCCGACGTCTATACCGGGCTCCACGGCGTGATTGCCGTTCTCGCGGCTCTTCAGCATCGCAACCGCACGGGCGAAGGTCAGCACGTGGACGTTTCGATGGCGGCGACCATGCTGTCCGTCAACGAGCGGGCAGGTGCGCAACTGTCGGGCGTGGACACCAATGGCGAACCGCCTGCGCTGAGCGCGGCCGAGTCTCACATTTTCCGCATGCCTGATGGCCGCCATGTGACGATTGCGGCGAGCCCGATCTATTCGCCGATGTTCGTGCGATTCTGTTCGATGATGCGTCGCACGGACCTTCTGCTTGACCCGCGCTTTGCCTCCGCGCATCTTCGTCGGCAGAACCTCGATGCGCTTCTCGCGGAGGTGCGCGCCTGGATCCTGACGTTTACGGATCTCGAGGAATTGCAGGCGCAGGTGAGTGAACAGGGTCTCGCGATCGGCGTGGTGCGTACCACCAACGAGCTTGCCGATTCGGAATGGGCGGCCGACTGGGGGGCGATCGTGGAAGTGGATGATCGCAGCGGCGGTACGTTGCGCATGCCCGGGTCGCCGTGGCGATTCAGCGGCGCGACGCTGCCGAAGCCCGGTATTCCGGCCTTCCAGGGCGAGCATAACGTTGAGCTGCTCGCCGAACGTGGGGTTGATCCGGCGTTGATCCAGAAGCTTCGCGAGCGGCAGATCTTGCTGAGCCGGCGCAGCCTGCGCGGGGATTTCGACGCGCTTTGATCATGCGCATGGTCAGCCGACGTTGAACGGGTTCTTCGCGGTGGTGCAAGCGGCGTGGCGAGCATGGTGCCACGCCGCTTGCTTTTGAAGAGCGAACCCCGGTCAGAAAATCTCGAAACGCACATTCTGGGGTTGGGCACTCGTCCAAGCGGTTGGGGTGCAGTCGCTAGCGTGACGCGGGTCAGCGCAACACCGCGGCACGGCCCTGACGTTTAGTCAGCGCGGCACCAACGACCAGAATCCGGGCACACAATGACCGGTTCGTCGTTCAGCCGGACTTGCTCTGCATCCACTTGCAACGCGGTCGAAGGGGCGATGTCGAAGACAACCTGAAGTGCTTGCCCAACCTGCGCATCTTCGATGGGAAGCTCCCAGGTCAGGAACATCTGGACGCAATCCTGGTCCGGCGCGAAGTCGGCCACATTGAAACCGCTGCTGCTGCGCCGAATGACGCCATGAGGCTGGCCAGTATCGAATATCACAGCCGTTCCCCGGGTCAGAGGAATGCGATGGCCCGTAGAGGGAAAGTGCAAGTCCAGACCCTTGTCCTCGCTCAGGAAGAGATTGCAAAAGGCCGCACTGCCATATTGCTCGGCGTCATGGTGGTACCTCGCGCCGCGGCAGGCCATGAGGGCGACGTCACTGGAGGCAAGCACTGCGGGCAGTCCAAGCGCGCACGTCCAATCGGACATTGCCTGCACGCAGCGCGTGTAGTCTGGCCAGCGCGCCCGTGCTCGCGCCAATGGCATTACCTCGACGTCCCCGGGCTCCAGGACCATGTGCGACGATATCTCCCGGTCCCAATCTGCAAGCAGGCGTGCGGGGGGCGCAGGCACGTCGATCGTGCCTGATAGCACGATGTCGCTCACGCGTCGGCTGCGGATGGCGTCGCCACTCCAGAAATAGGAGGTCAGCATGTCTGGCACCAGGCGCCCGTCCGTCTTTACAGATAGCTGCAGATGTAGTCGAGCGTTTCGATCACGTCGATATCGAAGCGGCTCTTGCCGGGCACCGAGAACGACTCGCCCGCGCCATACGTCTTCCACTCGTCACTGCTTTCGAGGCGGATGCGGCATTGCCCGGCCTGCACCTCCATGAGTTCCGGCGCGTCGGTGCCGAAGTTGAGCGCGCCGGGCAGGATCACGCCGAGTGTCTTGCGTGTGCCGTCGGCGAAGAGAACGGTATGCGAGACACACTTGCCGTCGAAGTAGACGTTGGCTCGTTTGAGAATGGAAACTTGATCGAATTGCGTTGCGGCCGTCATGGCGGTCTTCCTCTGGGTCATCGTGAATGGATGCGTTGGCGCCGCGTAGCAGCAGCGGGCGGTGCGCGATCTGCGCGGACCGCCTGCGCGGACTTTCGGGCGCCCGCCCGCCATGATACAGGCGGGCGGCGGCGCTTGCGCAATGCCCGGTTGACTGAGTCTCTATGGCGTATTCCGGGCGGGAATGACAGCTATTGCCGCATGCTCCCTTCTGTGTCACCTCGACTCGCGCAATCATTCTTTCTCCTAATCCGGATATCCGAAGGACGAAGCGATGAGCAGGCTCTTTACACCCATCTCCGTTGGACCCTTCGAACTGAAGCATCGCGTCGTACTGGCGCCGCTGACGCGCATGCGCACCGAAGCTGGCAATGTACCCGGCGATCTGATGGTCGAGTATTATTCGCAACGCTCGTCCGATGGCGGTTTGCTGATCACTGACGCGACCGCGGTCTCGCCGCTGGGCATTGCGTATGTCGACGCTCCCGGCATTTACACACAGGCGCAGGTCGACGGCTGGAAGCGTGTCACCGACGCGGTGCATGCCAAAGGCGCCCGCATCTTCCTGCAGCTATGGCACGCCGGCCGGCAGGCGCACCCCGCTAACACGAACGGACAGACACCGGTCGCGCCGTCGGCGATACGCGCGTATGAGCATGCTGCGATCCGCGACGAGCGAGGCAACATCGTCGAAGTCGAACAGCTCGTTCCACGAGCGCTGGACACGCGCGAGATCGCGGATATCGTTGAGCAGTTCCGGCAGGGCGCTGCACGTGCGAAAGAAGCCGGTTTCGACGGCGTCGAACTGCATGCGGCGAACGGCTATCTCATCGATCAATTCCTGCTGGATGGCTCGAACCATCGGACGGACGCTTATGGCGGTCCGATTGAGAATCGGGCGCGCTTTCTGTTCGAGGTTGTGGAGGCTGTCGTGTCGGTGTGGGGTGCAGGGCGCGTTGCCGCACGGCTGTCGCCCTGCGGCGCTTATGGGACCATGTCCGACAGCGACCCGCACGCGACCTTCGGCTATGTGGCGAGCCGGCTCAACAACTACAACCTCGCTTACCTGCACGTGATCGAGCCACGCATTCGCGGCAACGAGGACACGGTGGCGAGCGATTCCGCCATCTCGTCGAAAGATCTGGGCCGCCTGTTCACCGGCACTATTGTGGCCGCCGGAGGATTCACCGCTGAAAGCGCGGAGCAGATCCTGCGTACCGGCGATGCCGATCTGGTCGCGTTCGGCCGGATGTTTGTGTCCAATCCGGATCTGCCGGAGCGTTTGCGTACGGGTGCGCCTCTGAATGCCTACGACCGTTCAACATTCTATGGCGGCGATGGACGAGGCTACACTGACTACAGTACGCACCGCGCAGCGGCCACGGCCTGAGTGTGCCTCGTCGCGCGACACGCGAATCAAGAAGATTCGTTCCAGGAGAGAAAGGAGAGAAGGAAGTGGACCGACTGGCAGCGATGGAAACGTTCGTATGCGTGGTTGAATCCGGTTCTTTCCCGGCTGCGGCCCGGCTGCTCGATGTAGAGCAGCCGGCCGTTTCAAAGTCGATTGCACAACTCGAAGAACGGCTCGCAGTCCGATTCAAATGGAAACCTTGCCGATCGAGGCGCCGCCATCGACAAACAGAGTTTGACCTGTAATGAAAGCAGCCTCTTCGGACAGAAGGAAAGCGATGGCCGCAGCAATCTCTTCTGGCTTGCCAATGCGGTTCATCGGTACAGCAGCGAGGTAACGCTGTTCGCCTTCGCTTCCCGGCGCGTTGTTGGCTCTAAAGAGTTCGGTTTCCGTCGGTCCGGGCGCGACGGAATTGACCGTGATGCCGGTGGTCGCAAGCTCAAGTGCCCAGGAGCGTGAAAAGCTCACCAGCGCGGACTTGGCGGCAGCATAAGCGGTACGTTCCACGATGCCAAGGACAGTGAGGCTCGATATGTTGACGATTCGCCCCCAGCCTTGAGTGCGCATATTGGGCAGGAGCGCTTGCGCGGCCTGGACAGCAGGATGCAGATTAAGCGACATGACGGAGTCAAGTGCGTCGAGCTCAATGGCGCCTAGCCTCTGCGGTTTCACCAGCCCAACGTTATTGACCAGGCCATCGAACTGGTAGTCCGATACAAGTTTGTCGAGCGTGGCCTGCGTTTTTACGCGGTCGGACAAATCGACGGACACAAGCGTTCCTGGGAAACCCTCATCGTCTCCCTGGCGTGCTAGCCCTACAACCCGGTGCCCATCTGCATTCAGCCGCTGTGCGACGGCCAGGCCGATGCCTTTGCTGGCACCGGTTACTAGAAAAGTACGTGATTTCATGGTGTCTTGATGTTCTGGATGCAGATCGTCCGCATGCGTTCGCTCCCGACCTTGCAGTGTCGGGAGCGGAGCAGATCCGGTCTACAAAGCCGGAGCAATTTTCCGGCGGAGAACGGGCAACATGTCCAGCGGTTCGGGCCGATGGGTGTAGTCCGGGTTCACTTCGGAGTACAGAATCGTGCCGTCTTGCCCGACCACGTAACGCGCTGGCATTGGCAGAGTCCAGCTATGGTCGCCGTTGAACGCCGGCAGGTCGTTCTTGAGGTTCTTGTACAGATCAACGAGATAGTCGGGCAGGGCAAAGCGGATGCCGAACGCTGCCGCAACATCGTTGTGCGTGTCGCTGAGGATCGGAAAGCTCAGTTTGTTGGTGCGGACCGACTTGCGGCTATTCACGGCATTCTGCGGTGAGATCGCGACCAGGTTGGCACCTTCGGCCTTGAACGACGGCACTGCTTCCTCAAGCGCCAGCAGTTCAAGATTGCAATACGGGCACCATACGCCACGATAGAAGCTGATGACGAGCGGCCCGCGCTTCAGCAACTCAACAGACGACACGGGTTTTCCCTCCGGGTCGTTGAGGGTGAATTGCGGCGCTACGTCGCCCGCTTTGAGTGCGCGTTCAGCCTGACGAGACGCCACGAGTTCGGCCGTAGCGCGTTCCATGACGGGATGGATTTCCGGCGGCGCAAAGTACGGGGCCTTTCCGCTTTTGAAATCCGCCTTGAATGCGTCGAGTCTCGCTTGAAGTGACATGACAATCTCCTTCTCCAGACAGAGTGATGTGTTGAAGTTGCACTGCGTTGGACAGATAGTCCGCCAACGCAAATGCGTGGAGAAGGCACGCCGGCCACATAACAGTCATTCCGGCAAGGCATAAAGGCGGAAAACCCGCTGCCACGCGATAGCGTGACATCCCGGGTTGCGGCTACAGCCAGCGCCAGATGCCCGCGGCCCAACCGGTGAGTGGGAAATGAGCCCAGGTCGCTACGAGCCAGACGACGAGGCCGCCCAACAGCGCGTGCAAGCCGAACCCGCCCAGCCGCGCGCGGCCGGCGGCGATCGCCGCGAACGGCAGGTAGCTCGTCTTCGACTCCCATGCGGGCCAGAGATCGGGTTGGAGCCGCTCCTTTTTCCGGTCCTGCAAAGCAGCGCCGACGAGCGCGAGGAAGACGATAGCCGCCGCAAGTATGATGTTCCTGGCCACCGGGAACACCGCGACGTGGCACAGCCCCCAAAGCGCGAACGACCACATCATCGGGTGGCGCGTCACCGCGAACGCGCCGCGCGCCGCTTCCGGGAACGCGCCGGGCCGGCCGCCGGTGGGCAGCGCCGGGTTGCGGATCAGAGAGCCCATCAGGAGGATCGACGCGATCAGCATGACGGCGGTCGCAACTGCCCAGAGCCCGTTTCCTACCGGCCATAGCGGCGCCGACAGGGGCGCCTTTAGATAGGTCAGGATCAGCCAGCCGAACGTCAGGAGCGCTACCAGCGAATAGACGCCCAGGAATCCCGTTTCGCCAATTGCGCGGACCAAACGCCGGCGCAGCGGATGGGACAGGAGAAAGTGGCTACCCACGAAGGCGACCGCCGCCGCCGCAACTGCGTTGGTGCTTCCCATTGACCCGGCTCCTCTAGAGGGTTGGTGCATCGCCGCTGTTCCATATCCAGTACCGAAGATTACTACTGACGCGGGTAGATCGGTCAGTTATGCGGGAATCGGCAGCTCGTCGAACGCTATCTGAAACGCTCTGCGGTACATTTATTATTATGTTCGATGTGGGCGCGGCGATTGCTCCCCGGTTGCGAGGCGTCTTCGGCGCAATCAGCAGTGCGATGCCGTGAGTGCCGCGCCTGCCTGGTAAATCGGGCACTCCTGTCATATTCATGAGCAAGGAGCGAGAGCTTGGACGAGCGTGCTCGTAAGGCAGCCAGACCGGCGACGAGAACCGAGCGGACAACGCTTGCGGTAAGAGCGGTATTGGAAGGCCGCCGCGGCGGCGCGCTGATGCTCCTGCCGTTTGCTGGACCGGCGGTGGTGGTCTCTGTTGCCTATATGGATCCGGGCAACTTTGCGACGAATATTCAGGCAGGCGCCAAATACGGTTACGCGTTGCTCTGGGTGGTGCTGTTGGCAAACCTTGTGGCGATGCTGTTTCAGGCGCTCTCGGCGAAGCTCGGCATCGTCACCGGGCGAAACCTCGCGGAACTGTGTCGCGAGCGATTTTCGAAACCCGTCGTGCTGATGATGTGGGGTGTAAGCGAAATCGCCGCGATGGCAACCGATCTCGCCGAATTTCTTGGCGGAGCGATCGGACTGTCGTTACTGTTTCACATGCCCTTGCTCGGCGGCATGGTGGTCACGGCGGTAGTGACTTACGGCCTGCTGTTGTTTGAGAGCGCCGGTTTCCGTCCCCTTGAACTGGCGATTGGGGCACTCGTCGGCATCATTGGTTTGTCCTACCTTGCCGAGCTGTTCATTACGCCGATTGCGTGGCCGAGTGTCTTCGCTCATACGTTTTCCCCCCGATTGCCCGACGCGAACGCGCTCACGATTGCCGTCGGGATTGTGGGCGCGACGGTGATGCCGCACGCGCTTTTCCTGCACTCCGGGCTAACCCAACGGCGAGCACCCGCGAGGACGGAGCCGGAGCGGGCAACGTTGCTGAAATTCTCGAATGTCGAGGTCATAATCGCACTGACCATCGCCGGGCTCATTAATATGGCGATGGTGATCATGGCCGCGGGGGCATTTCATCACGGCTATCCCGAGGTAGCGGAGATCGAAACAGCTTATCACACGCTGGCGCCGCTATTAGGTATTGGGGCAGCAGGGATTTTCCTGCTGTCCCTGATCGCTTCGGGCATATCGAGTTCCGTAGTCGGCACGATGGCGGGTCAGATGATCATGCAAGGGTTCGTGGGCTTTCGCATTCCGCTGTGGTTGCGCCGGGCTGTCACGATGGTGCCGAGTTTTGTCGTGGTGGCGCTTGGGGTCAATGCGACTCAGGCGCTTGTCCTTAGTCAGGTTGTATTGAGCCTCGCGTTGCCGCTGCCGATGGCCGCGTTGCTATGGTTCACCTGCCGTGAGGACGTGATGGGCCCATACAAGAATCGCGCGTTCATCGCCGTGCTCTCCACGCTGGCGGCATTGGTCGTCTTATCGTTCAATGTCGTGCTGATATTGCAAACATTCGGCGTTGAGATTCCTGGCTTGCCAGGCTGAAACATTCGCTAGCGGCGAGCTGACGCGTTCTGCGAGTTCATGTCAGTGTGTCGTTGTCCGCATTGCCCGGTATTCGCGTCGCACGATATCCATCAGCTCCTCGACCGAGGTGCTGGCTGCCTCCCGCTGGTAAGTGACACGTCCGCGCTGCATCAGCATCACACGATGCGCGATATCGAGCGTCTGGGCGTAGTTGTGCATGATCATGACGATCGACAGACCACCTTTATTCTCGAGTCGAAGGATCAGGTCGATGATCAATCCAGCCTCGCGAGCGCCCATCGCGGCGAGGAAACGCTGCTTCGCTCCGTCGATCGTGTGTCTGCCGCGAAGCGCCTGCTGTGCGTTGATGCCTCGCTACGCGACGTGGTGCGTTCATCAAGGCTCGCGACGTCTGCGCTGGAAAATAATGTCACAAGAACGCCTGTTCGCCCAACCGTGTCTGGCAAACAGGTCATGCTGCACCGCGACGGCTTCGTGATGGTGCCGTAAAAATGTCACAAAAAGATTTGTCCACATATTGATCTATTGGACACCTCAGCATTAAGATGGGTGCCTTGGCGCGCGACATGCCACCCGAACGCAAGGTGGCATCCCGCAGCAGCCATCCCCGAATTGATCCTGCTCGCGCAGCGAGGCCAACGGATCAGGTTCCCAGCGAAGCAACAGGCTCAGCCAGGAGACGGAGATGCTCAGTCCACATGAATTCGCTACTCTCATGCTGCTCAAGGACGCACCGGATCTGCTGAGTCTGGACGGTGCAGATCTGGAAGCGCTTCTAGACCGTCAGCTCGTCACGCTTGAAAACCTCGCTTCCGGGCAACAACGCCCTCGCATTACCGATGACGGACAGATGCTTCTGAAGGCTGCCGCTCGTATCCTGAGCGACGAATGACACGTATCGCTTGATCAGTTTCACACTCAAGGAGTGTTCCGTGGCCGAATCGTGGACAGGGGTCGTCGTGGGTCTGTGTGGGCTGAGCGCCGCCGCGCTGCTGATCGCCGTTCACTATCGGCGCGAAATGATGCGGCAGCGGAAACTCAGGCAGATGGATCATCGCGATTGTTGGGAAGTGATGCGCCAGCGGCGCTGAAGGCAAGCCCTGTTTGATTCAATCGGATCCGCGCGCAGCCGGTCACAAGAAAGCCGATCATGATCTGGCTAGCCGATGCGGTGCTTGTCGTGCATGCGCTGCTTGCGGTTTTCATCCAGCGTTGGATAAGCCGCCTGCTCTACTACGATTTGCCGGTCTGGGTATTCAAGCTCTTGCACGTCGCTTTCGGTCTGGTGGTGTTGCACGATCGCGGCGTTCTCTTTGTTTCGAGCATTCAGGAAACTATCGACAGGGTAGGGCGTAAAGATTTCTGCATCCTTGTCGATATACTGCACTGAAGTGCCGCCTCGTCGTGTGGCAAGCTCCTCGTTCACCCGTAATCGCACATGTCTTCTGGCTGATACATGCAGTATCGGGCTCGCCAGTTCAAGCGGAGACAGCATCTGATCGAGCCATTGCTAAACACGGCCGAAAACTACGATGCCAGGGAGCGGGGCCGAAATCAGGTGGTCACATGTCCCGGCGACGATTCCGGAGTCCAGTTGACGGCAAGCAACGACTGACAATTGATGGCCGATCTGAAAGCGGGCTGGAAGCAGACACAATCCGGAAGACTATGTTTCGAATCGCGCGTTCCCTTCTGGCAAAACCGGCCCTGTTCATTTTTGCCGGGATTGGCATCACGCTTGCCACCACCGGCGTCACGGCAGTCTCGCTGTACCAAATGAGGCTTGACGCCATGACGCAGGCCCGCGCTGCCGCACAGAACCTTGCACTCTCCCTGCAAAAGGAGACCGAACGTAATCTGGACATCTGCCTACTTGCCATGCGGGATGTCGTGACAAGTATGGAGACCCCCAGTCTCCTCCAACTCACTCCCGAGGCCCGGCACCTCGTCGCTTTCAGCGCGGCCAACAATGTAAGGGAACTGGGCGCGATATTCGCGGCAGATGCTGCTGGCAACAGCACCCTCGACTCCCGAGGGGTTCTGCCGCCAAAGTTCAATGTGAGCGACCGCGATTACTTTCAGGTTCAACAACAGCAGATAGGGGCCGGCTTGTATCTCAGCAAGCCATTCGCGCCACGCCTGGGCAACTCTGGGCAACCGTCGATCGCGCTGAGCCTGCGGCTTGATGATGCAAATGGCCACTTCGCAGGCATTGTTGCAGGTACGCTCCGGCTAAGCTATTTTCACCAGCTATTCGAAGACTCCATACTCGGCGATCACGGAACCCTTACCCTGTTGCGCACAGACGGGACTGTCCTGATGCGGCAACCGTATCACGGGGGCGATATAGGTCGCACGCTCGCGGGCGGCCATTCTTTTCCCCCGCTTGTGCAATCGGATCACGGCACCTATGTCGACGTTGCCGTGCTCGACCATATCGAGCGCCTATATAGCTTCAGGCGGATTGGGAACTATCCACTGGTCGTGGTCGTTGGCCTGGCGACTCAGGATATCTACGCCGGGTGGCGTAAGCGGGCGTTTGCCATTGGTATCGTGACTGCCATACTGGACGTGCTTACCATCATGCTGTCGCTGATGTTCAGCGGACAATTGCGTAGAAGATTCGCAATGGAACGTCAGTTGCAGACGCTGGCATGGTTCGATGCCTTGACCGGCCTGCCCAACCGGGCTCAACTCAACAAGGACACGCTCCGAATCCTGACGGACGCCAGCCGGAATTCGTCACAGTTCGCGATACTGTTCATTGATCTTGACCGTTTCAAACGCGTCAACGACACGCAGGGCCATTCTGCCGGTGACGAAGTGTTGAGCGAAATCGCACGGCGTCTCCGGAATTGCGTCCGGGGTGAAGACGCGATCGGTCGACTCGGTGGAGACGAGTTCCTGGCCGTATTGGAAAATTGTGACGTACATAGGGCAGCCCACATATCCGGGCGCATCCTGCAGGCTCTGTACCAGCCTATCACTGTCAATGCAAAGTTTGACACCAGCATCACGCTCAGTGCGAGCATCGGCGTCGCGCTGTATCCACACGACGGGCTGGACACCGATACGCTGCTGCGTAATGCAGACATGGCGATGTACAAGGCGAAGAGCACGGGACGTAACCAGGTGCATTTCTATGCTCCTGTGTATGAGCGTCAGGCCAAAGAGCAGCTCGAACTGGAAATCGCACTGCAGCGAGCCTTGCAAGGAAGAGCCCTGAGCGTCGCCTACCAGCCCAAGGTCGATGTGACGGGAACACTGCATGGAGCCGAAGCCCTGGTTCGGTGGAGCGACGAGAAACTGGGGATCGTCCCGCCAGACCGCTTTATCGCCATCGCGGAAGAAAGCGGCCTGATTGCAGAACTGGATGCCTGGGTGCTGGGCGAGGCTTGCCGTCAACTCGCCGAGTGGCGCGCCGAGGGTATCGAGGTACCAAACATATCAGTGAATGTCTGCGCCGCCGACTTCAAACGACCAGATTATCCAGGCTTTATCGCGGGCACTTTGCGGGCTCATGGTCTGGAGCCTGCAAGCCTTATCCTCGAAATGACCGAGCGAGTCATGTTTGATGAGTCGGCCGATGACGTTCACGCATCGCTCGATGCGATACACGCCCTTGGAATAGCGCTGTCGATAGATGATTTCGGTACGGGCTACTCGTCCTTGCGCTATCTGCACCGGTTCCCCGTCAAGGAACTGAAGATCGACAGAAGCTTTGTGCAGGATATCGGGGCCGATGCAACGGCCGAATCTCTGGCACAAATTGTAATAAACATTGGCAATGTGCTGAAACTGAGCGTCATCGCTGAAGGCGTGGAAACGCAAGCGCAGCGCGACTTTCTGCGTAACCATGGCTGCCTTATGTACCAGGGACATCTATACTCGGAGCCACTGCCACCGGGAGACTTTGCGCTCTGGGTAGAAACGCATCGGCAGCAAACACCGATAAGCGAATCAGGCTAGGCGCTGTTCTCATTTCCATGTGTTTGCGCCGGGCTTCCCGTCCCCGAACAGCGCATCCGTGGAAAACATGGTTACCGGTTTGGATAACAGGTTATTAAGATTCCTTAAGAAATGATCCGTCGATAGGGTGCGGGAGAAATTCCAATAATCAGGCCGATCCGTGGACCGACGGTCAGGCCGATAAACGGAAAGGACGCGGCAGATTGGATGACGATTGCCGCAACCAAGTATCAACAATGGTTGATGGGCGCTTGCGTGGACGCATCGCGAAGGGTCCGGACAGCGCTGGATTGCTGGCATCTTCCGACACGGTTCCCTGAGGACGGGCGATGCCGCGGTCGCGCGACGACAGGCAAACGGGGAGCACGTTTGTAGATCGCTTCGTCATCGAAAGCGCAAGTGAGTGTAAATTCGGGTCTAGTGGTTTCCGACCGACCCGCCACTGTGTCTTCGAATCTCGTCATCGGAGTCGGTCCGACAGTCGTACAGGAGCCGGTATGAGCACGAAGCACAGCAAAAAAGAACATCTTGAAGCCGCGGCGTCACATCACGAGCAGGCCGCGCGATATCACCACGGGGCGTCGCGGCATTTCGAGGCGGGTAAGGACTATGCCCACGCCGCACACCAGGCGATGATAGCCCATGGCCATACCTTGCACGCGATCGATCAGGCACACGTCGCTGGCGCACACAGCGCCAATACGCCGCCGGTCACACCGGCATCGCCCGGCTCCGGCGCAGACAGCGCAAACGCGGCAAAACATCACGCGCTGGCAGCGGAGCTTCACGAGCAGGCGGCGCAGCATATGCGCCACGCCGTCAAGCTCTTCGATCAGGACCGTAGTGCAGCCGCCCACGACGCGCAGCTAGCGCTCGCCCTTGCACTGCGCGCTTTGTCCCATGGCAACGAAGCAGCCAAACTATTTGTCAAGCTCGCTCCCGCCGAAGCTTCGTGAGTGATGCTGTATGAATTCAGACCCGTGACATCGAGTCTGGCCGAGTGTCATGCAGCACCCGGTTGTCGTGCGGATTTACGGTCGTGGGCCGGCCGTAAAGGTCCGCACACGGTGCGCACGGGTGACTCCAGCATCCCACTCGGGACTATGCCTTCCGGTCCAGCAAGTCTGCCGCAATGGACTTCGCGTGCGCGACGGCCTCCTGCGCGTCAAGGAATATCCCGAGTTGTTCCCAATGTTCTTCGACCGCGTAAGTCCCCTTCATACCGAGTGCCCTTTGTACGCGCAATTGCGCTGCGTACCTGCCGTCCTCCAATGGTCGAGCAGTTGCAATCACTTTGTGCGGGAGGTCGGATCTCTCCGGTTGAATCAACTCTACAGGACCGCCCGGCACGCCGACGTCGTTCAACGCGTTCCTCACTTTGCAGTCTGGGCAGTAGAAGCACCACCCCTCGTTCTCGCGAATGGATCTGACCTGTCCGCGGGCCAGCACGGCGCGGCATTCAACGTTTTCGCAGATGAACGGCATAGCAGTCTCCGGAGTTGTCTGCGAGAAATCCTAGCATGACCGTCGACGGCAAACCATCGGCATTGTTGCCGTACCTGTTCCGCGCGCTGGAGGCCGAAAGTCACGTCGCCCCGCTTTCCGGGAAAACCTTTAAGCGCGGGTCGGCGCGATCACGGTACGCGGCCGCAGCGTCGCCATGATCAGATACATGCCGCCGCCGATCACTACGCCGAAGAACCATCCATAGGTATTCCACCAGGCCGGCAGCAGGTTGGTGAAGTTAGGCAGGAAGGTCGAAAACACGCTGCCGAGCGCCGCGGAGACCAGCGCGTTGACGTTCCAGCCGCCTTCGTAGCGGTACTCGCCGTGCTCCTGGTAGAGCGCCGCGATGTTGATGTTGCCCTTGGCCACCAGGTAGTAGTCCACCAGAATGATCCCCAGCAGCGGACCCATCGTGGCGCCGATGGCGTTGACGAAGTGCGCGGCGTTGCCTTCCCACGGCGCGAACGGATAGAGCACCAGCGCGATGGCCGCGGCGATGTAGCCACCCTTCTTGAAACTGATCTGCTTGGGGAACGTGTTGGAGATGTCGAACGCGGCCGAGACAAAATTGGCCACTACGTTGATGCCCAGCGTGGCGACTGCGAAGGTCAGCGCCGCGATGAGTGCCAGCACCCAGCTATCGAACTTGGCCGAGATCTGTTCGGGGTGAAGCAGCACTTCGCCGTACACCTTGAAGGCGGCGATGGTGGTGACGCCGGCGACCAGCGAGAACGCGATCAGGTTGACCGGCAGGCCCCACAGATTGCCCTTCTTCACGGCGTTGCGATTTTTCGCGTAGCGGGAGAAGTCGCAAAAGTTCAGGTATAGCGCCGCGAAGTAGGTGATCCAGGTCGCGCCCACTGCCATCAGCGCCCAGAACGAGCCTGGCTCGCCGCTGACACCGGCATCCCTGGTCTTCTCGAGCAGCGTGTTCATCGGAATGCCACTGGTGAAAGAAAAGCCGCCAGCCTTGAAGCACAGGCCGATCGCCAGGATCAGCATCGCGACCCACACTGCCGGACCGGCCCAGTCCTGGAATTTGCGCACCGTCTCCATGCCCTTCTGGATGATGAGCAACTGCAGCGCCCAGATAATCACGTAGCAGATCACCTCCAGCCCTGAGTGGCCGAGCCACTGCGTGCCCTTGTGGAACGCCATCAGGCTGTCGCTGCGGATCAGCAGCGCGACCAGCGCGCCCGACGCGGCTGCCGTCTGCGCGCCGTACCAGAAGCAGGCCACCACGGCGCGCACCATTGCTGCCAGGTTGGCGCCCCATACCCCGAAGGAGGCGCGCGCCAGCACCGGGTAAGGCACGCCGGTTTTCTCGCCGGCGTAGCCGATCAGGTTCATGAGCGCGAATATCACCAGCGAGCCGAGCCCGATCGCCAGCACGAAGTTGACAAAGCTGCCGCACAGCAGGAACAGGCTGGCGGCGAGGTAGTAGCCCCAGAGGCTGTGCACGTCCGAGGTCCAGACGTTGAAGATGCTGAAGGCTCCCCAGTTGCGCTGCCTGGCGGGTGCGAGATCTTCGTTGTAGAGGCCAGGGGAAGGATCGCGGATTTCCATCTGTCATCTCCTTTGATCTCGTGGAACTAAGGAAACACCGCCGGACACGCCTGGGCGGAGATGCCACCGCGTCTGAAGCCAGCTGGCATGTGAGAACTGTATGTGCTTTGCCGCATCGTTTCGAATGGGTAAACCCTGGTCGGAATGCCTGCGGGCGCAAGCCAACTGCCCATTCCCACGCACGATGGGCGCCATCGCAAGTTCGTCGTGGTCGTCCGCGTGACCGTCCTGCGAAGTCACGCGGTTCATCTAACCTCGACCGAAACAAAACTGCGTGCGTGGTTGCGCTGGATTAGCACGGCTACCTGTCTCCCTGCCTTTGCTTCCAGCGCGGTTACGTCCGCCTGCGTTTCGACCAGCGTGTCATTCAGTGACAGGACGATATCGCCAGGCTGGATGCCAGCTTTTGCCGCCGGCCCATCAACTGTGTCCACCATCAGACCAACGGCCAGGTCGCTCGCGCGCCGCTCGTCCTCATTCAGCGGATGCATGCTCAAGCCCAGGCGATCCCCTGAGCCGCTTTCGCCTGGTCGAGCTTTAGGGCTTTCCGCGGACGCGCCGACCATGACCGTGATGGTCATCGGCCTGTGATTGCGGATCAGCTTGAGCGTGGTCTTCGTCCCGGGCGGCAAAGCAGCCGCATCCTCGCCGAGTTCGGTCGAGCGATCAATCGTCTTGTCGCCGATTCGCATGATCACGTCGCCTGGCTTGAGGCCGCTAGCGGCGGCCGATGTGCCGGGCGCGACGGAATTGACCAGCGCCCCTGCCGGCCGCGGCAGGCCAAAGGCCGCGGCCAGGCCGGGGCCGACGTCCTGAACTTCCACGCCAAGGCCGCCGGGAGAGGTCGCTTGCGGGGCTTGCGCCTGCGCTCGCACCTTGGCCGCCATGTTGATCGGGATGGCAAAGGCCAGGCTGGGGTACCGGTCTGAATCCGCGTAAATCTGCACATCGATGCCGACCACCTCGCCGGCACGGTTGAACAGCGGGCCGCCCGAATTGTCCGGGTTGGCGGCGATATCGGTTTGAAAAAAGGGAAAACTGCTCCCGTCCTGGAGCGTGCGAGACGTGGCACTGACAATGCCGGCGGTAACGGTATTCGCGAAGCTGTCCGGTGAGCCGATCGCCAGGACCGATTCACCGACGCGCACTCGCGACGAGTCGCCAAGTTTGACGGTCGGAAGCTTGGTGGCATCGATCTGAATCACGGCGACGTCGCTCTGGGCGTCGACCGCCAGGACCTTTGCCTTGAACTCGCGCCGATCGGTGAGCCTGACCGTCACTTCGTCGGCCTGATCCACCACATGAGCGGTGGTCAGAATGAGGCCGTCGGGGCTGACGATAAAACCGGAGCCCGTACCGGTAATGGCGCGTGCCGAATTGCCTTGAGACGCCAGTGATTTCGGAACCATATGCTTGACGAAGGCAAGAAGGGGATCGTCGGCATCGATTGCCGCGGGAGCGGGTATCGACGATGACTGCTCAGTGGCACTCGCGGTGATATTCACGACGGCGGGCCCGTATCGCTCCACGATGGTCGGGAAGTCGACCGATGCCGACGCGTTGGCTGGTGAAACCCGCTTCTCCTTCACAGGTGGCGGAGCGACGCCCGTGGCGTTCGCCGTCGGGTGCAGGCACGGATAGCCGCAGAGAAATGCCGCTATCAGGGCAGCGCGAAGCAAGGTGCGAGCAAGAGTCGGGTGAAACACAGTTCACCTCCATGGCGGTCGTCATGCCAGAGCCAGGCGCGTGATCAACGGGCCGATCGATACCTGAACGCATCGAATACGCCAGTACGACAATGCGCGATCCTCGCCTACTATGATTTATAGCGGGGAGGACGGGAAATTGCAGGGAGTGCTAATCCTGGGGTGCGCTTGCGGCTGGCACCCCGTCTATGCAATTAGCGGTATGGCAGTTTGTGGTGGGTCGTGGTTCAATGCGGTGCTCGTTGCTGATTTTCGTTCAGTTATGATCCGTCCCGTGCGGCTGAACTTTATGTTGAGCCACTAGCCCGCTCGGAACGCGCTAGTGTAGTTGCCAAGCATATCGGTAAGAGGGCTAACTGAGACGGGCAGTCAAGTGCGTTCGAGCGTGGCTGAAACAATGGCGACGCATCCTGGATGCGGTATGTGCTGTTCCTGTCTGGAAATATGAAAAAAATAAAGGCCTGCGAGAATATGAGAATCAAAAGCAAATGGGGAAGGGGTATTCACGAAGGAAAAGTCGTTTCCGTCGTGGACGGTAAGAGGATTTTCATCCATCTGCACTCTGCGATCGAGACGCACGCTTTGGGCAAAATAGCAGCCAGTCAAAGGCAAAGGCAAAGGCAAAGGGTGCTTACCGTCGCGATCGACAATGTGCAAAAAATAGCAGATCACATGAGTGAGCCATTTATCCACGCGAAACAGGACGACGTTGTAGTTCTGCTTTATGCCAGCGACGAAACCCGTGTAGCGGCCCTCGGTGTGCTCGGTCTGTGCGACGCATAAGCCTATCTCCTCGCAATTGACTTCGATCGTTCGTTTCGTTCGGTCTCGCTGCAGCACCGTGCATGTGAAGGGCGGCAATGGATCTCAACCCGTATGCCCCGGATGCGATCGTCTGCGATGGCAGCGCCGCTGCACGTGCGGCCGGCCGAACGCTCGCGCGCCAGGCCGAGCGGCTTCCTGCTTTTGTCCAAGCAGCAACTGATCGATTCCGTTACATGGGCGAGGCGTCGGCATGATCCGGCGACTCGCCTCTTGTCGCAGCCGGGTCCTGCGCCTAATGTTTAGAAGCAGGCACCGGACAAGGGAAGAGATCGTATGCGCTGCGCAAACTGCGGAATCGAGAATCCCGCTGGGGCTAGTTTCTGTGAAGCATGCGGCGCCATGCTGGCGCGCACATGTTCGCGCTGCGGACACGAGGCGGGGCCTTCCGCCAAATTCTGCAGCGAGTGCGGCGCGCAGCTGACCGATGGGCCCGCAGCGCCGTCCCTGCAGCCCCGGTCTGTTTCAGAGCCGTCCCCGGCGCCCATCCATTACACGCCACACCACCTTGCCGAGCGCATCCGCGCCGAACAGGCGGCCATGGAAGCCCGTGGCGAGATCGCGGGCGAGCGCAAGACCGTCACGGCGCTGTTTGCCGACATGGCGGGGTCCACGGCGCTGGTTCACGACCTGGACCCGGAAGAGGCCCAGCGCCTGATCGAGCCCATCGTCGCGTTGATGATGGAAGCGGTCCACTACTACGAGGGTTATGTCGCCAAATCGCTTGGCGACGGCATCCTGGCGCTATTCGGCGCGCCCATCGCCCATGAAGACCACCCGCAGCGTGCGCTATATGCTGCGCTGCGGATGCAGCTTGCGATGCGCCGGCACGGGGACAGGATTCGTCTGGAAAAAGGCATCCCGCTACAAATTCGCGTCGGCATCCACACCGGCGAGGTCGTCGTGCGTTCCATCCGCACGGATGACCTGCATACCGATTACGACCCGGTCGGACACACGATCCACATTGCGTCCCGGATGGAAGGGATCGCCGTCCCCTCGTCGATTCTGGTGAGCGAGTCCACGCACAAACTCGCCGCAGGCTATTTTGAATTCAAGGCGCTGGGGGCCACGCAGGTCAAAGGGGTCCCCGAGCCGCTCGTCGTGTATGAGGTATTGGGTCCCGGCGCGTTGCGCACGCGCCTGCAACTGTCGGCACATCGCGGCCTTGCCAGGTTCGTGGGCCGTCAGACCGAACTGGACCATTTGCATGCGGCGCTGGAGCAGGTCAATGAGGGGCGCGGACAGGTCGTCGCGGTGGCCGGCGAGGCAGGGGTCGGGAAGTCGCGGCTGTTCCATGAGTTCAAGGAGCGCTCCCGGGGCAGCTGTGCGTTGCTGGAGACATTTTCGGTTTCGCACGGCAAGGCCTTCGCCTATTTGCCGCTCATCGAGCTATTGAAGAACTATTTCCAGATCACCGCTCAGGACGACGAGCGGCAGTGTCGGGAAAAGGTCATGGGCAAGGCGCTGACCCTCGAGCGAAGCTTCGAGGATCTGGTGCCCTACCTGCTCTTTTTGCTTGGCATCGGCGAGCGCGGATCGGCGCTCGCCGAAATGGATCCGCAGATCCGGCGTGATCGGACCATTGACGCGATCATCCAGATTCTGACGCGGGAGAGCCGCGACCAGCCGATCGAGTTGTTGTTCGAGGATCTGCAATGGCTGGACCGCGAGACTGAAGCATTCCTCTTGAGCCTCATCGGCCGCGTGGCGGATTCACGAATCCTGCTCCTTGTGAACTACCGGCCAGAGTATCAGCCGGTCTGGGAACGCGCGGGCCATTGCAGCCAGTTGCGACTCGAACCGCTGGGTCCGGCGGAAGCCCAGGGATTGCTCTCGGCGCTGCTTGGGGATGACTCCACCCTCGTGCCGCTCAAACAGCTCATCCTGGAGAAGACGGAGGGCAACCCTTTCTTCATGGAGGAAGTGGTACAGACGCTGGTCGAAGAGAAATCGCTGCTCGGCGAACCCGGCCGTTTCCGGATCGAGCGTACCCCGGCTGCGCTGCATATTCCGACCACCGTGCAAGGTGTGCTCGCCGCACGTATCGACCGGCTCCCCGTCGCGGAGAAGGACTTGCTGCAGGCACTTGCCGTCATCGGCAAGGAGTTTTCGTTCAGTCTGATCCAGCGCATCTGCGAAGGACCGGGCGCTCCCACCGATGACGCATTGCGGAATCTGCTCGCCCGGCTGGAGGCCGCGGAATTCATTTACGAGCGTCCTGCGTTTCCGGAGGTCGAGTATTCTTTCAAGCACGGGCTGACCCAGGAAGTCGCCGGCCGCTCGCTGCTGACGGAGCGCCGTAGCGCTTTGCATGAGCGTGCGGCGCAGGCCATCGAGGCGCTGTTCCCAACTCGTATCGCGGATTACTGGAGCGAATTGGCGCATCACTACCGGCTGAGCGGCAATGTCGCGAAGGCCGTGGAATACCTGCACCGCACCGGGCAACAGGCGCTCCAGCATTCCGCCCATCTGGACGCGATGCGTCATCTCGGCGCGGCACTGGAATTGCTCGAGCAGATGCCTGACACGCCCGAACGCGCTCAGCAGGAACTGACGCTGCTGCTCTCGCTGGGGCCCGCCTTGGCGACCGTCCGCGGCTATGGCGCGCCGGAGGTCGTGGCAGCGTATACGCGCGCGCTGGCGTTGTGCGAACGGATTGGCGAGACATCGAAGATCTTCCCGGTGCAACTGGGACTGAGGACGTATTACCAGCTACGCGCGGAGTACCGCACCGCGCGCGAGCTGGGCGAACGGCTGCTGCGCATGGCACGGCAGGTCGGGAAGCCGGCCTTGCTTGTGGAGGCGCATCTTGCGCTCTCGGCGAGCCTGTTCTCCGCGGGCGATCTCGAAGCTTGCCGTGTCCACCAGGAACAAGCGCTGGTTTTTTATCTCCAGGAAATGCGCGAGGAACCGGTCTACAGCCACGTGATCGATCCGGGCGTGCGCGCCCTGAGCTTCCTCGCCTGGACCTTGTGGCATCAGGGATACCCCGATCAATCGAGTAAGCGGAACCGGGAAGGGCTTGCACTGGCCCGGAAATATACCGGCGGCTCAAGCCTCGCGCTGACGTTGGCCTATACGGCGCAACTACATCAGCTTCGGCGCGATGCGACGCTGACCCGCAAGTACGCGGAGGCCGTCATCTCGCTCGCGGCCGAGCAGGGGATGCCGTTCTGGCTCGCGTGGGGAACGATTCTGCGCGGCTGGGTGCTGAACCAGCAGGGCAGCATCCAGGAGGGGATTGCGCAAATACGCGAGGGCTTGGCCGGCTACCGCGCGACCGGGGCCGAAATGGGGTACTCGTACTTTTTGGTGCTGCTGGCCGACAGCTACCGGCAAGCGGGAGAGACGGACGCGGGCCTGGGCGCGATCGACGAGGCGATCGCCATGGAGAGTCGTTCAGGCGAGCACTGCTACGAGGCGGAGTTACATCGGATCAAGGGGCATCTGCTGCTCGGCGCGTCGAGCGATCGCATCGGCGATGCCGCCCGTGCGGAACAAGCCGAGGCCTGCTTTCATCTGGCGATCGCAGTGGCCCGCGGTCAGGGCGCCAGGTCGTTTGAATTGCGGGCTGTATCGAGCCTCGCCCGTCTGTGGCAATGCCAGGGCAAAACGGCCGACGCACGGCAGGCGTTGTCCGAGGTGTACGGCAGCCTGGCAGAAGGCTTCGACACGGCCGACATGCGAGAGGCGAAGGCGTTGCTCGATGCGTTGGCATCGCGCGAGGCGTGACCGAGGAGACGGGAAATGACGACGAAGAATACAAGACTACGCGGCGATGACGAGCACAAACCGGTCGCGCTGGCTTTGCAAGGGGGCGGGATGCACGGTGCGTTCACGTGGGGCGTGCTCGACCGCTTGCTCGAGGACGGCAGGCTGGCGATTGAAGGGGTGAGTGCGACCAGCGCCGGCTCGATGAATGCCGCGGTGCTCGCATACGGGCTGCTGAAAGGGGGCGAGGACGGCGCACGGCAGGCGCTGCACGACTTCTGGCATGCCGTGGCGCAATCCGCCGAGCGTTACAACCCGTTGCGCTGGGTGCCATGGCTGAAAGGGACGCACAGCTTCGGGTTCGATCATTCGCCGTTATATGCGTTCGCCGACATGGCGCTGCGCATCTTCTCGCCCTACCAGTTCAATCCGAACAATCTGAATCCGCTGCGCGAGGTGCTCGACAGTCAGGTCGACTTCACCGCGTTGCGAAAACAATGTCCCATCCATCTGTATCTGTGTGCGACCAACGTCGAGACGGGGAAAATACGCCTCTTCACGGGCGAGGACATCTGCGCGGACGCCGTGCTTGCGTCTGCGTGCGTGCCGACGCTGTTCCAGGCGATCACCATCGATGGCGAACACTACTGGGACGGCGGGTACATGGGAAACCCGGCCATCTACCCGTTGATTTACCACTGCAAGACGCGCGACGTCGTGATCGTCCACATCAACCCGCTGGTTCGCCGGGGCGTGCCGGTTATGGCTGCGGACATCCTTAACCGCGTCAGCGAAATCAGCTTCAACTCGTCGCTGATGCGTGAGATGCGCGCGATCGCCTTCGTCACCGATCTGATCCAGCAAGGCAAAGTCGATCGCGACGAGATGAAGGAAATGCTGATCCATTCCATTCGATCCGACGAGGCGATGTGCGCGCTCAGCGTGTCCAGCAAGTACAACGCGGATTGGGATTTCCTTTGCGGACTGCGCGATAACGGGCGGCGCGAGGCCGATGCCTGGCTCATGCATCACTACCAGAACATCGGGCAACGTTCGAGTATCGACATTCGCGAGGAGTTTCTTTGAGCATCGCGCCTGGATTGGCGCAAAGCAACGACGTCATGATGGATACGGCGCCGAACGGTCACACATCCGTGCAGGGTGGAAAGGGGCGGGGATGAGCCAGACGCAAGCGCGCTTCATCGCATTGTGGTCACGCAGCGGCGGCTTGCGCGCCGAGGCCGCCTATGCCGACCTGGCGCAGCTTTATGCCGAACCGACGCGTCATTACCACACGCTGCGTCATATCCGCCGCTGCATGCACTATCTCGACCAGGCGCGTAGCGCGATTCCTCATGCCGATGCCGTGGAACTTGCACTGTGGTGCCACGACGTGGTCTACGTTCCCGGCGCGCGGGACAATGAGCAACGCAGCGCGGACTGGTTCCGGCAATGGACAAATGACCGTATCGCTGCGGGCGAGCGCATCTGCGAAATGATCCTGGCGACCCGGCATACGCGTGTGCCGGCCGGATTGGACGATCGCTTCGCCTGCGATATCGATCTTGCGGTGCTGGGTGGTCGACGGGACCGTTTTCGCGAGGACGGGATGCGCCTGCGGGCGGAACGTCCCGACCTTGACGACCGCGCCTACGACATGCGCGAACGGACGTTTCTGGGCAACCTGCTGGCACGTCCGCGCATCTATCACACCGATTTTTTTCATACCCGCTGCGAAACGCGCGCGCGGGGCAATCTGACGTGGCGGCTCGGCCTGCCGGTGCCGCAATGACCATGAGAGAGCGGACGCTCCTCACAAACCGTCCTGGTCGAGGTGGTCGAGGTGGTCGAGGTGATCGAGGCGGTCGTGCGCTCGGGAGGCAACGCACGTCGCTTGTCGGCAAGCGGTCAGGATATCTACGCAATCAGAGCGCCCATGGTGGTTGAAGCGGCCATACGTGTCGTCAGTGGGCAGGTCCACGGGGCGGGTGTCTTCAGCGCCGGCGAGGCCTTCGGCGCACGTGATTTCCTGGAGTCGCTCTGTCCGGAACATCTGGCATTGGAGATGCCGTGAATTACTGCACCTTCGCGTCAACAGTCCCCGCAGCTGCGTTCCCCGTCTGCGCAGGCGCTGCCTGCTGCCTCTCCGGATGCCGCGGATCATGCAGCGCGTCCGCCGACCAGCCGCCGCCCAGATCGCCGAATAGCGACGCCGCGTCCAGCAGGCGCGTCTCCTGAACATTCAGCGCGGTCTGCTGAGTGCTCAACTGTGTGGCCTGCGCGGTGGCCACCGTCGTGTAGTCCACCGTACCGGCTTGATATTCGTTGAAAGCGATCTCGGCGCCACGGGTTGCGTCTCGCACGGCCGTGTCCAGGACGACCGATTGCTCGGCCAGGATTCGCAACCCGCTCAAGTCGTCTTCAACGTTCTGGAACGCTGCCAGCACCGTGCCACGGTAGTTGGCGACGGCCGCGTCGTAGGCGGCTTTCGCCGCGTCGACGTCGGCGCTGCGCAAGCCGCCGTCGAAAAGCGTTTCGGTGGCGCTGCCGCCCAGCGACCAGACGTAGTTGGCCACGTTCAGCAAACCGGACAACGGCGACTGCGTGAAGCCGGCCAGCCCGGAGAGGGAAACCGCCGGGTAATAAGCCGACACCGCCACGCCGATCGCCGCGTTTTGGGCAGCCATTTTGCGTTCTGCGGCGGCGATGTCGGGCCGGCGTTCGAGCAGCGTCGATGGCACGCCGACGGGCACGCTCGGCAGCGTCGGCATCGCGGTGCTGTGCGTAATCGACAGCTCTTCCGGATTCTTGCCCACCAACACGGCGATCGCGTGCGAGTCGTGAGCGCGCGCCACGCCGAGCGCGATCAGATTGGACTGCGCCGTCTCGAGCTGGGTGCGGGCAGTGATCACGTCGGACGGCGGGATGGTGCCCGCCTGATCCTGGTCGGACACGACGTCCAGATAGTGCTGGTAGGCCACGACCGTCCTTTGCAGGAGGTCGATATTGGCGTCGCTGGTGCGCAGTTCGATGATCGCCGTGGCCAGCGCCACCTGCTCGGAGAGCGTTGCATTGGCGAGCGTCGCTTCGCTCGATTGCGCCGTCGCGGCGTTTTCTTCGATCGTGCGCCGCACCAGGCCCCACAGGTCAGGCGCCCAGCTGATGTCGCCTTCCAGCGAGCCCGAGTTGACCACTCTGGCCGCATTGCCGCTCGCGGCACGCGCCCTGGTGGCCGAACCGGTTGCGCCGATGGTCGGAAACAGGCTGGCATGCGCCGCCCGCACTTCCGCCAGCGCTTCCTGATAGTTTGCGTAGCTCGCGCGCACGGTCTGGTTCGATACCGACACCAGCGGTTCGAGCTGGTCGATCAGCGGATCGTTGAATGCCGTCCACCAGTCGCCTTTCGGTTTCTCCGCCGCGGGCTCGGCTTGCGTCCAGCCCGGCAACTCCGAGTAGGTGGCAGGCACGTTGACTTGCGGCCGGTGGTAGTCCGGGCCGACCGTGCAGCCGCTAGCCAGCAGGGCTAGCGTCGCGACGACCAGCTGTCGAAGCGGGCCAGGGCGGCCAACGCGGCCAACGCGGCCAGGGCGGCCAACGCGGTTAAGTGGGCCACTGAGTGGGCCACTGAGCGGGCCACTAAGCGATCCGCCAGGTGGCTCACTTAGCGTCCCAAAGCGGTTACGGGAAATCTTCATCGTCATGCCCTCGTATCCGGTTGTCCGGGTCGCTGCGCGTCGCGATTCCATGGCAGGTTTGCAGACCATCTAACCAGCTTGAAACGCAAGCGGTCGAGGTAGAGGTAGATCACCGGCGTTGTGTACAAGGTAAAGACCTGACTCAGGATCAGGCCGCCCATCACCGTGATACCGAGCGGTTGGCGCAGCGACGCGCCCTGGCCAATGCCGATGGCCAGCGGCACCGCGCCGAGCACGGCGGCGAATGTGGTCATCATGATCGGCCGCAGACGGACCACGGCGGCCGAGTGAATCGCGTCCTTCGCCGGCATGCCTTCGCTGCGCTGCAAGTGGATCGCGACGTCGACCATCATGATGCCGTTCTTCTTGACGATACCGATCAGCAGGATGATGCCGATCAACGCGATCACCGAGAACGGTGTGCCGAAAATCAGCAATGCCAGCGTCGCACCGATGCCCGCGGACGGCAGCGTCGACAGGATGGTCAGCGGGTGGATCGAGCTTTCGTACAACACGCCGAGCACGATATACACCACGCCGAGCGCCGCCAGGATCAGCAGCGGCACCGTACCCATGGACTGCGAGTAGGCCGCCGCGGCGCCGGCAAACGATCCGTGGATGCTGGCGGGCATGCCGATCTCGCGGATCGTGTTGTTGATCGCCACGCCCACC
This sequence comes from Paraburkholderia sp. GAS348, assembly GCF_050434205.1. NCBI lineage: Bacteria > Pseudomonadati > Pseudomonadota > Betaproteobacteria > Burkholderiales > Burkholderiaceae > Paraburkholderia > Paraburkholderia sp. GAS348. The sequence continues at coordinate 57,290 of NZ_JBNPVT010000022.1, forward strand.
TTGCTCAACGAACCGCCCGCTGGCAGGTTGAACGAAATCGTCGCGGCCACGAGGCCGCTCTGGTGGTTCACCTGCGTTGACGTATGGCTGTTCGAGAACGAAGCCAGCGCCGCCAGCGGCACCATGGTTTCCGCCGACGTGCTGTCCGCACTGCCGGTCGAACTGCCGCCCTTGCTATTGGCAATGCTGTTGGTGGTCGCGTTGGCTTGGGCGTTCGAGTTGAGTGCGTTCGTGGTCGCACTTGCTTCGGTCGCCACGGTCACGCCCGACACCGTGGCACCCGGCATCTGCGTGGCCGCCGTGCCGGTAGCGTTGCCCGACGCCCTGCTCAGGTAAATCTGTTTGAGCGTTAGCGGGTATTGCCAATAATCCGGCGCCACCTCCATCACCACGAAATACTGATTGAGCGGGTTGTAGATGGTCGACACCGTGCGTTGGCCGAACGCGTCATACAGCACGTTGTCGACCTGGTTCGGCGCAAAGCCGTAGCGCGCCGCCGTCGAGCGATTGATGGTGACGTAGGTCTGGAGACCGTTTTGCTGCAAGTCCGAGTTCACGTCGAGCAACTGCGCGTGCTCCTTGCCGAGCGCGGCGACGAGTAGCGGTGTCCACTTGAACAGCGCGGCGGAATCGTCGCTGGTGAGCGTGTACTGATACTCGGCAGCGGATTGCCGTCCGCCGATTCGCAGATCCTGCTGTGCCTGGATAAAGAGCCGGGCGCCCGAGACCGCATTGAGCTTGGGCCGCAGGCGGTTCACGACGTCGGTGGCCGTGGCGTGGCGTTGCGCCAGCGGCTTGAGTTCGATAAACACGTTGGCGGTATTGAGCGCGCGGCCGCCCGTAAAGCCCGCTACCGAGGCCACTGCTGGATCCTTCTGCACGATCTCCTGCAATTGCGTGAGCTTCTTTTGCATCGCCGGAAAAGAGATGCTCTGGTCGGCGATGATCTGTCCAATCAGAATGCCCGTGTCCTGCTCGGGAAAGAAGGTGGCCGGCACCAGCTTGAACAGGAACACGTTGCCCACCAGCAGACCAATCAACAGCAGGATGACCAGCAGCGCGTGGTCCAGTACAGCCGTAAGCGAGTGCGCGTAGGCATTCTTGAAGCGATCGAACTGCTTTTCGACCCACATCGCCCAACGCGCTTTCGAATGCCCTGCGTTGTCGCGGCTCAGCACGTAGGCGCACATGGCCGGCGTGACTGTCAGCGAAATCACCAGCGAGATCAGGATGGCGATGGACAGCGTGACCGCGAACTCATGGAACAGCAGGCCGACCACACCCGGCATCAGCATGATCGGGAGAAACACCGCGATCAGCGACAGGCTCATCGAGATCACTGTGAACCCCACCTCGCCGCTGCCTTTCAAGGCGGCCTCTTTCGGACTGAGCCCCAACTCCATATGACGCACGATGTTTTCCAGCACCACCACCGCGTCGTCGACCACGAAGCCGGTACCGATGGTGAGCGCCATCAGCGAAAGGTTGTCGATGCTGTAGCCGAGCAGGTACATCGGCCCGAAGGTGCCCACGATCGACAGCGGCAGCGCGACGGCCGGCACCAGCGTGGCGCGCGGCGACTGCAGGAAAATGAACACGACGCCCACCACCAGCAGCACGGCGATGAACAGCGTGCGCTCGGTGTCGCCCACCGACGCTCTGACCGACTCCGAGCGGTCGATCGCGATGCCCACATGCACGCTGCTCGGCAGTGTCGCCTCGATTGACGGCAGGACCTGGCGGATCTGCGCGACGGTGCTCACGACATTGCTGCCGGGCATCGGATACACGATAACGAGGATGGCGGACTTGCCGTTGAAGAGGCCGGCATTGCGGATGTTTTCGTTCGAATCCTTGACCTCGGCCACGTCGCGCAACTGGACCGGCGCGCCGTTGCGGTAGGCGACCACCAGGTCGCGATACGGCGCGGCATGCGTGATCTGGTCGTTGGAGGTGACCACATAGCGCTGCTCGCCCTCGTCGAGATGGCCCTTCGCGCTGTCGGCGTTGGCGGCGCTGATCGCCGCGCGCACGTCTTCCAGCCCGATGCCGTAGCTGTTCAGCTTACCCGGCTGCAATTCCACACGTACCGAAGGCAATGCGCCGCCGCCAAGCGTGATCTGGCCCACCCCCTGGACTTGCGAGAGTTGCTGCTGGATCACCGAGTCCGCGGAGTCGTAGAGCTGTGCCTTGGTGAGCGTGTCCGACGTCAGCGAGAGCACCATGATCGGCGCATCCGCCGGGTTGTACTGGCGATAGCTCGGGTTGCTGCGCAGCGTGGTCGGCAAGTCGGCGCGCGCTGCCTGGATGGCTGCTTCGACGTCGCGCGCGGCGCCGTTGATGTCGCGCTTCAGGCCGAACTCGACCACGATCACTGACGAGCCGACGGAGCTGATCGAAGTCAGTTCTTCAACGTCGGCAATGGTGGCGAGCCGCCGCTCGAGCGGCTCGGCCACCGTGGTCCCCATGATGTCCGGGCTCGCGCCGGCCATGTTCGCCTGCACCACGATGACCGGAAAGGCGATGTTCGGCAACGGCGCAACCGGCAGCCGGAAGTAGGCGAGCGCCCCGGAGATCAGGATCGCGACGGCCAGAAGCGTGGTCGCGACAGGCCGCCGGATGAATAACGCCGAGATGTTCACGGCGTTTCCTCCGCACTGCCAGGAGGCGAACTCTCCGGTTTATTGCGGTTGCGCCAGCGTCTCGTACGCTCGGCCATTCTGTCGAAGAACAGATAGATCACGGGCGTGGTGAAGAGCGTCAGCACCTGGCTCAGCGTCAGACCGCCGATGATCGCGAGACCCAGCGGCCGGCGCAATTCCGAACCCGTGCCGCTGCCGAGCAGCATCGGCAGCGCGCCGAGCATGGCGGCGAGGGTGGTCATCAGGATCGGGCGGAAACGCAAGAGCGACGCTTCGAAGATCGCCTCGCGCGGCGGCTTGCCGTGATTGCGCTCGGCGTCCAGCGCGAAGTCCACCATCATGATGGCGTTCTTCTTGACGATACCGATGAGCAGCACGATACCGATAATGCCGATCACATCCAGGTCGCTGCCGGCGATCATCAGCGCGAGCAGCGCGCCGATACCCGCCGAGGGCAGGGTGGAGAGAATCGTTACCGGGTGGATGAAACTCTCATAGAGCACGCCGAGCACGATATACACCGCCACCAGCGCCGCGATCAGCAGATAGACTTCGCTCGACAGCGAATCTTCGAATGCCTGGGCCGCGCCCTGCAGCGACGAGGTGATCGACGGCGGCAGATTCACCGACTGTTCGGCCTGATGGATGGCTTTGACCGCCGTGCTCAGCGACGCATCCTTCGCGAGATTGAACGAGATGGTGACCGATGGGAACTGCGCGAGATGGCTGATCACGAGCGGCGACTTCGTGATCTGGATCTTCGCGATGCCCGATAGCGGCACCTGGCCCGTGCTGCTGGTCTGACTCGGCAGATACAGATTGCCGATCGACTGCACATTCGGCAACGCTTCCGGTTTGGCGACGAGAATCACGCGGTACTGGTTCGACTGCTCGAAGATGGTCGAGACAATGCGCTGGCCGAGCGCGTCGTACAGCGCGTTGTCGATCGTCGCGGGCGTAATGCCGAAGCGCGCCGCCAGTTGCCGGTTAACCTCGATGTTCACGCTGAGGCCGTCGGTATTCATGTCGCTTTGCACGTCGGCAAGCGACGGAATCTGCTTCAGCTTCGCTACCAGTTCCGGCACGTACTTCTGGAACGCCTGCTGGCTCGGTCCGCGCAGCACGAAGCTGTACTGGTTCGGCGAGACTGTCGTGTCGAGCGTCAGATCCTGCTCGGGCTGCATGTAGAGCCTGACGCCCGGCACATTGGCGACTTCCTGTTGCAGACGCCGGGCAACCTCTTGCGCCGTGTCGGAACGCTTGTCGCGGTCGCGAAGATTGATCAGGAAGCGGCCATTGTTCAGCGTCGAGTTCGTGCCGTCGATACCCACGTAGGAGGTCAGCGAAGTGACATCCGGATCTTTCAGGATCGCATCGGCGAGCGCGCCCTGGCGATTCACCATCGCGGCGTACGACACCGAGTTGTCGGCTACGCTAATCCCCTCGATCACGCCGACGTCCTGCACCGGAAAGAGGCCCTTCGGAATCACCACGTACAGGATGCCGGTCAGCACGACCGTGCCGACGGCCACCACGAGCGTTAGTACCTGGTGATCCAGCACCCAGCGCAGTCCGCGCTCATAGGCGCCGAGCGTTTTGTCGAACAGGCCCTCGCTGATGCGCTCGAAGCGACTCGGATGACGGTCGGCCTGCGCGCGCAACATGCGCGCACAGAGCATCGGCACCACGGTCAGCGACACGATTGCGGAGATCACGATGGTGACGGCCAGCGTCACCGCGAATTCGCTGAACAGACGGCCGATCACGCCACCCATGAAAAGCAGCGGAATCAGCACGGCAATCAGCGAGATGGTCAGCGACAGAATCGTGAAGCCGATCTGGCCCGCGCCTTCCAGCGCGGCTTCGAGCGGTGTCTTGCCTTCCTCCAGATAACGCACGATGTTCTCGATCATCACGATCGAGTCGTCGACCACGAAGCCGGTGGCGATGATGAGCGCCATCAGCGAGAGGTTGTCGATCGAGTAGTTCAACTGGTACATCACAGCAAGGGTGCCGATCAGCGAAACCGGCACCGAGATGCTCGGAATGAGCGTGGCGGGCACGTTGCGCAGGAATACGAAGATCACCGCGACCACCAGCACGATGGCGAGAATCAGTTCGAATGCCGCGTCTGAGACCGACGAGCGGATCACGCCCGTGGTGTCCGACACTACCGTCACTTTCATGCCGGCCGGCAGCGTGGATTCGAGCTGCGGCAGTTGCTTCATGATCTGGTTGACGGTCGCGATCACGTTCGCGCCCGGTTGCCGCTGCACGTTGAGCACGATGGCCGGTGAGCCGTTGTACCAGGCGCCGCGCTCGACGTCCTGAGCAGCCTGACTGACCCGCGCGACGTCGCGCATGAACACCGGGGCGCCGTTCTGGTAGGCGATCACCGTGTCCAGATAGTCCTTCGGATCGGTGATCTGATCGTTGCCGTTGATCGTGTAATCGAGGTCCGGGCCATCGAAATTGCCCTTCGGCTGGCTGACGTTGACATAGCTGAGCAGCGTGCGCAGATCGTCGATGTTCAGGCCGTAGGCGGCCAGCTTGTGCGGGTCCGCTTCGACGCGAATGGCCGGCACATTGCCGCCGCTCGTCGTGACCACGCCCACGCCCGACACTTCGGAAATCTTGGTGCCGAGGCGGTTGTTGGCGATGTCCTCAAGCTGGGTCAGCGACATCGACTTCGACGTGACCGCGAGCGTCAGGATCGGCTGGTCGGCCGGATTGACCTTTGCATACGTCGGCGGCGCCGGCAGGCCGGACGGCAGGTAGCTGTTGGAGGCGTTGATGGCCTGCTGGACGTTCTGCTCGGCGATGTCGAGGTTCAGCGACAGATCGAACTGCAGCGTGATGACCGATGCGCCGTCCGAGCTATACGACGTCATCTGTTGCAAGCCGGGGATCTCGCCCAACTGCACTTCGAGCGGCGCCGTGACCGTGGTGGCCATCACGTCCGGGCTCGCGCCCGGATAGAACGTCTGCACCTGGATGGTCGGATAGTCGACGCTGGGCAGCGATGAAACCGGCAGCACGCGCATGGCGACGAGGCCAATCAGCACGAGGGCGATCATCAGCAGCACCGTGGCTACTGGTCGAAGAATAAACAGACGGGAAATATTCATCGGCGCGTGAGCCTGCTACGACGAAGCAGCATTGGCCGACGCCGCCGCGGACGCAGCAGCGGGTTTGGAGGCGGCAGGCGCCACGGCGGCGCCGCTGGCCGCCGGATTGACCGCTGTGGGCTTCGGCCTGGCCGCCTCGATTTTGGCGCCGTCGTTCAGGCGGTCTGTGCCGTCCGTGACCACCTGGTTGCCTTGGGAGAGGCCGGACAGGATGACCGTGTTCTTGCCGTCGCTCGGGCCGAGCTTGACCTTGTGCACGGAGACCGTATTGTCCGCGTTGACCAGATAGACGAAGTCGCCCGGCGCGCCGGTTTGCACGGCGGGGGTTGGCACCAGCACGGCATTCTGCAGCGTGTCGACCAGCAACTTGACGTTGACGAACTCGTTGGGGAACAGCGCTTCGTCCTCGTTGGCGAATGTGGCGCGCAAGGTGACGGTGCCGGTCGCCGTGGCCATCTGGTTGCTGACGGCGTAAAGCGTTCCTGTGGCAACCTCGCGCGCGTTGTCGCTGGAATAGGCGGTGACCGGCAAGGTCGCGCCGCCATTCAGGCGCTGCACGATGGAGGCCAGCGCGTCCTGCGGCACCGTGAACTGCACGGTGGTCGGCTTGATGGTGGTGATGACGACGATCCCTGTCGACGATGAGGCCGTCACGTAGTTGCCCGGGTCGACCAGGCGCAGGCCGACTTTGCCGGAGACCGGCGCGGTGATGCGGCAATAGGTCAGGTCGAGGTCGAACTGGGCGATGTTGGCGAGATCGGACTGGACCGCAGCCTCGTCTTGCTGCACGAGGAATTGCTGATCCGCGAAGGTCTGCTGGGCGATCGACTTGCGCTCGTTCAACTGCGTGTAGCGGGCAAGATCGGCACGTGCCTGGGCAAGTGACGCCCGGTCTTTGGCGAGCGTCGCCTGAGCCTGTTGCTTGCTGATCTGATACTGGCGCGGATCGATTTGGGCGAGGAACTGGCCTTTCTGTACTTCCTCGCCTTCGTGATAGCCGACGGCCGTGAGGTAGCCGCTTAGCTGCGGCAGCACGGTCACGGTGGCGGTCGGCGTGACCGTGCCGAGTTCGCTCAACGTCACTGGCATCGAACCGAGCGTGACGCGCGCCACGGTGACGACGATGGGTGCGGCCTCGCGCGTGGGCTTCTTCTGGGTCAACAGGTGGACAACGACAAGCGCGATCAGCGCCAGCACGATAACTGCAAACAGAATGAGCCCGCGTCGGGAGCGCTTGGGTTGCCTGGACACGGCGTCGCTCATACGTTTCTCCGAAAACAGATACTGCCGTTGATGATCGGACGGGGCGTCGCCGGCTGCCGCGAGGGCCCCGCTGACAGACCGTGCGTTGCTCATACTCGCCTTGGTGGAAGCCGGTGGTCAACGATCGGGGCGAGGCATGGCATCAATGTACCCGGGGCGCGCAAGGCTTGCGTTACCAGAATGAAACATGTCGGGGTCCGAACGGCTCCGTCGGGTTTCTTTCGGCCCACAGCCTGCGCCAACGGACGGTTGAGCGTGGAGGGCGTTGGGCAGCGGTCACGGTGAGCGGGGATGCGCACTGAAAGCTTATTGAAATTATTCGAGCCTCGTAACCTCCCATTTCACATCGCGTCCGACATTAAGGGTATGAAGGATTATGGGCCATCCGGCAAACTCACCGACGTGGAATATCGCGAAGGGCCGAATCAGCCGGCGCGACTGCAAGACGAAGTTCCCGGTAGGCGGTCACCAGCGCGTCGAGGCTGAATGTCCGGTTCAGGCCGCTTGGATTTGGCAACACCCATGCACGGGCGCCGCCGAACGCTGTCGGTTGTGGGCCCCAGTGGATGTCGCGATTGCCCGACATGGCGGAGAGCGCCATCTTTCCAAGGAAGGCAACACATTGCGGCGCATATCGTTCAACCTTTCGCTCGAATTCCGTTGCGGCCGCTTTGAACTCCGATTGCGACAGTTCGTCTGCTCGTGCGGTTGGACGCGAGATCACGGTTGTCAGGCCACAACCATATTGGAGAAGAGTGCGATCGTCCTCAGGACAAATCTGTTCGGGAGTAAAACCCGCCAGATGAACGGTCCGCCAGAACCGATTGCCTCTGCCGGCAAAATGGCGGCCAGTCGACGCCGCAAGGACGCCTGGATTTATGCCGCAAAATACCACTGATAAACCCGGTTCAAGGATATCGGGAAGACCTTGAAGTGAATCGGAGTGGGTCACGGATTGGATAAGCCTTCATTGGGAGGGGCATGGACAAGATTACCGCAATGAAGGTGTATGTGAAGGTGGTCGAAACGACCAGCTTCACGAGAGCCGCCGAAGTTCTGCATACCTCGGCTGTCTATGTGACCCGTATGGTTCAGGCTCGCGAACTTCGTCGTAGGTTGCCTGCCAGAAGAGACCCTTGTTTGAATAGGAAAGTTTGCTGCCGTCCGACCGGCCTTGGGAACTCCCGAGTCGGCTCGAACTGCCGAGTTGACCAGGCGCGCTTCCATCCCTTAGACCGGACGTCGATCGCCGAGTAGCGTGGAAAAGACGCGACTATGAATTTTTTCCGTCACCCAGGAGAATTTTGTAGATATTAGCCGGATACACCCAGTCGCGAGCTTTGCGCTCGATGAGATCCATAAATGCTGGGGGACCACTGCAGTAGATCTGCGTGTTCGCATGTGCTGGGCTCATCGCGTGAGAAGTTGCCTGCTCCAATCGGTCTGCATCGAGGCCAAAATGGTGATGGACCCTGCCTTCGCTTTTAAGCGCGTCAAGTTCTTGCCGAAAGACTGCACGTTCAGGCGATCGAGCGAAGTTGTGCAGCTCGAATTTTTGACCTGCCAGTGCAAGCCGTTTCGCGATTCCCGCGATCGATGCAGCGCCAACACCGCCAGCAAAAAGTATCGATTGTGTGCGACCGTCTAAAATAACTGTAGGACTCCGTGGTGTTACGATAAGCGCCTCGTCTCCTTGATTCAATGAGATGCCTGCTGTTTCTGTGTCCGTTTCGCCATCATCCTGTCTCACAGCGATTACATAAGCACGCGGCCGGGACGTAAAACAGCACAGGGGATATATTCTCTCCTTGCCGATGACGTTGTCGAGAAAAAGTGTGACGCAAGATCCATCGTCAAACGACGGAAGCTCCGATCCGGACTTGGTTTGAAGTTCGACGGCATGGTAACTCTCGGCAAGCTGCCATTTCCGTGTAACGATGACTGAGAGGAGGTTGTCGTGCATGTCTTCTCCAATAGGACCTTCGTCTTCCTGAATCGGGAGTTCGTCGGTGTATGGATTGCATGAGATGGCCAGTCCAGGAAACTGTTGGAAGGGCGGCTGAATGTCAGATTCAGGTTAGGGCGGAAGAGATCCACCAGCAAGGCGTTCAACGCGAATACCACGTATATAACTCGGCTGATAGAGGGTGGCCGGTGGTGCGTTGATGCATGTCCCTGCAAGTCCATGACTTGGGCTCGCGGCAACGTCGAAGGTTGTTGTAGGGAAAGAAAATTATAATAGGCGCGCCCGTCCACTTTCGGATCGCCCGCATGATGTGTCCCTCTCATGCCGCGCAAGAGCATTGGGCGTCCTGACCTTTTTGTATCAGACCCCTTCACTGCTCGAGCCGATCCACCCTATTCAGCCATGCATACTCAGTTCCGCTTTACCTCCGCGGCTTTCGCGCTTGCGCTAGTGAGCGCACTGTCTGCGTGCTCGACGCCGAAGCCGCTCTATCAGCAAGAACAGTTCACCACAGGCGACAGCCCCTATGCGCACAAGTTCACCGCGAAGGCGGAGCCCGCTTGCGAAGCCGCCCGCCGTGCGTTGCTCAGCCAAGGATATATCGCCAGTTCAACGAGGTCTGATTCGGTAGATGGCTCGAAAAATTTCCAGCCTACCAGCGATTCGCACGCGGTGATCGAAATCCATGTGGTCTGCACAACCGACGACCCCAAAAGCAACAGCAGCACTGCGTACGTGAACGCGGTGCAGGATCGCTATGCGCTGAAGAAGAGCAACACCTCGGCGAGCGTCGGTCTGAGCGTGTTCGGATCGCTATCGCTGCCGATCGGCTCGAGTGATGACTCGATGGTGAAGGTTGCGAGCGAGACGATTCCCGCCGGCGTTTTCTATCAGCGTTTCTTCGCGCTAGTCGAGCATTACCTGAAGGTCGACTCTGCCCAGCCGGCCTCCGTTGACGCCGCTGCGGCGCCGAAGGAGACGCTGCCGTCGATGAACGACGCCGTGCCGCCGATCGGGGCAGCCCAGGCAGGCAGTGATTCGGAGAAGGCGACGAGCACCAAGTAAGCGTCGCCGGTATCCTTCCGAGCCGGGGCAGGCGGGTTTTCTTGCGGCCGGCGTCCACCCAAGTATGCGTCTTGAACGCAGTGACAGTCAGTTCGACACCCACCTCATTGCCAGTAAGACGCTCGCAAATGAAATCGGGGTTCTCGCAAGATGACACGACCATAAGCGGCTGGCACCGGCGCACGGACAGGGTGACCCACGTATGAACATATGCAGCTCATGGCGACTTTACAAGTCCACCGTGACTTTGCATGCGGATGTGAATTGCGGTCTTGAAGACCCCTCGGACCTCATTGCCGATCTGGAAGAGGGATTCGAGCGATTTCGCTCAATGGCGTGAGATTGCGAGCGGATTTCGGTCACGACAGGGTCAGGCAATGAAATGTAGTCCAGCGTCTCCGCGGCCTGACTTCCATACCGGTGTGACGCAATTTGCGCGGACCCGTCGCGTCGGAAGGGCCGGGTTTAGTATGGAGAAATCGACCTTCGACTTCACGTTCCGAACGACTGCTGAAGCCTGCGACTACCCGTGCCGCCGCCCCGGTGGCGCCGCGATCGGCCTGGGCGGCAGCGCTCGCGCGCGCCGGGCGGGCCGACAACGACCGGGAAACGTTGGGGCCTAACGTGCACCAAAGTAAATCGGCTTCATACCGTCATTGGGGTCGGGGCGAACCGACGCACGGATCGCATGTCCCATCGAATGGATCGAATGATCCAGTGCGCGAAGCGGATGATGTGAACCCGACGCCGATGTGTCATCGGCCACACCACCGTAGCCTGACACAGCGGGGTTGTTCATGGGGGCGCTGTCGTCCGACTGAGCAAACGAAACGGTCGGGACGGCGAGTACCGCGGCAACTGCAATGGCTTGAATGAGCGATTTCATAATGAAACTCCAGTCTTGGATTTGCTGCGAACTGTTGTCCGTAGCAGGTGATACCAAGTGTAGGAAAGCGATCGCTCATCATTAAGCACCTTGTTCACAAGGGTGCATTCCAATTTTAGGTGTAAACCCAATAGGTCCCAGATCCCAATCTGAGGCTGGCATGGTCCGGCATTACGCGGGTCATTCCTGCGGGGAATGACTGTTATCGATAGCGCCCATCTTCTTCTCGAGCGCCTTGCGCTTCACAATCTGCTCGCCACGATGCGCGGCCACGATCAGTACAACACCACGCCCTGCTCGCGCCCGGACCGCTATCGCGGCGTGTCTCGTTCGTTTTCTACGTTCGGTAGCCGGCATCGGCGTGGCGCACCTAGCCAATACTCGCAAGCAGTGGACGGCGGCGCTCTGCTGGACTGACAACGGACCTTCGACTCGAGAGCCACATGAAAGCAATTGAATTGCGTCAACTGCGCTACTTCTCGATTCTTGCGCGGGAACTCCATTTCGGCCGGGCGGCCGACCTCGCGTCGATAACGCAATCTGCGCTTAGCCAGCAGATTGCGAAACTCGAAGAACTGGTGGGCGCGCAATTACTGAACCGCGACCGGCGCGGCGTGACGCTGACCGCTTCGGGCGAGGCTCTGCGGAACAGCGCCGACGCCATCTTCGCTCAGGTTGAGCGCGCGTTGCGCGAGGCGCAGGATGCCGCGGGCCATAGAGAATCCAGGATCTCGATCGGTTTGGTCGAGTACGCGAATCTGCCATTTATTCCGCCTGCGCTCATTCGGCTGCAGGCACTATATCCGGACGTCACGATAGAGCGCCACGAGATGAACCCGGCGCAGCAGATCACCGCGCTGACCAAAAAACATATCGACGTCGGCTTCGGCGCATTGGTCGACGCTGCACCAGGCAACGACGACGTACTGGTTCAGCCGCTGTTCGAAGCACCCTGGGTCTTGTTGATGCGCAGCGATCACCGGCTGGCAAACGTCGACCGCCTGAACCTTTGCGATCTTGCGCAGGAGCGACTGATCGGCTCGGCACGTGCAGTCAACCCGCCGCTTTATGACTCGATCGTTGCTCACTGCCAGCAAGCTGGCTTCACGCCGAACTTCATCTATGAAACGGCGCAGGCACAAGTTGGCGTCACGCTCATCGAACAGGGGCTCGGCGCAATGATCGGCACCACATATCTATTCTCGTCGCTTCCAGAAACTTTGCACTACCGGCAGATCAACGGCCTCGAGCCCGTAACGGTCCAGATGTTGTCGCGCACAAACGAACGCAGTTCGCTGATACTTGACTTTCTCGATCTTGCGGCTGAAGAAGCGTGTTGCGCGCAAACCCGCGCTACGGCGCCTCGCACCTCCGGTCGATAGGCAGCGCTTAGGTCCATTCGATCGCAGCGCGTTTGCAAAGCGCCGGGCTCTGAACCTCCAGCCGGGCGCATCTCGCGATAAGCATGCGGTTCGCTTCACGTGTCGGATCGATTAGCGCCAGTAATCGGCCTTACAAGTATTTCGAATTGGCTAATACCGATGCTGTCATCCAAACTTCTCCTCAACGCATGAGCGGCTTGATGAATAGGCGGACCACCGTCGAGTTCATCCACCGGCATGCGTTCATGCACCGTCTGTTTCATGCGTATCGTGAGAATTCGGAAGTGGATGTGACATCACGCGAACGCATGCTAGAGATTGCAAAAAAACGCGCAACCAATGTATTTCGCGCATTCCCAATCGACTGGAATATTGAAGATGACTCAAGCACAAGCGAAGCCCGGAAAGACCCTTTTGTCCCCGAACGATCACACGCTGATCATGATCGACCATCAGTCGCAGATGGCATTCGCGACGAAGTCGATCGATGCGGTTCTTCTGCGCAACAATGTCGCCTTGGTCGCGAAGGCGGCCCGCGAGTTTGGCGTGTCGACGATTCTGACTACCGTCGCCGAAAAGGCCTTCTCCGGTCCGATTTTCGAAGAAATCAGCTCGACCTTTCCTGGCCAGGAGACGATCGATCGGACTTCTATGAATACCTGGGAGGACCCTCGCATCACAGCTCGCGTCAACGAAATCGGCAAATCACGCATCGTGATGGCGGGTCTCTGGACCAGCGTCTGCGTTGTCGGGCCGGCGCTTTCGGCGCTTGATCAGGGCTTGGAGGTGTACGTGATCGCTGATGCGAGCGGCGATGTTTCGGACGAAGCGCATCAGCGCGCGCTAGATCGCCTCGTCCAGCAGGGTGCACGCCCGATGACGTCGCTGCAGTATTTGCTCGAACTGCAACGCGATTGGGCTCGGACCGAAACCTACAATGAAACAGTTAAAACCTCGGTAGCGCATGGCGGCGGTTACGGACTAGGTCTGGTCTATGCGAAGACGATGTTCGGCGGTTCCGAAGGACACTGAACAAGATTTTTCATGCCCGCTCGGCCTTGGTCGATTATCGCCGACCGGTCGAGCCGGCGGCGATAATCGAAGTGCAGGTTGACCGGTGACAGCGATTGGCAAAGCGGCGATTATTATATATTTAGGATGACGATAAAGTTGTCATATTATCCGCGCCGCGTGACTAAATCAGTCATCCGATTTTTTGTCTGTGAATAGTCGTAGGTTGCCAGGGTCTTTGATTGGCGATGCAGCCAGTCGATCTCGCTGCTTTGCGTAATTAACTCGAGCGACTGGCGCGCTTCAATCCGATACTTCGACGTCAGGGCAGGACCAATGAAACTCTATCTGTTATCGCTAGGCGCCGGCATCCTGGTCGGCATTATCTATAGCCTGATCAATGTACGTTCGCCGGCACCTCCGCTTATCGCATTGCTCGGTCTGCTGGGCATGTTGATCGGCGAGCAGGCGATTCCTTGCGCGAAGCAGTTGTTGGGTTATTCGACGCCGCCGGCCCTATCGCATCGGGAGAGCGGAACCGGTCGTCTTTCCAGCACCCGGTCGGGTCATGCCGTGTTGCAGGCAGACCGGGGGCGTGTTGGCAACGAGGAGGAACACTCATGAGCATTACCATTACTCAACCGGACCTGATTCTCTACAACGGCCGGGTTACGACGCTGGATCGTTCGAACCCCACCGCAACGGCTGTTGCGATCAAGGATGGCAAGTTTGCTGCGGTGGGCAGCGACATCGAGGTCCTGCCGCTCGCACGGTCATCAACCCGGGTGATCGACCTGAAGGGGCGCAGAGTACTGCCCGGACTGATCGACAACCACATTCACATCATTCGCGGCGGACTGAACTTCAACATGGAGCTGCGTTGGGATGGCGTGCGCTCCCTTGCCACCGCGATGGACATGCTGCGCGAGCAGGTTGCCGTCACTCCGGCGCCGCAATGGGTGCGCGTGGTGGGGGGATTCACCGAGCATCAATTCGACGAGAAACGCTTGCCCACGATCGAAGAGCTGAATGCGGTTGCGCCCGATACACCCGTGTTCATTCTGCATTTGTACGATCGCGCGCTACTGAATGCGGCGGCTCTGCGCGTGGCCGGCTACACGAAGGACACGCCGGAGCCTCCGGGAGGACAGATCGTGCGAGACAGCGCCGGCAATCCGACCGGCCTGCTGCTCGCGCAGCCGAATGCATCGATCCTGTACGCGACGCTGGCAAAGGGTCCGAAGCTGCCGTTCGACTATCAGGTGAATTCGACACGCCACTTCATGCGCGAACTTAACCGGTTGGGCGTGACCGGTGCGATCGACGCGGGCGGCGGCTCCCAGAACTATCCGGACGATTACGAGGTGATCCAGAAACTGTCCGACGAGGGCCAACTGACAATCCGTCTCGCCTACAACCTGTTCACGCAGAAGCCGAAGGCGGAGAAGGAAGACTTCCTGAACTGGACGAAGACGTCGAAGTACAAGCAGGGTGACGATTACTTCCGCCACAACGGCGCAGGCGAGATGCTGGTGTTCTCGGCGGCGGACTTCGAGGACTTCCGTGTCGCGCGTCCGGAGATGCCCCCGCAGATGGAGGGAGAGCTGGAAGAAGTCGTGCGCGTACTGGCGGAGAACCGTTGGCCGTGGCGTATGCATGCGACCTATGACGAAACCATAAGCCGCGCGCTCGACGTGTTCGAGAAGGTCAACAGGGACGTGCCGCTTGCCGGTATCAACTGGTTCTTCGATCACGCCGAGACGATTTCCGAGAAGTCGATGGACCGAGTCGCTGCGCTGGGTGGTGGCGTCGCGGTGCAGCACCGGATGGCGTACCAGGGAGAGTACTTTGTCGAGCGTTACGGTGCGAAGGCAGCCGAGGCCACGCCGCCGGTTGCGAAGATGCTGGAGAAGGGAATCCGGACTTCGTCCGGTACAGACGCAACACGGGTCGCGTCGTACAACCCTTGGGTATCGCTGTCATGGCTGGTGACGGGCAAAACGGTGGGTGGTCTGCGGATCTATCCGCAGCGGAACTGCCTTGATCGCGAAACAGCTCTCCGCATGTGGACCGAAAATGTGACCTGGTTCTCGAACGAGGAGGGCAAGAAAGGCCGCATCGAGGCAGGTCAGTTTGCAGACCTGATCGTCCCGGACCGCGACTTCTTTGCGTGCGCCGAGGACGAGATTGCCGATACCACGTCGCTGCTGACCGTGGTGGGTGGCAAGGTGGTGTACGGCACGGGCGAATTCGCGTCGTTCGACGACAGCGCACCGCCGCCCGCGATGCCGGACTGGTCGCCGGTGCGTCGCTTTGGTGGTTTCGCCGGGTGGAAGAACGCGAGCGGCAACGGCGAAGCGGCGCTGCAGCAGGTCGCAGCGGCGTCGTGTGGTTGTGCGACGGCATGCGGTGTGCACGGTCACGCGCATGCCCGCGCGTGGACGGCCAATGCGCCGACCTCGGACCTGCATGGCTTCTGGGGCGCGCTCGGCTGCTCCTGCTGGGCGGTCTGACGTGAGGACCGGCGCGCTACAGGGAAATCCGTCGTGGGTGGCCGCGTTGCTGGCACGGTCGTGGGTGCTGCCGCTGGCGCGGCTAGCCCTCGTGTCTGCGTATCTGATCGGGGGCATCGACAAGCTCGCGCATTTCCATGACGCCATTCTGGAGCAGGAGCATTTCGGCCTGCATCCAGGGGCGCTGTGGGCGACGCTGGCGATTGTCGTCGAACTGGGCGGCTCCTTCTGCGTGGTTTTCAACCGGCTTGTCTGGCTCGGCGCAGGCGGGCTGTCCGCACTGACCGCCGTTGCCATGCTGGTCGCCAACAATTTCTGGAGTCTGACTGGCAATGCACGTTTCATCGCATTGAACGGTTTTTTTGAGCACCTCGGGCTGATTGCCGCCTTTATTGCCGTGACGTATCTGGCCAGCGGCGTACACCAGTCCCATGACAAGGCATAGCTGAACCCCAAGAGGAACCTTCACCATCATGCATAACAGAGTACTTTTCAATTTCATGCGTAAATTCCGTTCCCTCGCTGTAACCGCGCTGGTCGCGGGCACGCTCGCCGTAGCCTCGTCGCTCGTGCTAGCCACACCCCCGGTGCTAGCCAGGCCCGTGTTGGTGCCTTCGTTGGCCGTAGGGCCGCAGTACGACACGACACACGTCTACGTCGCGCCCGAGGACTTCGACAGGTTCACCGACAGCTTTGTGGCGACGTTTGGCGGCCATAAGTCGCAGCAAGGCGTCTTCCAGGTGACGCCGACGCCGAGTCAGACGATATCGCAGCTCGTGTTCACGCCGGTCGGCACGTTGTCCGTATTTGGTTTCAAGAAGCCGGTCCCGTACCCGTTCGGCAGTGAGCGCACCGGCTATCTCGTGACCGACATGGATGCGGCGGTGAAGTCGGCGAAGGCGCGTGGCGCGGATGTATACGTGGAGACGTTCCCGGATCCGATCGGGCGTGATGCGCTGATTTCGTGGCCGGGTGGTGTGCACATGCAGCTGTACTGGCACACGCAGGCGCCGCACTACGATCCGCTGGAGACGGTGCCGGAAAATCGCGTGTATGTGTCGCCGGAACGCGCGAAAGCGCTCATCCACGATTTCGTCGTGTTCTCGCACGGCAAGGTCGTGTCCGATGACCGCAAGGCGCCGGGCATCGAGATTGGGCGGCCGGACGACACGTATCGTCGCGTCCGGATCGAATCGGGCTTCGGCAAGATCACCGTCCTCGTGACCGACGGCCATCTGCCTTACCCGTTCGGGCGCGAGTTGACCGGCTACGAGGTGACGGATCTCGCCGAGACGCTGAAGAAAGCGCAGGCGGCCGGCGCGACCGTGCTCGTGCAGCCGTTCACCTCGGATGGCCGCGACGCCGCGCTGGTGCAGTTCCCGGGCGGTTACATCGCCGAGATTCACGCGGCCGCGCACTGAGCCAGGCCAGATGTACCGGCCGTCCCCGCCTGGGAAGAAGGCGGGGACGGTCTGGTTTTCTTTGAATGGCCGCCACGTCGCCGCTGGGATGCCTTCGGGTCAGATGATTCCGGCGTGTGCCAACGCCAGCGCGAGCCTTGCCCCCACCTCGGCATTGTGTTTCACGAGCGCGATGTTGGTCGTCAGGCTGCGTCCACTCGTCAGTGCCTTGATGCGAGCCAGCAGGAAGGGTGTCACGGCCTTACCGGCGATTCCTTTAGCCGCGGCCTCGGCAAGCGCCTGCTGAGTGAGTGCGTCGATCTCTTCGAACCTCATCGCTGCCGCTTCCGGCACTGGAGTGCTCAATACCACGCCGCCCACGAGGCCCAGGTCCCACTTGGTGCGGATGAAGCGTGCCTGTTGCGCTGCGTCGTCCAGCCTGAAGTCCGCGCGAAAACCGCTGTCGCGCGTGTAAAACGCAGCGAAATTGTCTTGCTCGCAACTGAGCACCGGTACGCCGTGCGTTTCCAGGTATTCCAACGTGAGCCCGATGTCCAGGATGGACTTCGCACCGGCGCAGACCACCGCCACCGAGGTCTTCGCCAGTTCCTGCAGGTCGGCCGAAATGTCGAAGGTTTCCGGCGCGCCCCGGTGCACGCCGCCAATGCCTCCGGTTACGAAGACCTCGATGCCGGCCAGGGCGGCACATATCATCGTGCCGGCCACTGTCGTCGCGCCAAGGCCGCCGCCGGCCAGCACTGCCGGCAAGTCGCGGCGGCTGACCTTGTGTACCTGGTCCGAGCGGCCGAGCAATTCCAGTTCGTCGTCCGAAAGGCCGATGCGGATTCGCCCGCCGATCAGTGCGATAGTCGCGGGCTCGGCGCCCAGATCACGGATCAAGGCCTCCACTTCGCGCGCGGTGCGAACGTTCTCCGGATAGGGCATGCCGTGAGCGATGATGGTCGATTCCAACGCCACGAGCGGGCGCCCGGCGGCCCGTGCAGCGGCCACAGGTGCGCTGCAGGTCAACCACGAGTGTGCAAGATCCGCAACCATGTCGATGTTTCCGGCGATGTGATTCGCTTAAGTATGCAACACAAGGCTGGTCCACGGGTCGCGCGCTGCAGCGCGAGGGCGCCTATCATTAAGGTGCCGTCGAGGGGATGTTGAGCGCCGGCCAGTCGACCCGGTGCAGACTCATCGAAGCGGACGTTCAAAATCCATCGAAAACCACTACGGCAAGCACACATTCGCCTCACTGTTGCACTCAATGCTATCTGGCGTCGTGCTGCAGATATTTGTGGGCGAACGCGATCGCCATGCTGCCTTCACCGACCGCTGAAGCGACCCGCTTGACCGGGCTCAATCTAACATCCCCACAGGCAAACACGCCGGGAACACTCGATTCGAGGAGGTAGGGATCCCGGCTATGGGACCAGCGTCCCGCCTTGACGACGTCGTCGCCGGTGAGAACATATCCGCGCACATCGCGTGCGATTTCCGTCGGCAACCACTCGGTCTCTGCGTCGGCGCCAATGAACACGAACAATCCACCACAGTCGTGCCGACTCACCTCTGCGCTCAGCCCATCACGTATGTCGATCGCTGTCAGATGGGTATCGCCGTATGCGCCGACAACTTCCGATCGCAGTTGCACCGCTACGTTCGACTTTCCGCGAAGCTGCTCGACCAGATAGCGAGACATGCTCTTCTCAAGCGAATCGCCTCGCAAGACGAGCGTAATCATGCGTGCATGATTGGCAAAGTACAAAGCGGCCTGGCCGGCCGAGTTTCCACCGCCGATCAGATAGACGTCGAGTCCGTGAGTAGCGTTCGCTTCGCTGCGCGACGCGCCGTAGTAAATTCCTTTACCGATAAACCGGTCGAAGCCGTCGATCGCGAGGCGGCGCCACGTGACGCCAGTCGCAAGAATGAGCGTTCGCGCACGGATGACGTCGCCTCCGTCGAGGTGAACGTTACGCCCATCGACATCGATTCGGGTAACAGACCGTGTCACCAGAATCTCTGCACCCAGCCGCCTTGCCTGCTGCAGTGCACGGCTCGCGAGTTCGTCGCCCGACACACCATTGGGAAAGCCGAGGTAATTCTCAATGCGCGAGGAAGTCCCGGCCTGCCCGCCTGGCGCTTCTCGCTCCACTACCACAGTGCGCAAGCCTTCCGACGCACCATACACTGCCGCAGCGAGACCGGCCGGGCCGCCACCAATGATCATCGTGTCGTATTCGGCAAGGCGGGGCTGCGTCTGCAGACCCAGCAACCCGGCGAGTTCGCGTGTCGCAGGTCGGCAAAGCACCGTCCCGTCGACCAGCCGCAACGCCGGGCAATCCTCTTCTGACGGACAGGTTCCAGGCCAGCGCGCCGACAGTTCGGACGCATCGGGCGTCATCCAGTCGCAACTGATCTGGTTGCGGGCCAGGAACTGGCGCAACGCTGTACAAGCGGTGTCCCAGCGATTGCCAACCATGGTCACGCGGGGTTTGGGCGGCTCGGCGGAGAGGCCCTGCAGTCCGCCGATGCGCTCGCGCGCGAGGGCGCCCATCTTCAACGCAATTTCCGGCGATGCGGCAGCGAGTGTGTAGTAATGCTGAGCGTCCACGCGCATGACACGCGATGGCTCCGCAGCCCGATAGGCGCCCGGAAACGGGGAACTCAGCGCGAGCGGCACTTCGCCAAAGATGGTTCCAGGCAGACGCCATCCCAGCGTGCGCTCGATACCATCGAACGTCTTGATGACTTCCATCTTGCCGGCCAGAACGGCGTACAGCGCGCGCTCTCCACCTTCGTGGACTGCGAATTCACCCGCGCACAGATGGAGGTCTGCGCACGTGTGCGCGAGATGCTCCAGTTCGTTGTCGGGGAGTGTTGAGAACAGTGGAATCGCCCGGATGTCGTCGATTGTCAGCATGGCTTTGTCCACACAGGCAAGTGAGGTGAAGCTCAGTCCAGGAGCTTTCGGGTCGTCTGTCTGACAAAAAGGACATGCGCAAGCATAGCGCTCAGCCACCCAAGGTTCGAATGCGAGGCGGGCACAACGCCGTTAGTCTTACCTCGTCGAGCGCGCTGATACTGCTCGAACGGTTATGCAAACGAATACCACGACCGCACTACAAACAGCAGGCAGACGTAACCAGTATATGACCTCCGGATGCGAATTGTTTATCCGCGGGAGCCAGTTCCGCGGTCTACGCGCGGCGCTAGCGCCAGGCGATCCTCCGAGGTGGCCGAGGTTGGAGCGTTCCAGTAGGTCCGTTTTGCGCCTCACGACACGAATGACGGCTCCTGGCCGATAGCACCGGTTCGATGAACGCTCCACAGTGATCAAATGTCTGTGCCCGACCGGTTACGTTCGGACACACTTCGTTGCGAATCAGAATACGTCCGCCATCTACAATCCGCGCACGGAGAAGAAACATGATCAGACTTTTGTGTGTCGTTGCGCTTGCGGCCAGCCTGTCAGGCTGCATTGTCGCTCCACCGTACGGCTATGCGCCTGCGCCGGCCTATGGATATGCTTATGCGCCAGCGTACTACGCAGCGCCTTCCCTTGATGTCGGCATCGGTTTCGGCGGTTACGGGCACGGCTGGCGAAGATAACCTTGTTGCGGCACCGGCACCGGCACCGGCACCGGCACCGGCACCGGCACCGTTGACGAACGTGTCGCTCGAGCCGAATACAGGCACGGCAGTCTTTAAGACGGTTCCAATCCATTGCCCTGACCGGGGCACCTACTGTTGAGAACCGAAAGATCGGCGCTGCAATGAACAGTTCGGTCGCAAGTGATCTTCAATCACTTGCGAGCGGGGGGCTTCTCGCATATTGCTTGCCGTTCCGGCAGCGGCCGCTCTACAACCGGGAACTGCGCCTGGACTTTCCCTCTATCGGCCTGCATGATGCCGTTGCGCACACCTGGAGAATCAGATTGATGAAGAAGACGAGAATGTCGATCATTCTGTTCGTGCTGGCCGTGCTCAGCCCGCTGGCGCATGCGAGCCTGGCTACAGGTGCCCACGAGTTCAAGAGCGATGTCAAGACGGCGGGAAAGAAGAGCGGACATGCTGTGCGCGATGCCGCGCACGCAGTCGGCTACGGTACGAAGAAGGCTGGCCATGCCGTTGCCGATGCAACAAGACACGGCTATCACGCGACGAAAAAGTTCGTGACAGGGCACGGATAAGGGGCGCTTTTGCGGCAACTGAGGCGGCGACTGCGGATCCAGGGCGCACAGCCGGCGGCTCCTGTCATGGACGATCGCACTCTTAGCTGAGTCGATATCAACTGCGACAGCGCGGTCGTTCTGCCGCCAATCTGTGATGCCCAGACAGGCACCGGGCGATTCGGATCGAATGAAGTAATTCTATTCGGACTGCAAAAATTGTAGTCCATTTGTCCTTTGCCGCTTGTTCGAGCTTGTAATACGGCTCAAGCGGCACGCTGATCACCAGTCATTGAAGGGCGCGCGATCCGGGGCGGAAATACGCACCAGCAGCCGTCGTCGTGCCGAAAGAAAAAGATTGCGTGCGAGCCGCTCGGAGCTGATGCCTCAACGTGCACGTAGCGCCTCCTATCTTCGCGTATATGCCCAAACTGAATGACGCGAATTTGAGTGTGCGGGGCCGGCGCAAGCCACTTTTCCACCAGGTAGTGCAAGGACTTCTCGGCGGTGTTCATGATCATCTCCTTCGATCGCCCACCGCTCAGCCGGCCAGAGACTCAAGTGCTACGACCTGAGCATATGCGACGGGGATGATTACAGCGTAGACTCGGCTGTATATTTGCGATAGTTAATGTTTTTAACTATTATGATAAGTTATTGCTTATACATCGTTTCTCTTGGGCGATCGTGACACCGTGCACCGGGCAGGCCGCTTAACCTTTGGAAACGAAACTGCGCTTACGCGGTCGCTCCCTTAATAGGTCGAAAGAAGCGGCCGGCAATGGCTTGTGAGACACGTGAGCATCAGTGCCCGAAGTAGATCGAGTGAGTCATTCCGGTTGCCGTCGGTGCACCCGCCTGCGATGAGCCATCCGACACTCCGCCTACACCCGTGCTCACCGGCGCCGCGACATCCTGCGCTTGAACACGCGCCTCCGCCGCCTGAATATCTGCCGGGTAGTGCACATCTTTGGCCGCCGGGCGGTACCCGGCTTGTTCTACTCGAATCAGATCCGCGCGTACTTCGGCACGCGTCAACGGACCAGTAGCGTCCTGCGCGAAAGAAGCAACTGGGGTGGCAAGTACGCCAGCAATCAGCGCTGCATAGATAAGGGTCTTCATAATGAAATACCTTCTGAACTTGAGTTTGGTCAGCTTCACGCCACCGTGACTGAAGCCTCCGGTTTCACTACTTCGTCGAAACAGGAGTGAGTGATCCTTATTCTGTACAGCGAAGATTGATGCACGCTGACGCTCACATTACATTGATGCCATGTTCGCTTCGCTTTCAGGAGTGACGGGGCCGCCTCGGTCGCTTTGTGTCTTTCGCATCCCTGCTGCAATCAGAGATCGATCGAGGTCCGCGTCGGACAGGGTTCGGCCAGTTTGGGACATTCGACATAGGCTTTTGAATCGTCGAAAATTCAGCCAGATCCAACAGAGGATGCCCTGATAACTAGGTAAAAACGATGAATATTCGCTTCCCTAAACCACTTGCCCATGGCGATCTCATCGCGATAACTGCACCCTCATCTGGGGTGCCTGCGCCTTTGTACCCACGCCTCGACCGGGCAATCGACGCGTTACGCAAGCGGGGTTATCGGGTGCTCGAGGGTGAATGTCTTCGCCAGCAATACAAGTCTGCCAGCGCTGCGCGCGAACAACGTGCTTCGGAGTTGATGCGATTTCTCACGGAACCCGGAATTGCAGCGGTGATGCCGCCGTGGGGTGGCGAACTCGCAATGGAATTGCTCCCGCTTCTCGACTTCCGTGCGCTGGCGGACGTCCCGGCCAAATGGTTCTCTGGCTTTTCCGACCTTAGTACACTGCATCTCCCGCTCACTACCATTGCAGGCTGGGCGACGTTGCATGGCCCCAATCTGATGCAGCTTGGGGGTGCAGATACCGATGCAGTTACGGCCGCGATCTGGGACGTCCTTACCGTACAGCCCGACACCCCTTTTTCCCAGGGAGCTTTGCAACGTCACCAAAGCAAGGGTGTTGATCGGCCCGCTGGATCCGGCGCCATACCTTTGTTCGACGAAAAGACAACCTGGAAGCGATTGGATCGCAGCAAGTCTGATATCGAGCTCTCCGGGCGACTCATTGGGGGGTGCCTGGACACCATTTCGAGACTCGTCGGCACATCGTTTGGCAACGTGCCAGGCTTTGTCGAGTCATCTTTGGCCGACGGGACGCTCCTCTATCTGGAAAACGCGGAGATGAAGCCCTGCGAGCTGGTTCGCTCTCTCCTCAACCTGCGCTTGAGTGGGTGGTTCGAGGGGCTGTCAGGAGTATTGATAGGACGGAGTGCAGCACCGGATAGCGTCCAGTCCGATGAACTGAGCTATATCGATGCGTTGCGATCGGTTCTTGGCGACATTCAGTGCCCCGTTATGTATGACATGGATATTGGGCATGTCCCTCCGCAGCTGTCGCTCGTCAACGGCGCGTTGGCTCAAGTCAAGCTACGTGATGGATGCGGAACCATAGTTCAGCGGCTAGCTTAACCAGGCCACTAGGCCGATCTCTTCGCCCGAAGTGGGACCGAGTGCGTTAAGGGTTATTCGATGCCTGCCAACACGCGCAGAGGCACCGTCACATTCCTGTGGCCGATGGCAGGCATCGAATAACCCTTAACGCGTGCCACCGATCGACGTCGGGCAGCGACCGGCCATGAAGCGTCATTCGCGAGCAACTTCGCTCGGACATTCAGGCGTCGGTTCCACTCAGGAACCGGCCATTCAATTCGGAATGTTGAAGCGTCGCTTGTCGGCCAGTCCGATCATTCGAGCCTTCCAGTATTTGGCCAATTTTGAATGACCGGTCTCGGAAAAATCGAACAGGCGCTAACGCCCCCTGAGCCGCCAGTGCAAGCAAGAGCGCGAATGCCCATGGCATCTTGATTGCGCAGGTCAATCGCACCCCGACGTGCAGCCGGACTGCTACGAAATTCGCCAGGCGGCGCTCAGGTGTTGATCCAGACGCGCGCCTGCTCCAGCTCGTTGAGGTGGAACGCCTTGACTTCGGCCTTCGTAAAGAAACGCGCCAGATGCATCGAGGCACGGATCCAGCCGGTATCGGCCACCACGGCGGCGCGGATGAGCCTGGCGTTCGATAATTTCTTCACGATACCCCTTTTCACACGGCTCGGTTAGCCAGGTTTAGCGCCGCTTAGAGTACGTTGACGGCCTCGGCCCGTTACCATCTTCCCGCCCGTGCGACACGTGTCGCTGCATGGCCAGCCGCTCGGTTTATCGCTCGCCCATTCCTGCTCGTCAGGTCCACCATTGCCATCATTTGTCTGATTAAAGCCGTGATCAGTCGTTTATCATGGTCGGCTCACGTCGTTTGCAGGATCCGTCAGTAAGTATGATGAATACCCGAAAGATTTTGATGATTATTGGAGGGCTCCTGCTCGGAGCAGTAGGGACCATGTACTTGATGCTCCTTCAGGCGGACCGCCGCTCAATGGCAGAAGTCACGGCCGCCATGCATGAGTCCGCACAGCCTCCCGTCGTCGATTCGCGCGTCGGCGATCACGCGACGGAAGGCAGCATTGACCAATCGAAGCCGTCCGGCGGAATCACGAAAAGCACTGCCATCGCGCAGGAGCCGGCGGTTCCCGCTGCGGGTCCTGCTCTGGCAGTAGCACCTGCGCCCATGACGGCCGCGTCCGCATCCAGTCCGGCCGCCTCACAAGTCACCGGGCAACCGAAACCGGAGGCACAACCGAAGCAGGTGCCGTCGACAGCAGTCGCGTCGGTGACCGTGCAGGACTCGGGTGCGCCGAAGGTGGTTCCGGCGCAGCGCGCCCTGCGTGGACGAGACGATCTGGATCATCGCGCGATAACGACTCGAGGCGCGACACCGGAAACGGACGAACTGGTCAGGGAATCGGCGAAGCTCGATCCATCGTTGCCTCCGCCGGATATGTCGGCCGCTCGCGCCGCCATGGACCAAAGTAGCTCCAAGCCTGGCACGGGCTCGAACCCGGTCGCGGCTGCGATGACGGATCAGCTCGTCAGGGAATCGGCGAAGCTCGACCCTTCGCTGCCGCCGCCCAAGTAACCGGCTTCTCCGGCAGCGCGTGCGGCGGCATGAACTCTCCCGGCACTTGAGCACGGCGCTCCAGCGCTTGGTGTAAGGCGCCCGAAGCAAGCGAATTGGCCGTCGCCATCTACAGTTGAGCACTGTGGAATGACCGCTATCAGAGAAGTTGGCCGCCTCCTCAGGGGCGCATGCTGCCTATCGTCTACGGCCGGGCGGCCGCTGTCGAACTGGTTTGAGCCAGTCGCCCAGTGGACGGATAACGCCACAACGGGCCGGTGTGCGCCCGACCCGTTGTGGCGTTAGACACGCACAGAATTGCTGAGAACCTGCGGAAGCGCTGAGCCTTCGATCACGCTGCCTTGAGGAGTCCAAGTTGTTGCAGCGCCGTCCCGCCGTCGTCCAGACCGATTTCTTCGAAGATCTTGCCACCATTGGGCCGTAGTACGGTCGTGCCAGTGAAGCGCATTGTCCGTCCGGTCGCGGGCGGCAACGATCCAACGAGGAAATCGCTGAATGCCGGACCGGTGTGTGTGCCTCCGCCCTCCCAACGGCCTACTACATAGTCCCCCTCGGCGATGAGATTAGCGGCGCCCCAGAAGTTGAGATCCGGATCTTGCTGCAATACTCGATAGACCGACACGCGTCTTATGGTGGCGATGGTCACTACGCGCGTCGTTCGTAAACGACGGCGCCAGGAGGCGTAGCGACGTGAAATAGAGAGCAAGAATCGGGGTGCCTGTGCCGACCTGCTGCCATAACCTGTCCATGCGATCGCACAGTAACCGAGGCTGGCGGACGAAGGGCGGTGCGCTCGAACCGGATGCATCTTGTGGGCGCCCGGAGCGCCAATTCCGTCATCGGCGTAGCGCTCGCCTGTTCCTCATTGAAAGGAGTTCAACCATGTTGCCATTTCTCTCGTTTCACGCGCTCGCAGCCCAACGCGGCGATGGACTGCGCCCTGAACTTCTAGCCTTATTTGAACGCCATGCGCGATCAGAGACTGGTCTCGCTGCCATCATCGAACCTGTCGAAACAGAGTCTCTTTCCCAGGTCGCAGGCGCCGTCTCCAATGGTCCTGTGAAGGAGTGACGGGCCGATGAGGCATCGGCGAACGTCCATGCTTCCGCTGGAGCGGACAGTAGGTCACGAGTTCTGAGCGACTCAAACGGGTCCTCGCTGATGCAGATAGACAACGGCGGACAACAGCAACGTTTTACTGACCGTCCATCGGCACGGGCTGAACCGCGGGCGCAGCGGGTGCGGCAGTGCCGGTTTGCGACGATCCGTTTGCTGAAGAACCGTAACCGGTGGTGTCATGCTGTGCAGCTACGCGTGCTTCGGCTGCCTGAATGTCAGCGGGGTAGGCAGAGTCATTCGAAGTGGCGGGGTTGTAGCCGGCCTGTTCAATCTGGATCAGTTGCGCCTTGACCTCGGCGCGGGTAAGCGGTTGCTCCGATTGAGCGAACGAAGCCACCGGGGCCGCAAGAACAACAACCAGTGCGACTACTTTGATCAGCGATTTCATGATGCTTCCCTCCGAGGATGTTTTATCGGGCGCCACAACGTGGGTTCGGCGGCCTATGGAGGGATTCTAGGAAGCGGGTGATCCAGGGCAAACCGCTAAACGGATAATTCAGTCTTGCAGCAAATGATAAGTCGGCGTTATGTAATGCTCTTCGTAAGATATGAAGATTTTCTTCAGACGCCAGAATGGTAATGGCGAGCCTGGACAACGGCATGTCGATGCTCGACGTCGACGCGTACTGGCAGATGATCGTGAAGGGCAGCATTCTCGTGCTGGCTGCATGGATCGATGTGGTGTCGGGGTCGAACCGGCGGTAAGGCATGCAGTGGTGCGTCATGCGAATGCTGACGCACCGCCGGCTGTGCGATCAGACGTGCCCGCAAATCCATTAAGCACCGGTTGTCAGTTCACGCCGAGCAACGACTTCGGCTCCATGAAGGCTTCCAGCCCGAACGTGCCATATTCCCGCCCGATGCCCGATTGCTTGAAGCCGCCGAATGGTGCTGCCGGTTCGTGTGCCAACGTGTTGATCAGTACGCGTCCTGCGTCGATGCGAGTGGCGACTGCGCGAGCCCGCGCCGCATCGGCCGAGAGTACGTAGGCTTGCAGCCCGTAGCTTGTGTCGTTGGCGATCGCGATCGCTTCCTCGGTATCGCGATACGCAATGATCGACAGCACCGGCCCAAAAATCTCCTCGCGAGCAATCGTCATGTCGTTGCTGACGCCGCTAAATACGGTGGGCCGCACGAACCAACCATGCTCCAGTCCTTCCGGTCGGCCCTCGCCACCGGCAATCAATCGCGCACCTTCGTCGATGCCGATGCGGATGTAGCATTGCACGCGCTCCCACTGCTTACGGCTGACCATCGGGCCGATCTGCGTAGCCGGATCGCGCGGATCGCCGGCTTGCATGCGGGCGACTTCAAAGCGCACGCGCTCCTCGAACTCCGCCGCGCGGCTTTGCGGCACAAGAATCCGCGTGCCGGCGATACACGCCTGACCGCTGTTCATGAATCCTGCCTGGAGCGCTAACGGCACCGCTTCCGCGAAATCGGCGTCGTCGAGTATGACCATCGGCGATTTGCCGCCCAACTCTAACGTGACGCGTTTCAATGTCTCGGCGCCGGTGCGCAGGATCGTCTTGCCGACCGGCGTCGATCCGGTGAAGGAAATCTTCGCCACGTCCGGATGCGCGCTGATTTCCGCACCCACAGTGTCGCCCCGGCCCGTGACGATATTGAACACGCCCGCGGGCAAGCCGGCTTCGTGCAGCACCGCGGTGATGATGCGTGTCTGAATCGCGCTCATCTCGCTCGGTTTAATGACGGCTGTGCAGCCCGCTGCAATCGCCGCTGCCAGCTTCCCGCAGATAAAGCCGCCATTGCTGTTCCACGGCGTAATCAGTCCGGCGACGCCGAGCGGCTGCATGACGACCTCTGCCGTGCCGGCGTGGCGCGTGAACTCATAGGTCCGCAAGACCTTGGTGACTTCCGCCAGCACGTCGGCTGCATATTTCGCCATCCAGCGCGCGCGTGAGACCGGCGCACCGTATTCCTCGACGATCGCTTCGAAAAGTTCGTCTTCTCGCGCTTGAACCGCAGCGTGCATGCGTTCGAGCAGCGCGATCCGTTCTTCTTTGCTGGTGCGGGAAAACGCCGGCAAGGCGCGTTTGGCGGCTGCGATGGCGCGGCGCGCATCTTCCGCGTCGGCCAGACGCACTCTGCCGATCACCGTTTCCTTAGCCGGGTTGAACAGATCGAACCATTCTTCACCGTGCGGCGTGACGAACGCGCCGTCGATATAAATCTTGTCGATGTGCTGCATGAAAGCTCCTACCCAGGAAGTCGTGTTGGCTCAACGATAGGCCCAATGGATTAAGCCGACTAGCCATATAATCAAGGATGATTCGTTGAGCAGGATGGGATAATGAAGACACCGGGTTTGAGCGAACTGGAAGGCGTGCTCGCGGTGGCGCGCCATCGCAGCTTCCGCGCGGCGGCGACGGAACTTGGCGTGTCGACATCGGCGCTCAGCCATGCGATTGCAGCGTTGGAGGCGCGCATCGGCGTGCGGCTTTTTAATCGGACGACGCGCAGCGTGTCGTTATCCGAAGCGGGCGCGCAATTCGTCGACAGCGTGGCGCCGGCGTTGTCCACCATTCGCGAGGCCATCGAGCAGGCCGGCAGCTATCGCGACACCCCCGCGGGCACGCTGCGTATCAACACGTCGGTGGGCGCGGCGCGGCAGGTGATGCCTTTGCTGCTGGAATACCTGCGGCGCCATCCGGAGATGAAGCTGGATCTTGTCACCGAGGGGCGCATGATCGACATCGTGGTTGAAGGCTTTGACGCCGGCATTCGGTTGGCCGAGATTGTGCCGCAGGACATGATCGCCGTGCCGTTCAACCGGCCGCAGCGTTTTGCGGTCGTTGGGAGTCCGGCTTATTTCGCCGAATATCCGAAACCGCGCACGCCGGATGATCTGCGTGCACACCGCTGTATCCGGCTGCGCATGCCGAGCGGGCGTATTTATCACTGGGAGTTCGAGCGCCGCGGCCAGGCGATCAGCGTGGATGTGCAGGGCATGTTGACGCTCGATGAACCGTTGCTGGTGATGGAGGCGGCCCGCGAGGGCTTCGGACTGGCGTATATGACCGAATGGAATGTGGCGGCGGATCTGGAAGCGGGCACGCTGCAGCGTGTGCTGGAAGATTGGACGCCGGCGTTCGACGGGCTGTGTCTTTACTATCCTGGGCGACGTCATGTGCCGGCGGGGTTGCGGGCTTTGATCGAGATGATTCGGGAGGGCGGGTGATTTGGGGTGCGTTTAGCACTCGGGCATATCATGGAACCGATACGGCCTTGGCGGACAAGGCCGCGTTCCAGCTCTAAGGTTTCGATGCGCATGAGGTAATCAGCGACTTGCGCAGTTAGCAAAAATCCGCCACCTCCTCGCATCTTTCTCCGTTCAAGCCAGTTGCACTGCAGCGTGCCGTCACGCGACGAATAACATTTAATGAACTGACGCACGGCAAGCGCCGGCCCCTTTTGCTAAGGGCATCCGCCAGCGCCGCACGGATCGGCTGAAATCCCTGGCTTTCAGTCCCCCACCCACTCTTCCGTCTTATTACTGTTCCGCAGAAACAAACCTCCGCGCCAGCCCGCGCCGTTACAGCTTTCCCGCCACCGTGCAAGCTGATCGAGTCACACGATGTTTAAGCGCAGAACCTTCCTGCTAGGCGGCGCCGGCGCGCTCGGCGTGCTGCTGGTCGGCTGGTCGGTGCTGCCGCCGGGGCAGCGCCTGACCTCCTCCACGCCGCTGCCAGCGGACGGCAACCAGGTCACGCTCAACGGCTGGGTCAAAATCGCCGCGGACAACAGCGTCACGATCATGATGTGCAAAGCGGAAATGGGGCAGGGTATCCACACCGGCCTCGCGATGCTGCTGGCCGAAGAACTGGATGCCGACTGGTCGCAGGTTCGTGTTGAAAACTCGCCGATCGACAAGATTTACAACAGCGTGCAGAACATCGTCGACGATCTGCCGTTTCGCCCGGACGACGACAGCACGGTCAAGCACACCACGGTCTGGATGACCCGCAAGCTGGTGCGCGACGCCGGCACGATGATGACGGGCGGGTCATCGAGCATCAACGATCTCTGGACGCCGATGCGTGAAGCCGGCGCCTCGGCGCGTGCGATGCTGATCGGCGCGGCGGCCGCACAATGGAATGTGCCACGCGGTGAATGCCGCACAGAGGGCGGCTTCGTATTGCACGCATCAGGCCACAAGGCGAGCTTCGGCGAACTGTGCACGATGGCCGCACAGCAGCCGCTGCCACGCAAGGTCGCGCTGAAAGATCCTGCGGACTTCAAACTGATCGGCAAACCGATGCGCCGCATCGAAGCCGCGTCGAAAATCAACGGCACGGCGCGCTTCGGCATTGACGCGCTGCCCGATGGTCTCATCTACGCGAGCGTGGTGATGTGCCCCACGCTGGGTGGCACGGTGGCGCATTTCGACGCTTCGCCGGCCAAGACCATGCCGGGCTTCATCAAGGCCTTCGCGGTGGCGGCATACGCCGGCGGCAGTGGCGGCGTCGCGGTCATCGCGGACAACGCATTTCGCGCGATGAACGCGGTTAGCGCCGTCAACGTGGTGTGGAACGATGGCCCCGCAGCCACGCTGTCGAGCGCGGCTGTGGACACTCGGCTTGCGCAAGCGCTGGACGCCAGCGACGGCCTCGCCTATTACCATCGCGGCGACGTCGACGCCGCATTGAGCGGCGCGGCGCGCACCATCACCGCCGAGTACCACGCACCGTACCTCGCGCATGGCGCGGTCGAACCGGTGAATTGCACGGTGCAGGTCGCCGACGGCGCGGCCACCGTCTGGGTCTCGACGCAAATGCCGGCCCTCGCGCGGCAGCACGTCGCGAAAGTGCTGGACCTCGACGCCGACAAGGTCGACGTGCAAGCACAACTGCTCGGCGGTGCTTTCGGGCGCCGTCTCGAACTCGATTTCATCGCGCAGGCCGCGGCGATTGCGCGCGAGGGCGGCGGCCATCCGGTGCAAACAATCTGGTCGCGTGCGCAGGACTTCACTCACGATTTCTATCGTCCGGCGTGCGTGTCGCGACTCAAGGCCGGTTTCGACAAAGACGGCAAGCTGGTCGCGTGGCATGCCACGTCCGCGAGTCAGGCGATCGTGCCGGAAGCCCTCGCGCGTTATTACGGCGTGCCGCGCATCCCGATCGACAAGACCACTTGCGAGGGCGCGTTCGATCAGCCCTACGAATGGCCCACCGCGCGCGTGGCGCACAAGATCGTCGAATTGCCGGTGCCGGTTGGATTCTGGCGATCGGTCGGCCATTCGCATCAGGCGTTTTTCACGGAGGGTTTTACCGACGAACTCGCCGCAGCCACCGGTCAGGACCCGATTGCGTTTCGCGCGTCGCTGCTCGCGCAGCATCCGCGCCATCTGGCGGTGTTAAGGCGCGTTGCAGCCTTATCGGATTGGGGACATCCACTGACGCATGCCGCCGATGGCACCAAGCGGGCACGCGGCATCGCGTTGCACGAAGCGTTCGGCAGTGTCGTCGCGCAGGTGGCAGAGGTATCGGTCGGCCCGAATAAGCAGATTCGCGTGCACCGGGTGGTCTGCGTGATCGACTGCGGACTGCCGGTGAATCCAAACCTGATTCGTCAGCAGATGGAGAGCGGCATCGTGTTCGGCTTGTCGACTGCGTTGCAAGACGCCATCACGATCGAGGGTGGGCAGGTGACGCAGAAGAACTTCGTCGATTTCCCAGTCGTGCGGATGAACGATTGTCCGGTGATCGAAACCGACATCATGCCGAGCCAGATGCACCCGCAGGGCGTCGGCGAACTGGGCGTGCCGCCGGTCGCGCCGGCGGTGGCCAACGCGGTGTTCGCACTGACCGGCCAGCGCTTGCGCGCGTTGCCGTTGAGGCTCGCGTGAAACGCATCGGATTGATGGAGAAAACATGGGATCGCTAAACATCAACGGCCGGGCGGTGGCGGTGCAAGCCGAGCCGGACATGCCGCTTCTGTGGGTGCTGCGCTGCGACCTCGGCATGACCGGCACCAAGTTCGGCTGCGGTGTGGGCATTTGCGGCGCGTGCACGATTCATCTGGATGGCAAAGCAGGCCTTGCCTGCCAGACACCTATGTCGAGCTTGCACTTGCAGAAGATCACGACCATCGAAGGCGTGCAGGGCGCCGAAGCGCAGGTGCTGAAGGCGGCGTGGATCGATCTCGACGTGGTGCAGTGCGGCTACTGCCAAAGCGCGCAGTTGATGGCGGCCTGCGCGCTGCTCAAGCAGAAACCCAATCCGACTGACGCGGACATCGACGCGGCGATGTCCAATATCGTGTGCCGTTGCGGCACGTATCCGAGGGTGCGGGCCGCGATTCACCAGGCGGCCGCGAAGCGGCGGCCCGCTTAGGGCCACCCGAGCCGTATGCGCGTACACGCGTACGCGTATACCCGGGCGAGCCGCTCAAGCTCAATTCGCCAGCATCTCCATGACCGCGTCAATCAGGGCGCTTTGGTGGTCGCCGTTGGCATGGTCTTAGCCGGTGCGGCAGCAGCCGGAGTTGCAGCGTTAGACACCGCTGCCCCAGGCGCCGTCTGCGGATCGGTCTCCCACCCACCGCCGAGCGCGAGGAACAGGTTGACCTGATCGATCGCCACCTGACCTTCCGCGGCCGCGACTTGAGACTTCGTCGAAGTCAGCGTGCGCGTCGCATCCAGATCCGAAATGAACGACTCGCGTCCGGCGCGATACAGCCGATGCGTTTCATCCGCCGACTGGGCGGCCGACTTCAACGCGGCACGCAACGCATCGGCGCGCGAGTAGTCGGACGCATAGGTCGCGAGGTTGGTTTCGGTTTCGCGCAACGCGGTCAGCACCACGCCGTCGAACTTCGCCAGCGCGACGTCACTCGACGCTTCCGCCTCGCGCACACGGCCACGCGCGCCATTCGTGGGGAAGGTCCAGCTGATCAGCGGACCGAAGGCCCAGCGCGCCGTCGGCGACGTGCCGAGGTCTTCCAGAATCCCGGTCAAACCCGCCGATGCCCCGATGCTCACGGTCGGATACAACGCACCCGTCGCAACCCCGATGCGCGCCGTCGAAGCCGCCAGCTGTCGCTCGGCCTCGCGCACGTCCGGGCGGCGCTTGAGCAGCGCGGCGCCGTCGCCGACCGGAATCGGCTGACGGATTTGCGGCAGCGTGCTGCAGGCCAGCACGGCCGGCGGCAAATCGGACGGCGCGCGTGCGAGCAGCGCCGCGAGCCGGTATTGCGCAATCTGGCGGCGTGCCGTGTAGCGCGGAATATCCGCCGCCAAGGTATCGACCTGGGTTTGGCCACGCGTCACATCGGTCTGATTGCCGCGGCCCGCGTCGCGCAGCCGGCGCGATACGTCCACGCGCTCCTTCTGCAATGCCAGCGACTGTTGCGCGATCCGGAGTTCTTCGGCGGCCGAGCATTGCTCGACGTAAGAGCGCACCACATCCGCGACCACCGTGATTCGCGCGAGATCGCCGGCCGCCTGCACGGATTCCGTATCCGCCGACGCCGCTTCGACGCCACGCCGCAGCTTGCCGAACAGATCGATTTCGTACGAGATGCTGATGCCGATGTCGCCTTCATTAACGACCGGCAGCTTCTGGGTAAGCAGATATTGCTCGGCCGATTCCTGCGCGCGTTCGAGCAGCACCGAACTCTTGCCGGAGAAGCCGCCCTGCGCCTGCGCAACACCTAGCGCTTCACGCGAACGCGCGAGGTTCGCCGCGGCGACGCGCAAGTCGGTATTCGATTGCAGCGCTTCGTCGACGAGGCTGTTCAGCACCGGATCGTCGTAGAGCTTCCACCAGACCGCAGGCACGTTCCGCCGCGTGGTCAGCCTGGCGTCGGCGCCTTCGATCGGCGCATTGGCGAGCGGTGCGTTGATCAGCGCCTGCTTCGGCAGCGAGTAATTGGGGCCGACGTTCATGCAGCCGTTGAGCGCGAGGGCTAACGGCAAAAGCGGCAGCAGCGGCAATAAGGGCAGGGCGCGCGACAGCTTCATTGCGATGCGCCCGACATGACGGCAGCCGATGCCGGCTGCGTAGTGGAAGCAGCGGCGGCAGCCGGAGCGGCGGACGTAGACGAAGTCGAAGACATAGCCGGAGCCGAAGACATAGCCGGAGCCGCCGATGCATCCACCGAACCCGAAGCCGCCGCAGCCGGATGCTTCTTGCCGGTCGGCGACAGATCGCGCACCGACACCGTCGCCGTGCGTCCCGCGATCATGCGGAAATCAGCGGGGACTTCGTCGAGCGCAACGCGCACGGGAATCCGTTGCGCGAGCCGCACCCAGCTGAACGCCGGGTTCACGTTCGGCAGCAGATTCGACCCTTGCGTGCGGTCGCGATCTTCAATCCCCGCGACGATGCTTTGCACGTGACCGCGCAGCACCTTGGGCTCACCCATGACCTGGATATCGACCTGCTGGCCGATGTCGATGCCGCGCATCTTGGTTTCTTCGAAGTAACCGTCGACGCGGAACGAATGCATATCCACCACCGCCAGCACCGCCCGGCCCGCGGAGACGAACTCGCCGGTCCGCGGTGCACGGTCGTTCAGATAACCGTCGACCGGACTCACGATGGTGGTGCGTTGCAGATTGAGCTTGGCCGTATCGATCGCGACATTCGCATCGGCGAGCGCGGCTTCCGCCGTTTCGACCCGCGAGCGGCTTTCTTCGGAGACTTCCGCCGCGACGAGGTTGCCGAGCTGGCGATTACGCGCATCTTCGCGGCGCGCCTGATCGAGGGTGGCGCGGCGTTGCTGCGCGGTGGCCTGCGCCTGGCGCAGTGCGAGCGCATAGCGTGCCTGATCGATCACGAACAGCACCTGGCCTTGCTTGACCTGCTGGTTGTCGTTCACCTCGACGGACGAGATCAGTCCCGAGATATCCGGCGCGACCTGGATCACATCGGCGCGCACGTGGCCGTCGCGGGTCCACGGTGCGAACATGTAGTAGGCGACCAGTTTCCACAGCACGAAGGCTGCAGCCACGACGACGATCAGGGTCAGCAGAATTTGACCGACGGAGAACCAGGTTTTTTTCACGTTATTAGTCTGTGCGAAACGACGACGACAAGGCCCAGCACCAGCACATAGATGCCGAGATCGAAGATGGAGCGATGCCAGACGAAGCGGTAAAAGCCGACGCGCGCGAGCACCGTACGGATGGCCAGGTTGATCAGATAGGCGATCAACATCAGCACGAGCACGGCCGGCACGAACACGCCGAAGATATCGATTTCACCGATCATCACGGGAACTGGCAAGGGGATGGATGGGGTTGCGGGACGGGCGCATCAGGCTGCAGCCTCCGGTTCGGGCGGCGTGGGTGTGATTAGCGTGGCCGGAAACAGCGAAAGACGCAAGCCGACCAGCGCGTGCAACGCGTCGCGCAAATGGCGGGCCGAGCTTTGCGAGGTCGCGCTCGGCGCATTGGCATTGGCGAGCCCTTGTGCCGTGACGCGCGCCACGGCTGCATCGATCGACGACATCAGGCTCTCGGGCACCGGTTGGCGCGCGCGCCGGTCGACGCACGTTTCGAAGTATTGGCGCACGTCTTCGAGGACATGATCGATCGCGGCCGGCGCTTCGCCGCCGAGCTTGTGGGTCAGGCGCCGCAGATCGAGCGCGTTGAAGGCGATGCGCAGATCGCGGAAGCTTTCGATCGACGGATGGCGATGGTCGTCCGTAGCGGCAAGCCGCGGGATCAGCTGCATCAGGCGGTCGAGCATGCGCGCGGCGAGATTGCGCGGGTCTTCGATTCTTCGCGTGGAGGCGGTCAGCACCACGTCGGCCCAACTCGAGCGCAACAGCCGCGAGGCCGCGAGTTCAGCGCCGAACGGGCGCGTCGCGCGGGTCCACAGATAGGCATACAGCAAGCCTGCGAGGCCCGCGAGATTGCTGTTCAGGAAGATCAGGAAGTCGGCCGAGTAGGCATCCTGAATGCTGATGAAGGTGGCTGTATTGACGGCTACCAGCACCGTAACCATGTTAAACGCCGGACGCGGGATCAGCGTGCCGACGAGAATGAACGGCGCGGCGAACAGGATGACCAGCATCGGAAAATCATGCACATGCGGCAGTACGGCGAACAGGTAAATGCCGGCGGCCACCACGGCGATTGCCGTCGCGACGAAGAACCTGAACACCATGGGCGCGGGTTCGTCGAGCGCGGCGAAGAAGCAGCAGGCAATCGCCGCCAGCGTCACTGCATTGGCGCCGTCCGCCCAGCCGGAGCTGATCCACAGACTGCACGCGATGACCACCGCGGCGCCTGCCGAAACCGTCGAAAACAGCATGATGCCGCGGTCGAAAAACCGCTCGGTGCCGCCCAGCCGCCAATGGCGAAAACGTGGCCGCCACGAGCCTTCTTCGCGCGTGATGATGATGCGCAGCGAGCGGCAGTCCTGCCAGACGTCGATCACCTGTTTCAGGCGCCACAGCGCGTTCGAAAGCAGCACGCCGTCCCAGTCCGCCAGCGCGGGCGGCGGCGGCTGCATCGCGGCGATGCGCTCGCGCAATGCGTTGGCGGCCGGGTCGGCGTGATAGCCGCCGCTGGCCGCGGGAAGCGGCGCGTTGAACCACGTGATGACGTCGTTGAGCAGCGCTTCGAGACCCTCCGGCCAGCTCTGGCGGCCGCTGTTGTAGAGGGCGATCAGCGGATCGGCCAGCGCCGACATCATCGGCAGCAGCAACTGCATGCGCCCGCGCAACTCGTGAGTACGAGTCAGGATGTCTGGCCGGGTATGGTCGTAGGCAAGCTGGCTCAGCAGCAGTTCCAGCCCGTTGATCGTGGACGCGATGCGCTGGCGAGCCCCCGAGATTGCCGAGCCCGCAATGCGCCCGGACAGCGTTTCGGTCGCATAGAACGCCGCGTCGCGAAACCACGCGTCGGTCCGCTCGATGATGGTGGGCGCGAGCCGGCTAGGAAACAGCGAACTGCCGACGATGCTTGCGCACACGATGCCGAGCGTGATTTCTTCGGTGCGGCTGATCGCCAGATCGAATACGCCGCCTGGATTCGTCACCGAAGGCAGGGCGATGATCGGCATGGTGTAGGCCGCCAGCATGAACACATAGCTGCGCGCGGTGCGGTCGGCCACCGCCAGATACAGCAGCGTACCGGTCCACAACGCGACGATCACGCTGAACAGATACGGCGATTCGACGAAGGGCGGCACCAGCAGCACCGCGGCCGACGCGCCGAGCGCGGTGCCGAGCGCACGATAAAGCGCCTTGGAGCGGGTCGCGCCGACAAACGGATTCGACACGATGTAGACGGTGGCCATGGCCCAGTAGGGCCGCGGCAACTCGAGCGAGAGACCGATGTAGAGCGCGATCATCGCCGCGGCAAACGTCTTGACGGAGAACAGCCAGTCGCGGATGGACGGATAGACCATAAACCCTTACTCGGGATCCCCGGCGTTGTGCGGCGCCGCTGCGTCGGTCGTGAAAGCGGCCAGCACCCGCAAGGTCGCTTCGAGATCGCTGCGCGAGATGCCTTTCAAAGCTTGCGCCCGCAACGTATTGAGTTCTTCTTCCATTTTCGCGGTGACGGCGCGGCCTTCGTCGGTGAGCGCCACGGTCTTGGCGCGCCGGTCTTCCGGATCTTCGTCGCGGCGCATCAGGCCGGCCGCGCACAGTTGATCGAGCAGCCGCACGAGCGAGGGCCCTTCAATGCCGATGTGATCGGCCAGCGTGACCTGCCGCACTGCTTCGCCGAGCCGGCTGGCGGTCAGTAGCGGCGTAGCGCACGCTTCGGAAACGTTAAATGCCGCGAGCACGCCATGGCTCGTGCGCCGCCATTTTCTGGCAGCGACGACCAGCGTGCTGCTGACGGTGCGGCGCAAGGCATCGAGATTCGACATGGCCGATATTGTATTTCTAAAATATTCGTTAGCAAACTATTGAATTGGGATTGTTGTGAAGACGTACTCGGCAACAGCCTGCGGCCGCAATGTGACAACATTGGCTTCGAATACGGCGTGACGGTGCGGCATCTACCACAAGGGTATCGACCGGTTTGAGCCCGGCGATGGTGCGGTGCGCGATGTTTGCCTCGGTGCTCGGCAACGGATTCGCGTAGTTCGTTAATGTGACGCCGCCGGCCACCATGTCCAGCCGCGTCGCGAGCGGCGCAATTCGATCATCGAGAGCGGCGCGATTTCGATGCGCGAAAACATGTCCGGCGACGCCCTGAGCGCATAAACGATTGCGGCTTTGATCACTGGCGCGTGCGTGATGGCGACCACGTTTTGCATATTGCGCGGTACACCGCTCGTTTTTGCACTTGACGCACGGTTTTTTGCCCCGGTCGTTCCATCGCTTGATGCACTGTCCGTTGCGCGAGACACCCCGTTGCTCAACGCATCGTCCAGCGCATCGAGCCACTGTCCTACCCGTTTCACGAGTTGACCGAACGACTCGCCGCCATGCGCGGCAACGTCGGGATCGTGCGTCCATGCGGCGAGGTCTTGCGGCGCTTCGACGGCGAGATCGGCAAGGCGGCGTCCATGCCATCGACCGTAGTTCATATCCGCCAGTCCCTCGTGGACCGTTGCAGCGAGGCCCAAGGCCGACGCCGTATCACGCGCGCAGACGGCAGGGCTGACGAAAACCGCCGCGTCGTCCGGAATCGACAGACGCGCACACGCGACGCCTGCTTCGGCGAGGCCGCGTGCGTCGAGTGGATCGTCGGCGGGAAAGCAGCCCGTGCGCATCGCCGCAGTCGACGCGTGGCTGATCAGTAACAGCCGTATGTCCATTCAGTTGATTTCCATAAAGGCCAGACTAAAGACGGACCCTGCGATTATGCTTTGCGTTGCCGGGAGGCAAAGTTTAGCGCGTAGAATAGCGTCACTGCGAAGCACGGAAGCCGGTGAGAGCCCGGCGCGGTCGCGCCACTGTAATCGGCATTCACGAGCCGAAAGCCAGACCTGAGCTTCGCAGCATCCCTTTTCAATCGACTATCGGGGCGCGTTACCCCCAGGAGATGTCCAATATGACCAACGCTGTTTTCGATCCCGCGACACAGCCTGTCGCACAACCCACGCCGATTCCGCTGCGTGAACTGCTGCCTTGGGTCGTGTTCGGCGGCTTGCTGCTGTTGCTCGCGATTTATTTCGTTGGTGCGGAAGAAGGTGCCACGTCCCTGGTGCCTGGCATGTATGTGCATGAATTCGTGCACGACGGCCGCCATCTGCTCGGCTTTCCCTGCCACTAACGGAGTCGACCATGGTGGGTAAATTGTTGGTACGCGGGATGCTTGCAGGCATCGCCGCGGGATTGCTCACGTTCGGCTTCGCCAGATTGGTGGGCGAGCCGCAGGTCGATCAGGCGATTTCCTTCGAGGAAAAGGCCGACGCTGCCAAAGGCGAGGCGCCTGAACCCGAACTGGTGAGCCGCGGCACGCAAGCGGGCCTGGGATTGTTGACGGGCGTCGTGACGTATGGCGCGGCGTTCGGTGGGTTGTTCTCGCTGGTGTTCGCGTTTGCGTACGGCCGCGTCGGCGCATTGAGTGCGCGCGCGTTGTCCGCATGGCTGGCGCTTGGCGCGTTTATCGCGCTGGTGATCGTTCCGAACATCAAATATCCGGCGAATCCTCCCTCGGTGGGCGACCCCGAGACGATCGGGATGCGCACCGGCTTGTTTTTCCTGATGATTGCGATCTCGCTGGCAGCGATGGTGTTCTCGCTGAAGGTGCGGCGCCGCGCGGCGCTGAAGCTGGGCGCGTGGAATGGCTCGATCGTCGCCGGTGTGGTGTTTGTCGTGATCATTGCTGCCGTGCAGCTGTCGATGCCGGCGATCAACGAAGTGCCGGCGGCCTTCCCGGCGGTGCTGTTGTGGAAGTTCCGCGTCGCGGCGATCGGGATGCAGGTGATTATGTGGACGACCATTGGGCTGCTGTTCGGCGCCATGGTTGAGCGGAGCAAACTGCTGGCTCCCGCGACCCGCGGTGTGGCGAAGTCCGCTTACCGTTGATGTGAGAGGCGCGGCCGAGAGGGCCGCGGCGGGGCCGCTTGGTTTTTAACGCAAAAGGCGCGGGCGCGAAAGCGGCCGTGCCGACGCGCAACGCAAGAGAAGCCAAGTACATCAAGTACTTGGCGCGTTTGCCAGAATGTTATCCACAGGCTTGCGAACATTTTCTGTTGATAACTTTGAGGCCGCCGTTCGAGCGGCTAGCCGGTGAGGGTTCGCCCTTCGTTCTCGGGCCTGGTTATTTAAGATCGCACTTTGTATCGCGATTAGTCTCGTAGCGCTGTCTTGCGCTACCCCCTCTCCCTTTCTGGCGGCGCGCTACGCGGCCCTTGTTTTCCCTTCCAGTCGGCCCAGGTTTGGGTGTCAGCGTCCAACCACTTTCACGCTCGAATATCCCGCGTCTGACGTTTTGGTTTTCTTACTGCGACGCGCTGATGGTTGACGGGTTCTTTCGTAATTCAATACGGATTACGTAGGAAGTCTGAAAGAAGCGTGTACGGCAATTCTGGAAATTGTAATTTTGGGAATTATTGGATAGCGCAGATGGAATTCTCCTTATGGGGTACTTGTGTTTAAACCAGGTAAAACCAATAAGGATGACTATGAAAAATAATAGATTTTCCGAGGAGACGGCGGGCGTGGCGGCTCGCCTGCTGGCCGCATTCATGCTGCTTATGGTCGCGTTTGGTGCGAACGCAGCAGATTACATGCAGTGTATGCAGGCATATCAGAAGTCTCTCGGGACTCCCGGGACCCCGACCTGCGCTATCCAGGTGGCCGGCACGACACCTCTGTCGAGGGGCGCTGACGATCCGTATAGCAGCATGAATTACTACAACTGTCCCAATGCTTCGGACTGGATAAAGGACTATTGCGGTGGCGCACCGGTCCCCCCTTCTCCAGAAGGCTCCTGCCCGGTAGCGGACCCGGTATTGCCGGCAGAGGGCATCGTCACGCTTTCCGAAACTGACTTTGCGAACGGCGATGCGCCCCCATTCGTCTTTGGGCGCACGTATCTTTCGAGGCTTTATGACACCTCGCAGACAGCGATGGGTCGCAACTGGGTTAACAACTGGCAGCGAAGGATTGATCTGACGGCGGTTAATGCGAGCACGCCGCAAATCGTGGTTTACCGGGGTAACCAGCAACCGCTGACATTCAAGTGGAACGGTAAGGCTTGGGCCGTGCTGGGAAATCGCGGGCTCTCGCTGACGAAAGATGGCGCTGGATACTACTACCTGAAAGACGAACTGCTCGGTACAACGGAAGCCTACTCGGGCAACGGCAATCTCTATTCCGAGACTACCCGCACGGGGATGCTCCGCAAATTTGGGTTCGACTCCAGACAGCGGATGGTGCAGATCAACCAGTGGCCGGTCGATCAGATAGGACCGAACGGATTCAGGATCAATCTCCAGTATGACGATAGCGATCGCATCGTTGGCATGGTAGATCCCTTGGGCAAGGTCACGCAGTACGCGTACGACGTAAAAGGTAATCTTGCTTCGGTCACTCATCCAGACGGCTCCATTCGTCAATATCTGTACGAAGATGCCCGTTTCCCCTACGCGTTGACAGGTGTAAAGGACGAATCCGGATCGCGGATAGCGACATGGACCTACGATGCCAATGCACGCGTGATATCGGTCAGCCATCCCGATACTACGCGCAATACATCGTTGAACTATGGTTCCGGCAAGACGACACTCAGCGACATGTACGGCACGAGCACGTACAGTTTCAGTTTCCCGGACGGCTGGCGCCCTGGTTCAATCGTTACACCAGCCGGAACGATATCGCGCAAGTGGGATATCG
Organism: Paraburkholderia sp. GAS348; assembly: GCF_050434205.1. NCBI lineage: Bacteria > Pseudomonadati > Pseudomonadota > Betaproteobacteria > Burkholderiales > Burkholderiaceae > Paraburkholderia > Paraburkholderia sp. GAS348. The sequence goes on from NZ_JBNPVT010000022.1 coordinate 99,688, forward strand.
CAGGGAATCTGACGCAGAGGGCGACTCCTGAAGGAGATACGCAGTACACGTGGGACAGCGCCAACCGGCCAACGAAGGCGATTGCAACGGTCGCCGGGAAGAAGACGGTAATAACGATTGAGTACAACGATGCCAGCTCGCTGCGTCCGAATCTGGTCGCTACACCGGGCAAGATCCGCGCGTTCGTTTATGACTCGAGCGGCAACGTCACGGGCTACGCAGAACGGGAAACGACCGACCTGACAGGCGAACAGGGACTGCAGGCGGTCGGGACCGGGAGCCAACTGACGGTCGGCGCACGCTACGACAATGCGGGCCGTCTTCTGTCGGCCACGATCACCCAGAATGGCACGAAGATTGAAGACTGGACCTACACGTACGATGCAAGGGGCAACATCGCGACGACGCGGGATGCCGTGTCGGGTTGGTCGATGCGAACGCTCAGCCGTGATGCCGCGAATCGTGCGACAGCTATAGCAGGCGATAGCGGCCAGGCGGACATCAGTTACGACGAGCGCGGGCGCGTATCTGTTTTTCAGTATGACGAGAAGGCCGGTGTGGTCAACGGCGGACTCGCCCGCAAACTGGTGGTCCGGTATGGCTATGCGGCGAACGGCACGGTGTCGACGCGTACAGCGACGGTGGCAAAGAATGGCGGTGTTCAGCAGCCGATCAGCGATGCTGAACTGGGTGTGTGGCTCACCAACTGGGAGTTGGGTAATGATCCGGTTTCTCCACCTGCCAACCTTACCGGACTCCAGTCTGACGCCAAGGCCTTCGTTCCACGGCTCTGCGTTGAATGCTACATGGCGTGGAAAGCCAAGTTGACGGAGAGGCTTTTTGGTAGTGAACTAAGCGAACCACTTTCGAAGTGGGGCGAGACAACGGAGCTGATGCTGAGCGATCAGTCGCAGGTTCCTTATCCTGCTCTCGTACCGGACCTGACCGGCTCTGCGAAAAGGTCAATGCTTTACGGTGCTATCTTCGGCGCCGGAAGTGGTGGCAGTGGAATGGTTAAATGTGGGAGTCGAGGCGATACGGAGTTCCGGGAGGCGGACTGTCATGCGAAATATATGATTGAAATGATTCGGTGCAATTCGCTTGGCACAATCATGGGCGGTGCCCGGGGCCGCGCACTGTGCAAGCAGAACGCGTTCGCAGACTATTAAGAGTGCAGAGGGTATTGATGATTAATTTTCCGCGGTGTTCCGTTGTTATAACTTACGACGAAGATCGTCAACAGTTGATTTTGCAATCAGTTGACCCAGCCAGGTTGGTGCCGCTTTTGGCTAGAGCAGTTGAAATGCCGATCCTGCTAGACGAATTCGATTTCAGGCTTGACGACGAATTCGTGCGTCGGTTTGGGGGGGGGAGTGCTCAATCTGATTGCGTTGGGTCAGCCGGAACTCAAAAAATATATGTCTTTCACACCACACCCAATCGACAAGCCGTCCGGAGAGTAATTGGACAGAGCTTGAGTGGCATGACCGATTGACGTTTGGTCATAGCACTGAGGGGGAGGAACGGGCCTGGGGAGGTCCGTGGGAAAAGTGCGAACTTGTCCCCTTATCACCACTGTCCGGCGTCGCGGGCCGCGCCGCCGGAGATTTTCAGAGCGAATGCTTCGCGCAGTATGAAGCTCAAATCGAAATGTGCAATGCGATTTCTTTCCGCAGAGGCCGCGCGCGGGAAACCGCGCTGTTTAAGCAGATGGCGTTCCAAATCTATCGACAGTGTAGAGGGTATTGATGGCTAGCCATCCTCCGTATTCCGTGGTTCTGACCTACAACGAAGATCTGCAACAGCTAGTCGTGCATACCATTGATCCAAAAAACTGGCCCCGCTGGTGGCTGGGAGAATGGGCGTGGTGATGGCTGACGAACACGATTTCAAACTTGACGACGAATTCGCGCGACTGCTTGGCGTCGGAATGCTCAATACGATTGCGCTGGGTCAGCCTGACGTCAAGCAATACATGACGTTCACCGAAGGGCCGATCGACAAGCCGTCAGGGCAGTAGTTGATTACAGGTTTACTGCCATGACCGACTGATTTTTGGCTATAGCACCGAGGGGACAGGAGCGGGCCTGATAAGGCTCGTGGGAAAAGTGCGAACTTGTCCCCTTATCACCACTGTCCGGCGTCGCGGGCCGCGCCGCCGGAGATTTTCAGAGCGAATGCTTCGCGCAGTATGAAGCTCAAATCGAAATGTTCAATGCGATTTCTTTCCGCAGAGGCCGCGCGTGGGAAGCCGCGCTGTTTAAGCAGATGGCGTTCCAAATCTATCAACAGTGCAGAGGGTATTGATGACTATTGATCCACCGCGTTCCGTGGTTTTGAACTACGACCAAGACAGTCAGACGTTGAATGTGCAGTTAGTAGGCCCTGCCAAGCTGGCCTCGTTCCTGGCTGGAAAATTCACAGTGCCGATCCTGCTAGACGAATTCGATTTCCGGCTTGACGACGAATTTTTTCGGGGCCTTGGAGCAACAATGCTGAATCTGATTGCATTAGGTCAGCCGGACGTCAAGGAATACATGAGCGTTACACAACGGCCAATCGACAGGCCGTCAGGGCAGAAGAGTGCAGCGGGTAGGATGGCTAAGCATCCGCGGTATTCCGTGGTTCTGACATACATCGAAGATCGGCAAGAGTTTGCTGTGCAAGCGGTTGATCGAGCTAGATTGGCCCCGTTCGTGGCCGGGACGTTCAAGGCGCCTATCCTGCTGGACGAGCATAATTTCAGGCTTGACGACGCGTTCGCGCGGCGGCTTGGAGCCGCGATGCTCAGTCTGATTGCACTGGGTCAGCCGGACATCAAGCAATACATAAGCGTTACGCACGACCCAATCGACTAGTCACCAGGACAGCAATTGGCTGCGCCACGCGCGCTGACAAGTGCAGCTTGCTGGAACGTATTCGCATCAAAGGCTTGGCGCTGTTGTGGGGCGGTTATCCACAGGCTTGCGAACATTTTCTGTGGACAAGTTCACAACAGCAGCAATCTCCCCAGCGCCGTAGGCAAACAAAACCGAAAACCCACCGCCGCCTACGCGCTCCTGCCCCGAAGCGCCCAATTGAACACGCTCCGCGTTTGGGCAACCGGCTGTGTCAACCGATCAAACAACTGCGCGACGGCGCCATCTAACTGAGCGAGTGCCGGTGTCTTTGCTGGATCGATATCAACGGCAGTGGTCGCCGACATGCGCTTATCCAACTCGCCACGCGCAGAACCCGCCGCGCCACCGTTATACCGCGCGATCAACGAATCCAGCCGCGCAACGATCGATTCCACATGCACAGCGCCGACATCCGCCGCATTGAGCGCCACATCTTCCGACGACGCCCCGCGCAGCGAAGAATCACTCAACACCCGCGCCCAGTGCAGACAACAAAGCAGCGAACCAGTGGCAAGTTCGACGCCGGGATTCCACACCACCACACGCTGCGTCTGCAACGGTTTCAACGCGATCCGCAAATCATGCCAGGTGCGATCGAGCCTGCGCATGGCCGGCGTCGTCTCGGGCGTCTGAGCAGCGGAGCCTGCTAGCCTTACCACCTCGCGCAGTGCACCCAGCACAGCCCCGAGTCTCGTCTCGACATGCCGGGTCGCCGCAAGCGGCATCATCAAAATCGCGACCGCAAACGACACGAGACAACCGACCAGTACTTCTTCGATCCGCAACTCAACCAGCGGTCCCATCGCGAAGCCCAACTCGCCGTACACGAGCCCGACGAGCACGGTAATAAAAAACACCCCCGGCGCATACGCACTCAGGATGTAGTAAGCCCAACCGAACAAGCACAGCACCATCGCAGCCACCAGCAGCACGGGCGAGTCGTGGAGCGGCGCGACCAGCAACACACTGACTAACGTGCCAGCCAGCGTCCCGGCGAGGCGCTGAGCGCCGCGATAAACCGTGTCAGCGCGTGAGCGCGTGCCAAGAAAAACCACGAACGTCGTGATGACCGCCCAGAACCAGCGCTCAGGAGACAGCGAGTGGCCGATCAGCATCGCGAGAAAAGCGGCCGTTGTGGCGCGCGTAGCGGGCAGCCAGCAGAGCTTGGTGCGCAAATCGGCAAACCAATGCGCCGCGGACCGGGCGCCTACACCGCCAACCGACAAAGTCGAAGCGCGGCGCCGCGCATGGTTCCGATGCGCAATCTCCTTCAGCCGCACGATCGCGTGACGCAGCGCGTCCACATTCGCCTGCGCGTTGCCATGTGCACGCGCCGAAGCAAACGCACGCTGCCCCGCCGCGACTTCCACTTCGACAATCCGCTCACGAATCGTCTCGGCATCGGGCGGATTCAGCAACGCCAGCTGTTCTTCAAGCGAGAGCGCGGCTTCGTTCAGCGCCGACAGATGCACCGTGCTCGGCGCCGCGAGCATACGCGATGCGCGCAACGTCACCGTATGAATGGCAAGCCGGAAGCTCGCAGCGGCCCGCATCGGGACGATCACTCGGCCGACCAGCGCGACCATCGTCGGACCGAATGCGGACAGCAAGAGCGATTGCACAAGATGCAAGGACGAAGGATGCAGGTACAGTCCAAGGTAGAAGCACACCACGCCCAACATCGCGCAGCCCAGCGCACGTGGACCGCACGCCTGGACCAGCATGCCGACAAACATCACGACCAGGAAGCCGGCATCGCCAGCGAGCGGAAAGCGGCTCAGCACGCCCGCCGCTGCAAAGCACACGCAGGCGCAGAGATAGAGACAAAACAATGTGCCGAACCACGCCGGCCGTCGCGCGTCGCGCACGAACAGAGGCGCAACCATCGCAAGGAGGATGCCGGGTGCGGCGAGGGTAATCGGTTGGTGACGAAAGACGGTCCACGCGATGCTGGCAATGCCGGTTAGCAGGCAGGCAAGCGCAACGCGCAGCGCGGTATGGAGACGCACGAGTCCCGGGTCCGCAACCAGCAGGCGGTCGGCGACGCGTGAAAACGCGGCAGCAATCATGATCGATGATATCCAGGCTAAATGGCCGCCACCGGCTTTTGGCCGATTGCAGCAGGGCGGGCATGCGAGCCCGCCACCTTCGTATCGTCGAATGAGGCTGCCGTGCCGGGATCACCGGCTGGAAACCCCGTCCGACGACGGGCATTAACACTCGAACAGGCACGCGGAATACGCTGCAAAGGGTGGCGCAGCGCGTCCGGTGAGATCGGGTTTTCCCGGATCATACCGGGTCAAAATTACGGTTGTCGAATTTTTGCGGTGGCGCAGCAGCGCTGCGCCGGTAAGGATGAAGGCCGCGCGGAACCGGTGTGTGGCCTGGCTGCGCGTCCCTCGAGACCAGTGCGTGCCGCGTTGAACTCAATCAAGTCGCGTCGTGGAAAATCACCCCGAGCGTATGCCGGTGGCCCGACCGCAGGCGGCTCACGCCGTGCCGCAGATTCACGCGGTACACGCCGCGCGTGCCCTGCACCGGCCGGTGATGAACCGCAAACACGACCGCGTCGCCCTTGCCGAGTGGCACGACTTCCGTGCGCGACTGCATCCGCGGACGCTGCTCCGTCATCACGAACTCCCCGCCCGTGAAATCCTCGCCGGGCTTGGACAGCAGAATCGCGACCTGAAGCGGGAAGATGTGCTCGCCGTACAGATCCTGATGCAGGCAGTTGTAGTCGTCGGTGGCGTATTGAAGCATCAGGGGCGTCGGGCGGATCTGGCCGGCGGCGTGGCAGCGCTCGATGAATTCGTCGTGCGCGGCCGGATAGCGCACATCGATATTCATCACCTCGTTCCAGCGATTTGCGACCGGCGCGAGGCGCGGATAGAACGCGGCACGCAACTCCGCCACCTGATATGGCAGCGGATAAGCAAAGTACTTGTATTCACCACGGCCGAAACCATGCCGCGCCATCACGACGCGGCTGCGATATAAGTCGTCGCGTGGATAGAGTGCGGTCAGCGCGTCGCATTCCTGCGCACTGAGCAGATTGCGCAGCATCGCGCAACCATATCCGTTCAGCTCTTCTTCGACATCGAACCAGTCGATCGCGTCGACACGCTGCGTAAGCGAGCCGGCGACGCTGCCGGAGCCGGGCTCCGGTGCGGCCGAGTGGTTCAGTTTGGGCGCGAAGCCCAGCTCTAGCTCTAGCTCCAACTCCGGCGATTGCGGCTGCGGCTGCGGGTCCTTCGCGACCGTATTCATGAGGATTCTCCGTAACGCGATTCATCGAATGATGATTGAGTGTAAGCACGCGCCTAAGGCCACGCACTCCGATTTTTGCTCTCCAATTCCAGCATCGGGATCGATATCGAGTCGCCGTGGCCGTCACCATCGCCGCTTCAATCGCGCCATACAGGCATCCGTGGCGTCTTAAGCAAATGCAAAGGCCCGATTCGAAAATGCCAACTTCGCGAAACCTGCCGCAAGGTTCATAGTAAGACCCTCTTTAGCCTCATCGGCGCATTCGGAGACTTTGCCCATGTCTGCCTCCGCAGAGAAACTCGACGACTGGCTTTACAAGGAAGCGGTGACCGAAGACGACATCGCCGCTTTTCCGCTGATTGCAATGGCCGCGACCTTGGACCGCGAAGAAACCGGCGATACGGTGCCTCCGCTCTGGCACTGGCTGTACTTTCTGCCGGTCTCGCCACTGTCCGAGACCGGTCCTGATGGTCATCCGACGCGTGGCGGCTTTCTGCCGCCGGTGCCGCTACCGCGCCGCATGTGGGCCGGCGGCCGCTTGACGTTCCATGCGCCGCTCAAAATCGGCGAGCACGCGAAACGCACGTCGACCATCGCCAATATCGAAGACAAGACAGGCCGTTCGGGCCGTCTCGTTTTCGTGACGGTGCAGCACACGATTGAAGCCGCTGGTGAACTGAAGCTCGAAGAAGAGCACGACATTGTCTATCGCGACGCGCCGCAAGAAGGCGCCCGGCCGCCGCAAGCGGCGCTCGCACCGGAGGGCGAAACGTGGCGCCGCACCGTCGATGCGGACGCCGTGATGTTGTTCCGCTACTCCGCGCTGACCTTCAACAGCCATCGCATCCATTACGACTATCCGTACGTGACCGAGGTGGAAGGCTATCCAGGCCTGATCGTGCACGGTCCGCTGATCGCGACGCTTCTGGTCGATCTGGTGCGCCGCGAACAAGTGGAGGCGACACTGCAAAGCTTCGCGTTCAAGGCGCTGCGACCCACTTTCGCGGGGCAGCCCTTCACGGTATGCGGCAAACCGTCCACCGACGGCAAGACCATCGACCTGTGGGCCAAAGACCACGAAGGCTATCTGACCATGCGCGCAACGGCCGCGCTCGAGTAAGAGACTGAAGCCGAAGCCGAAGCCGAAGCCGAAGCCGAAGCCGAAGCCGAAGCCGAAGCCGAAGCCGAAGCCGAAGCCGAAGCCGAAGCCGAAGCCGAAGCCGAAGC